>JBNJII010000034.1:0-30943 GCA_051749205.1 Thermodesulfobacteriota bacterium | reverse complement strand
AAGTGGATAAGTGCACCGGAGGATCTGGAGGCCAGGCTGAGCGGATGCACCTTTTCCATATGCTCTAAGAGCCTGCGGCGCATATCCGTCTTGACCTGAACTCCAGCCAGACCGGAAAAGTACATGCTGGCCCAGACAGCTCCGGCCCGGCCTCCAATCAGGCCCAGCATGAGCCACAGGCCGGGCATAGCCCGGGACAGGCCGTCACCGGCAAAGACGACCCTGTCCACAATCCAGGCCAGCACAGAGGCCTGCAGGATGAGCAAAATGCCGGCACTCAACCCCAGGCCCACACTCAGGCCCAAGTACGTCCCGGCCCTATAGACATATCGGCTCAGCCAGGCCTTGGGTTCAGTGGACTTATCTAAGCTCAAAGTTCAGCAGGACCTCCGGCAAATGTAAAATGTGTCCTCATGCATATTGAATAAGAGGAGAATGCAAAAGGATCCTCCTCTTACTTATAGACGGTACTGCAAAATGTCGCTTGATAGAGATTTACAAACAAAGATGGAGCTATATGTATTTGTTTTTACTGACCTCTCGTATGAAACGAGAAGTTACTCCGAAGAGGGCCTGCCCTTGGGGGCAAGGGCGTCCTCCTTGCGAGCCGGGCTCTTCCTGTAGGGCGGGCTTGACCCCAAGCCCTGCCTTTTTGACAGAAAAGCTTTCCCCTAGATTGCCCGGTGATTCTGAGCCCGGTGTATTGGAAAGATCCGGGCCGGGCAATGACGGAGAGAGGGGTCCTGCGTTTCATATATGATCAATGCTCAAAAACCATCACCAGATACCCCCTTCATTCTCCCTGCCGGCTAGGGGCTCAATATTGGGGATATCCTCACGGGTAATGGTCAGATCCAGCTCTTTCTCCTTCCAGGTCTTTATCTTCAAGGTCATGGCCTGAATGCGTCCAGTGAACACGGCGATGACTGTTCTCCAAGCGGCTGTGGCCAAGGCATGCTCCACAGCCTCGTCTTCATCCTGGATAACTTGGATATCCGGTTTCTTGGGATTGCTCCTGGCCCCTTGGATGATGAGATCCATAACCTCTTTACTGTCCCGGCCCCGAGCATAATCTGCATCCTCCCAGATAATGAGCTGATCAAAGTACTCGGCAGCCACCCGTCCATAATCCATAAGGTCCTCGTCCCGCCTGTCTCCTGTTCCGGCCAGTATACCAACCTTGCGTCCATCCCCCAGAGAGGTCACAAACCTGCCCATAGCCTCCATACTCGGGGGATTGTGGGCATAATCGATAAGCACCTTATATTTCTCAAATTCAAAGATATTCATTCGCCCGGGCAACTGGGCCGAAGAGGGAAAGAAGGTCTGGATACCGGTCCTGATCTCTTCCACGCTCACCTCCTGGACAAAGGCGGCCAGACAAGCGGCCAGTACATTTTGAATCTGGAAAGCAGCCTTTCCCGAGTAAGTTAACGGTATATTGATCACCTTGTCCACTTGGATGGTCCAGTCGCCTTTGCGGAGCACAATATTTCCTTCGTCATACACCGCAGCCGTTCCTCCGGATGCGCAATGCTCCCGGATGCGGGGATTGGATACATCCATACTGAACAGAGCTGCCTGACAGGGGATGTTTTCGCGCATGGCATACACATTGGGGTCGTCGGCATTTAATACAGCATAGCCTTCGGGGCGCACATTTTCAGCTACCAGAGATTTAAGGCGGGTCAATTGCTCCAGGGTATGGATTCCGCGCAGGCCCAAATGATCGGAAGCCACATTGGTCACCACGCCCACGTCACTTGTGTCATATCCCAGTCCGGAACGCATCATCCCTCCCCTGGCGGTCTCAAAGACCGCATAGTCCACTGTAGGGTCCCGGAGGACAAACCGGGCGCTCTCCGGCCCGGAACAGTCCCCCTTGTACAGGAGATTGTTGTGGACGTAGATCCCGTCTGTGGTCGTGGTCCCCACCTTTCGACCGTGGATCTTCATCATATGGGCAATAAGCCGGGTAGTGGTGGTCTTGCCGTTGGTACCGGTCACGGAAATTATGGGAATCCGGCCTGGATGGCCGGAAGGAAAGAGCATGTCCAGAACCGGCTCAGCCACATTCCGGGGTTTGCCCAGGATTGGGGCCAGATGCATGCGAAATCCCGGAGCCCCGTTGACCTCAATAATTGCCCCGCCATTCTCGGTGATCGGCTCACTCAGGTTGGAAGCCACGACATCAATCCCGCAGATATCCAGATCTATGATCCGGGCCACCCGCTCAGCCATAAATACATTTCCGGAATGAACCGTGTCGGTCACATCCTCGGATATTCCACCTGTGCTCAGATTGGCTGTGGTTTTCAAGTACACAACCCGGCCCTGAGGCAAGATCGTATCCAGGCTCAGCCCTTCCTGATCCAAGAGCCGCCTGGTCATCCCATCCACTTGTATTTCGGTAAGCACCTGTTCGTGGCCGTATCCTCTGCGGGGGTCCTGATTCACTTCATCGATGAGTTCCTGGATGGTCAACCGGCCGTTGCCCACCACATGGGCCGGGGTGCGTTTGGCTGCAGCCACAAAGGTGTCGTTGATGACCAGCAACCGGAAATCACCTCCCTGAACATACTTCTCCACAATGACTCTGCTTGAGTAATCGCAAGCTGTTTCAAATGCAATACGAGCCTCTTCCATGCTCTTGATATTGATGGTCGCCCCCTGGCCTTGGTGTCCGTCCACCGGTTTGACCACAAGGGGGAAACCAACCCTGGAAACCGCAGATTCCATATCCTGCATAGAATGCACAACCACTCCAGAGGGGACCGGACAGCCATTGGTGGACAACATGTTCTTGGTTTCTTCTTTGTCATAGGCAATTTCCAGACCGATGCTGCTGGTTTTGCCGGTCACCGTGGCTTGAATCCTTTGTTGATGCATCCCCCATCCCAACTGGACCAATGAGTACTGATTCAAGCGCAAAATGGGGATATTTCGTTTTTGGGCTTCCTCCACAATAGATCCTTTACTCGGTCCGAAACGCTCTTCTTCCCGGATCTCTCTGAGTCGTTGAACATCCTGCTCCAAATCATACGGCTCAGCAGTTATAAGTTTACTCACAATGCGAAAAGCTGCCTCTGCGGCATAGAAACCGGCCCTTTCTTCCTCATAGGAAAAGACGACGTTGTAAATCGATCCTTCCCCTTCCCAGACACACCGTCCAAACCCGCAGTTCATTCCGGCCAGGACTTGTATTTCCAAAGCAACGTGCTCCATTATGTGTCCCATCCAGGTCCCTTCCTGCACACGCTCCAGAAATCCACCAGGATAACCCCGTGAGCATCTATGCTCATATAATGATGGCATAAGCTTTTCAATTCTTTCAGTAAACCCAGGTAAAGAATTTGATGGATATTCTGCCATCTCCTCCAAATCGACCTGCATAACCATGAGCTTGTGCCGCCAGTTAGACCAATAGTTTGGTCCCCGCAAGGCCCGAATCTCTAAAACTTTCATAATCACTCACACCTATTATGCCTCAATATTATTTGATATATAATATCTACTTATATAAATAAACCGCTATCTCTCAACGGAAAACACACTATGAACTCTTGATATAATCCAGGCAAAAGAGTAGCCTATAATTATGAAAAAAACAAAAGGAATTTTGATCATTATCGGCGGAGACCTTTCTCTGCCCTCAGAAGCTAACGGCTCGGAAGAACTCGGCAATGGGACCATGCATGAAACTGAAGCGGAAATCATAACCAAGTTCTGTCAACTTCTGCCCGCAGAAACCAAACGCATAGAAATCATCCCTACTGCTTCAGGGGTTCCGGAAAAGTCCGGCCGGCGATACCTGCAGGCCTTTCAGAATTTGGGTTTTGAAGATGTCGGTGTGTTGGACATCAGAAACCGGGAGGAAGCTCAAAACGGAAAGTTCGTCGCCCGGGCCAGGGAGGCGGGTGGATTTTTATTTACCGGCGGAGATCAACTGAGGTTGACAACTATCTTAGGAGGAACTGGATTTTTAAATACCCTTATGGAGCGCTACCATCAGGAGCCGATAGTCATTGCCGGGACCAGTGCCGGAGCCATGTGCATGGCGGACACCATGATCTATGAAGGCAGCAGTCACGAGGCCCTGAAAAAAGGCGCGGTCAAGTTCAGCAGCGGATTTGGACTTTTGGGCCATGTGATCATCGATACCCACTTTGTGAAGCGAGGGCGTATCGGACGCCTGTTTCAGGCCGTAGCCAGCAATCCGTCTGCCCTGGGCATAGGTTTGGGTGAAGATACCGGGCTCCTCATTACCGAGGGGGATGTCCAGGAAGCCATTGGAACCGGCCTGATCATTTTGGTGGATGGATTCACCATTCGGCATACAAATATGGCCTCCATCAACGAGGGGGATCTTATCTCTATTCAAAACTTAAGCGTCCACGTCATGGTCCCCGGAGACAAGTACATCCTGTCCAAACGGAAATTCGTGCCGGCTCAAGACTCATAATCCTGCTTGCTCAGGGTTCAGGGCCGCTGACGGGCCTGTTATTCGTTATTAGTTATTGGTTAGAACTGCCGGTTTGATCCAGAAAAAACTGGCGATAAGGCAGTAGGGGCGAATAATTATTCGCCCTCTTTCTTCTTTTCGTTCTTTCCTTACCAAAGAGGACCTGGGAACGAAAAAAGGCAGGGCTTGAGGGCAAGCCCGCCCTACTGAAAGGACCCGGCTCGCAATGAGGCCGTCCTTTGGCGGGACCTCCGGCAAGTCTGAATTATTTCTTGAATTGTTAACTCACAAGCGGAGATAAGCGGGCGATGAAAAAAAACATTTTCATCATTGGATTGGATGACTTTAATTTACAAATGATTCAACAGGTAAAAAACGCAGAAAACTACAATTTCATTGGCCTGCTGGATATTCATTCCTTGATTGACAATGGTCAATACCGTCTGCAGGACATGCTGGACTTGGCGGAAAAGGAACTCCGGGAGTTTTCCGGATCCATTGACGCCATTGTCGGATACACCGACTTTCCGGTCAGCACCATGGTTCCTATCCTGTGCGAACAGTTCAAAGTCCCTGGGCCTTCCCTGGAAAGCGTGCTCAAATGCGAACACAAGTACTGGAGCCGTCTGGAGCAAAAACAGTGCATACCAGAATATATCCCGGCCTTCACTCCTTTTGATCCTTTTGACGATCAGGCCCTGGATGGGATCAATCTCCAATTCCCCTTCTGGGTCAAACCCATCAAGTCCACCGCTTCCCAGCTGGGGTTTCGGATCAACAGTACAAAAGACTTTACCCGGGCCGTTTCCATCCTCAGAGAAAAGATCGGGTTGTTCAAGCCCTTTGACTACCTGTTGGACATTGTCCAACTCCCACCGGAAGTAGCCAGAGTAAACAGCTCTCACTGCGTGGCGGAGCAGATTATCTCCGGACGCCAATGCACCCTGGAAGGCTATGTACACAACGGAGAGGTCCGCACCTACGGGATTATAGATTCAATCCGGGAGCCCAACCGGACGACATTTGCCCGTTATCAATACCCGTCCCGCCTGCCCCGCAAGGTCCAGGAAGAAATGGTCCATATCACGGAAAAGGTCATGACCCATATCGGGTTCGATCACTGCGCCTTCAATCTTGAATTTTTCTGGAATGAAGGCAAAGACAAAATCTGGTTTCTGGAGATCAATACCCGCATCCCGCAGTCTCACAGCGATCTATTCGCCAAGGTGGACGGGGTGTCCAATCACCAAATCATGCTGGATGTGGCCCTGAATCAAGATCCTTGGTTTCCCAAGCGCCAGGGCAGATACAAAATCGCCGGCAAGTTCTTTCTGCGCGAGTACCAGGACAAGCTGATCACCTCCACACCCACCAAGGAAGATTTGGATGAGATCAAAGCGCAGATCCCGGGAACCCTTATCGACCTGCAAGGCAAAGTGGGCATGAAGCTCTCCGAAATTCCGGAACAGGACAGCTACAGCTATGCCACGGCCTTTATCTATCTGGGAGCCAATTCCCAAAAAGAGCTTGTAGACAAGTTTCAACAGTGCCGGAAAATGCTCAAGTTTCAGTATGAAGAACTTATTCCATTGGTCCGCCCGGACCAAGCTCAAGCCCAGCTCCCGGAAACAGCACCTCAGGTGGCCATCCAGGTTTTGACCTCACCACTGCAGCTGCCGGAACAACGCGCTCCGATCCCGCACACAGGTGGTGTCCAGGATCGGATGAAACCGTAAAAAAAGTCATACCGGCGCCCACCGGCATGACTTTTTTTTAACTGTACATAGCTACCCAGGGCTCCTCCCCTTCTCGAACCATACCTCGGAACATGCCCTGGGTGATGAACACAGCCGCCGCCTGTCCGTTATGATCCACACCGATCATCCCTCCTGATCCCCCCAGATCCTGGATTTGATTCAAAACCTGCTGACAGGCCTGCTCAAGGCCAAGTCCTCCAAATTCAGTGCAGACCGACACCGTGTGGGCCGCCACCGTGCGGATAAAAAATTCGCCCTCGCCTGTGCAGGTCACGGCACAGGTGGCGTTGTTGGCATAGACACCGCATCCCACCAGGGGCGAATCCCCCACCCGGCCGTGCTTTTTGTTCATGATTCCCCCGGTGGAACTGGCAGCAGCCAGGTTCCCTTGCTGGTCCAGACAGACCGCGCCCACTGTACCGAACTTTTCCGAACCGGCCGCAGGAGCCAGATGAGGGCTCTGTCCCCCCCTCCCTGTGGCCTGCATATACTCCTCCCAGCGCCTGGGGGTATGAAAATATTTTGCATCCGCCAGCTCCAGGCCCTGTTCCCGGACAAAGGCCTCAGCCCCCTGGCCCATGAGCAGAACGTGCCCTGATCTGTCCATGACCATCCGGGCGGCGCATACTGGATTTTTGATTCTGGTGGTCCCGGCCACTGCTCCGGCCTGCAGATTGTGCCCATCCATTACAGAGGCATCCATCTCGTTTGTGCCCTCATGGGTGAACACCGATCCCCGGCCGGCGTTGAATAATGGGGAGTCCTCCAGAACCATGACCGCTGCCTGCACCGCCTCTACTGCCCGGCCGCCGGATTCCAAAACAGTTTGTCCGGCCTCCAGACTCTGGCTCAAGGTGCGCAGATGCTCCAGCTCCTCTTCCGGTGTGAACTTCTCGGGGACAATATCTTCACACCCGGCATGGATCAGCAAAACATATCTGGTATTCATACATGATCCCGGGGTATCTTATAGTCCCAATTGCGGGCAAAGACCCGTTCATCTCGGATAAAGGCGTCCAGCTGGGCATGGATCCGAAAACAATCAGCTGTGGAGGTCAACACTGTCCGGGTTGTGGTGTGTACCGACCACTGTCCACGCTGGAAGCTGCGTTCCCACAGGGTCTCTCCACGCAAGGAATCAAGGTCATTTCCCTGGTAGGTATACCACTCCCTGGCCCGGGCGCTCACGGTCCAGTCTATGTCCTCCAGGCACAAGGACCCCTCGTCCTTGACCACCTCTAAAGTGGCCTCATCCCGACCCAGATCCCGGATAACCCGCCAGGCGTGCTTTTTGGGCTGGACCTGGCTGACTGTCGGGGCAGGGGCAC
The DNA here is from genome assembly GCA_051749205.1 of Thermodesulfobacteriota bacterium. Classification (GTDB taxonomy): domain Bacteria; phylum Desulfobacterota; class Desulfovibrionia; order Desulfovibrionales; family Desulfothermaceae; genus Desulfovermiculus. Next base: position 23,396 of record JBNJII010000034.1, on the reverse strand, counting down.
CTTCCGGATCCTGGAAGTTCCTCAAATGTGTATCTATGCTCTTGGGTCGGCGGACCGGAAGCACCAGCCGGCTGGCACCGGAGTATATGCTCAGGCGCACAGGATACGGCGACGGCCAAGCCAGGGGCCAATAGGATGAGGAGATGGAGATCCGCAGACGGTGACCGGCTGGAAAGCTCTGGGCGATATAGTTGAGTTGGACCTGAACAGAATATGTCGTCCCCGGTTCCAGGGGTTTTGGTTCTGCGTGTCCATTTCTGTGGCAAAGGTTGAGTAATCCGTAGGTCACCCGAGTGGCCTTGTCGTCCGGGGCCACATCCGAGAGCCGGACCGCAACCATGGCTACCGGCCGGTTGGAGGACACATCCAGATTCACAATCGGTGCCCCCAAAATCTCCAAAGTATCGGACAAAGGCTCGGTCTCAAAGACCAAGGCCCCGCCGTCCTCTTCGCGCTGATCGTGGGGCAAATCCGGAGGCGCGGCATAGGAACACCATTTCCCTGCGTACAGGCCCACGCTGAGCGGAGATTGGATGCAAAACCGAATGGAATCCTCGGGCGGACCCGGAAAGAGTGTATGTCCAGGATGCACATAATACGTATATGCATCTAGGTCCGGAGAAGGCCAGATCTCTTCAGCCACCCAACGCCCGGGGCGGTGTCTGTAGCGGGTGTTCGGCGGGACACTGTCCTGCATCCACACCCGGAGCATGGGCTCCTCCTCCAGGCCCAGATCTTCTCCTTTCAACCAGGTATCCCACCAGCGCAGGGCTTCCTGCAGAAAACCGATGGCCGGGCCCGGAACCCCGAAATGGGGATACTTATGGCTCCAGGGACCGATGAGCCCCTTGCGGGGCCCGGAAAGTCCGGCCAAAAGCCGAAAGACGGCATTGGAATATCCGTCTGCCCAACCACTGACCGCCAGGACCGGACAGGTAATTGCCGAGTAGTCCTCGCATACCGAACCGTGCCGCCAGTATTCGTCCCGGCGCTGATGCTCCAGCCATTTTTTCAGCCAAAGTCCGCTCCCCTCCAGGCGGGAAAACCACATATCCCGCCAGGCATCGCCTGCCAGGGCCGGATCCGGAGGACAGGAGTTGTACCCGAACATGGTTGAAGCCCAGGACAGGTTATCCCCCAATAAGCAGCCGCCCATGTAGTGGACATCATCTGCGTAGCGATCATCCGTGGAGCAGACCGTGATCACGGCCCCCAGTTCCGGAGGCTGCAAAGCGGCCAGTTGCAGGGAGTTGAAGCCGCCCCAGGAAATGCCCATCATACCGATTTGCCCATTGCACCAGGACTGGGCTGCAATCCAGGTCAAGACCTCCAGACCGTCTCGTTGTTCCAGGCTCAGGTACTCATCCTCCAAGACCCCTTCGGAATCCCCGGCCCCGCGCAGATCAGCCCGAACGCAGGCATAGCCGTTTCCGGCAAAATAACCGTGGGTGATGCTGTCCCCCACAGCCTCCACGTCCCGCTTCCGGTAGGGAATAAACTCCAGAATGGCCGGCACAGGTGCCAGCTGTGCACTGTCCGGAAGCCAGATCTTGGCCGCCAGGCGCACCCCGTCGGACATGGGAATCCAAACCTGTTCCAGGACCCTGACCATTTCCGGAAAAGAAGCTCTACTCTTCATAGCTGGGTATCCTTGGGCTGACCGTCTGACAGAACCTTGTATAAGTCAGATATTAGGCCAGCCCAAGGAATAAGGCAAGAAAATTGAAGATCACAGGAAAGAATTATCTTCACACAAAAAGGGAGAGGGAGATCACGGCAATATTGAGCAGGAAGGTAAGCAAAAAGAAAACAAGAACCTCTAAGATCTCGCGAAGATTTTTTCGATTCATGTTTATAAGTTCAGAAGCAAATATAGTCGCATAGTTCGGGAACAAGCCAGCCACAAAAGCCAAATACATAGCATAAAGTACATGGATATTATTACTCAAGCTTGTACTTTGGAAGTATTCAGTGGCATATGCAAGCTCTATGAATTGCATGCCTATGAATATCATCACCAAATTGACAATAACTTTGTACCACTTCTCTTTTTCCGCAACTAAATATCGCCACAAATGAAACATATCCACCCAGCATATGCCTTGCAGAACCCTTGCCCCGAAAAAACCAAAACGGACATTTAGTCGGCAAGCAAAAGGGCAGAACGTGATGTCAGCATACATCTTCAGCCCTGCCCTTCAGGCACGCTATAAGGTCTGCTCCCAAAGGGCAGAGGCCTGTTCAAACCAGACTTGATTCTGATCCATGATTGTCTCCTTCCAGGCCTGGACTTTTTTGACCGCCCGGGACAGAAAGAGATCAGCGACAATCCGTTTGGATTCGGAATATACAGCGTCCCGGGTCAAAAGATAGGCCATACTGCTTTCCGCGGCCATATCCACTACCCGTCGGGCATGAAACTCTTGGAAGCTGTAATCTCCCCGTTCCTTGAGATATCCGACCACGTCCTGCAATGCTTCCCGGCACTGCCGGGCCATACCCAGCTGTCCGGGCACGGAGGACAAATCCGCGCTTTGTTCAATATAATCCATCCAGTCAAAGACCACTCCGGTCATTATGCTGCCCATGGCCGCCACCACCTGCAGCTGGGTGGTCCCTTCATAGATATTTGTGATTCGGGCGTCTCGATACAAACGTTCCACAGGGAAATCTTTGGTATATCCTGTACCGGCGTGGACTTGAATGGCCATGTCGCATATATCGTTGACCACCTCTGACGTATAGGCCTTGACCAAGGGAGTGAAGAGATTGCTGTAGCGGGTATACCGCTTCATTGTTTCCCTGTATCCCTTGGCCTGCTCCGGATCCCGAACACCAAGGTCCTCCAGGCCTTCCTTGATATCCACCATGCGCGAGGTCTCATAGAGCAGACTGCGTCCGGCCTGAATGCTCACCTGCATATCGGCCAGCATCTCGGCGACAGGGTGGAATCGGCCGATGGGCCGGCCGAATTGGCTCCGCTGCCTGGCATACTCCGAGGCTTCCCGCCAGGCCGCCTCGGCAATGCCCACAGCCTGGGCGGCCACACCCAGCCTGGCACCGTTCATCAAGGACATGGTGTACTTGACCAAGCCCTTTTTGCGCTGGCCCAAAAGCTCGGCAGGCGCATCTTGAAACTGCAGTTCACAGGTGGGCGAACCGTGGATGCCCAGCTTGTTCTCAATACGCCGGATGCGCATATGCTCGTCGCGCTCATAGATGAACAGGGATATCCCCCGGCCGCCGGTAATGCCCTGTTCAGATCTGGCCATGACCAGGGAGACATCGGCGCAGCCGTTGGTGATAAACCGCTTCACACCGTTTAAAACCCACTGCCCGTTCTCCATCTGATCCGCCCGCAAGGAGATAGACTGCAGATCGGACCCGGCATCCGGCTCAGTCAGGGCCATGGCCCCGGAAGTCTCTCCGGAACAAAACCGGGGCAAATAGCGCTCCTTTTGCTCCTCAGAGCCGAACTTGCAAATAGTGTCCGCAATTTCCTGCAGGCCGAAGAGATTCATCAGGGAGGCATCAGCCCGGGAAATCATCTCAATGGCCATGGAATACACTGTCTTGGGCACATTGATGCCCCCATACCGTCTGGGCAGGGTAAAGCCCATGAGATCGGCCTGCGCCAAGCGCTGGAGAGACTCCCGGGTTCCCTGGGCATAATGGACCTGTCCATTGCGGAAGCTGGCCCCTTCCCTATCCACATCTTCGGCCCTGGGAGCTACATAATCCCCTGCTATGTGGCCCACAATGTCCAGAACCCGATGGTAATTGTCCAGGGCATCCGGTACATCCTGCGGGGCATGGGCAAAAACCCCGTGATCGGCAAAGTCTTCTTCCTTGAGCCGGACCACTTGCTCCAGGTCCATATGCTGCAAATAAAACGAAATATCCGCATTGTCCTGGTAATAGTTGCTCACACTCCCTCCCGCGATAAATGTATTCTCAGATGCACGTTATCCCTTATCTTTGTAGGCCTTGATCATGTGCTGGAGCACCTGTTTCACATCCCCCACGATTCCGTAATGAGCTATGTCGAAGATAGGAGCCTGGGGGTCGCTGTTGATGGCTATGATTCTTTGAGCCTCCATCATTCCGGCCCGATGCTGAATCTGCCCCGAAATCCCACAGGCAATATACAAGGTGGGCCGGACTGTGGTCCCGGTTTGCCCTACTTGATGCTCCTTGGGCACAATACCGGCATCCACCACCGGCCTGGAGGCACCCACAACCCCGCCCAAGACCCGGGCCGCCTCAAAAACCATTTCCAAAGCTTGAGGATCAGAGGCCCCCATACCTGCAGAGACGATTATTTTGGCCTTTTTCAGATCAACACTTTTTTCCTTGCGCACCACTTCCAGAATCTGGGTAGGAAAATCGCTCGAATTGAGGTCTACATTCACAGGGACAATCTGGGCCGGTTGAGGGGAGGCCTCTTCCCTTTTGGGCATCACTCCTTCCCGAACCGTGGCCATGCTCGGCCAGCTGTCCGGGGAGACGATTGTGGCCACGATGTTGCCCCCAAAGGCAGGTCGAATCTGAAGCAGGACATTTGTATACACCTGGCCCTTCACCTTGTGCTCCCCGATTTGCAGATCGGTGCAATCAGCGGTCAATCCGCACTGAAGCTGAGATGCAACCCGTGGGGCCAGATCCCTGCCTGTTGTTGTGGCCCCAAAGAGAACGATTTGCGGTTCACAGGAGGAAATGATCTGCACCAAGGCCTTGGCATAGGGCACCGACGTAAATCCGTCTAAACCGGGGTGCTGCACGGAGTATACTCGTTGACAGCCGAATCGTCCCAAGGACTCCAGCCCATATCCATGGCTGGAACCGATAACCGCTGCCTCCGCTCCCACCCCTAATCTGTCGGCCAGCTCCCGGGCCTTGGACATCAACTCCAGGCTGACCTCGGCCGGCTCACCATTTCGGTGTTCCATAAACACCATGACATTCCCGCGTTCCTGCATGCGTCCTCCGTAAACACCTGTATAAAACAAGAAATCTACTTATCAAGCGTTGGCATTCCGGCTATCCGAGTATATGTTCCTGGACCAACTCTGTGACCAGGCCGGCAATGGCCTGGGGCGTATTGTCGATCTTTTTGGTCTGCGTAGCGGCCAAGACCACGCTCTCAATCTTCTTTACTTTCGTGGCTGACCCGGACAGACCGCAGCGTTCGGGATCGGCCTGAATGGAAGCCATATTCCATTGCAGGATCTGCTCAGCTCCAATTGCACATTCCGGCTCGATATAGGATTCATCGTAGGCATCATCTGCATGGCACAAGACATTTTTATAGGCCATGACCAGCTTGGCCCGAGGAGGCCGAGGCTCGTTAGCAGCTGCAGAAACGGTGAGGACCACCGGGAAGGAGCTGCCCACTGTCTCATAACCGGTCTCAATACCCCGCACCACAGTGAGCTTGTCCTCAGCGATCTCCTGGATCGCACAGACTGAGGTGATCTGGTTCATCTCCAGCTTCTGGGCCACTTGAGGACCGACCTGGGCTGTGTCCCCGTCAATGGCCTGCCGTCCGCACAGGACCACATCAATGGGTCCCAAGCGCTGGATTGCACACTTCAAGGCATACGAGGTAGCTAAAGTATCCGCCCCGGCAAATCCCCTGTCGGAGACCAGTACCGCCTTGTCCACACCCCGGTACAAACACTCCTTGAGCACTTCACTGGCCTTGGGCGGCCCCATGCTCATAGCAGTGACTGTTGAGCCCGGCAGGGCCTCTTTGATACGCAATGCCTCTTCCAGAGCATTGAGGTCTTCCGGATTGAAAATCGCCGGCAAGGCATCCCGGTTGACGGTCCCGTCTTCCTTCATGGCCTGTCCGGTCACATTCTGAGTATCCGGGACCTGCTTGACCAACACGACAAGTCGCAGTGCCATCTCACTTTCCTCCGCACTCTGGTATCCAAATATTGTGCACAAGGTCTCCAGCACCCAGACCGGGCACCGAGGGAAACCGCCCTGCGCCATGATTTCAAAAAACTGCCTATGGACAGATCTGTTCGGCAAAAAAGGATACTAGGCAATATGGGCCGAGGTTTCAAGGATGGATTTAGGGAAGGAAAATCCTAGGAGTTCGTCTCATACATGCTGCTACAATTTTTGGCAATTGGCACATTAGAAATTGCCAATATATGAAACGGAACTTATAAGACACGGTACGAGTGCTGTATACTGCCCAGAAAAATATTTTGGGCCGGGCAGGCTACAGCATGCGAATATCCGGGCACTCGGTCTGTCCTTGCTCCCGGCAGCGTCGGTAAGCTATGGCCGCTCGAACAAAATTGGTGGCCCAATCCGGGACACTGAAGGCGTGCACATGGGTGTAGCAGGCGAAGGTATTGCGAAACAGCAAGCCATCCTGGTCCTCTCCCAGCCCGGTCCCCCGAAGCATTTCCAGACACGCTCCCTTGGCACAGGTTTCCCCTTGCGGGGAAAGGCATTTGGAATAGTGGAACTCGTGCCCGTAGAATTCGGAGCCAACGCTGTAGAATGGGTTGGCGTGACGAACTTTGACCAAGGTGTATCCATGACCTTGGGGTTTACGGCTCAGCTCTGCCTGCAAAGGGAATACTCCGACCATGGAGTGGGCCTCGCCTCCTAAGTGCAGGGTGGCGCACAAGTACATCAGCCCTCCGCATTCGGCATATATGGGCAACCCCCTTTGGGCCAGTCCCAACACCCGGTCCCGGACCAAGGAATTGGCGGCCAACTCCGCCGCCTGGGTCTCCGGGAATCCTCCACCCAGATACAGTCCGTCCAGTTCCGGCCACTCTTCGCCGTTGAGAAGACTGACCTCTGCAAGCCGCGCCCCGGCTTTGGATAAGGCTTCCAGGTTTTCGGGGTAGTAAAACCACAAGCTGGCGTCCTTGACCACACCTATACGTACCTGACCAGCCTCAGCACTGGCCTGTGGCCACTGAACAGGCTCCACCGGGGCCATATCCGGCGCCTGCTGGGCAATAGACCGGATCTTATCCACATCCAGCCAATCGCCGATAGTTTGAGCAATGGTATCCAAAGCCAGCTCAGAGGGATGCTCTTTATCCGAAACCAGACCCATGTGCCGTTCCGGGATCGGATTGTCTTTGAGCCGAGGCAGGGCCCCCAGGACAGGCAACCGGCTATAGGTCTCGATGCATTGACGCAGAATGCTTCTATGCCGAGCTCCGGCTGTATTGTTCAAGACCACTCCGGCGATATGCAGATCAGGCTCAAAATGAATGCATCCACAAATCAGCGCGGCCGCGGTACGCGTCATCTTGGTACAGTCCACAATGAGAATAATCGGGGAAGACAGGAGCCTGGCCAGGTGAGCAGTGGAACAGCTTCCATCAAGATCCTTGCCGTCGAACAAGCCGCGATTACCTTCAATCAAGGCAATATCGCAGTCCACTGCTCTGTGGGCGAAGAGGGAGCCGATCTGTCTGTCGGACATAAGAAAAGGGTCCAAATTGGTGGCTGCTTGCCCGGCTGCACGTCCCAGCCAAACAGCATCAATATAATCAGGACCCTTTTTGAAAGGCTTCACTCGCCAGCCGGCCTGATTCCAGTATTTGGCCAGTCCGAGACTGAGAATGGTCTTGCCGGACCCGCCACGTAAGCCGGCAATGGTCAAGCGAGGTATGTGCTGCACAAAAATTGGTCTATTCGGATTGAACGATTACTCTTCCTTTCCTCCGCCTTCGCCCTCGGCCCCGGATTGCTTGCCCATCCCGGGCAGGGTGTACATGGTTGTACTCCCGCTGGACCAAAAGGAGAGCAGGCCTTCGGTGACCATCTCATTGACCACTTTCTTGGCTGCTCGGGGCTTCTCGTCCATGATCTTGGCCAAATCATTAAAATAAAATTTTGTCTTACTCGCCGATTTTTTCTTCAGTTCATCAACGACTTTTTGTTTCAGCTCTTCATTGGCCATGGGGCTTGCCTCCATTTCGTAAAGTCAAAGAGGGGGCAACTGCCCCCTCTTTCAGATTCCACAACCTACTCGGCCTTAATCGCCGCGTAGTCGTTCATTCCTTCTGTAAACTTGAAGTTCGTGGTCTGCCGCCAGGTGTAGTAGGCGGGATCGCGGAAGTCGTCGATCAAATGATGCGAGAATTCCAACCCGGTGACTTCAAAGAATTTTTCCCAGCCGATGCGCTCGGCCCAATCACCCAGGCGCTCGTACTTGCGGGCGTTCTTTTCGTAAGCCTCCACAATCTGGCGGATGGTCTTGGCCAATGTCGGCCAGCGCGGGGTCTCATTGGGGATAAAGGCCACAACCACCTTGGAGAACTTGGGCGCACTGATCCGGTTGGAGACCTTCCCACCGGCCATGAGCACGACCCCGTCGCCCTCGGCATTGGTCAAAGGCAAAGAGGGGCACATGGTGTAGCAGTTGCCGCAGTACATGCACTTCTCTACGTTGATCTCAACACTTTTGACCTCAATCTGCTCCCCGCTGCGCTCCGAAGTAACCGTTTTCTTTTTGGGCTTAATGGCCGCTGTGGGGCAGGCGGCAATGGCCAGGGGAATTTCGCACAGGTTATCCAACCACAAGTCGTCAACCATGGGCGGCTTACGGTGATAGCCCAGGATGGCAATATCCGAGCAGTGCACAGCCCCGCACATATTCAGGCAGCAGGCCATGGAAATGCGCAATTGGGCAGGAAGGCGCATCTGCTGGAACTCTTCGAAGAGCTCGTCCATAACTACTTTCACCGTGCCCGAGGCGTCGGTGGCCGGGGTATGGCAATGGATCCAGCCCTGGGTATGGATGATGTTGGTCAGGCCAGCCCCGGTTCCACCGATGGGGAATTTGTAGGAACCGCCTTCCATCTTGCGGCCGGCCAGATCCTGCTTCAAAGGCTCGACCTTGTCCTTGCTGTCCACCATGAACTCTATGTTGTTCCGGGTGGTGAAGCGCACGTATCCGTCGCAGTGCTTGTCAGCGATCTCGCAGATCTCCCGGGCGAACTCTACGCTCATCAGGCGCATGCCGCCAACACGTACAGTGTACACCTCATCTCCGGTTTCGGACTTGTGCATAAGGACACCTGGCTCCAGGATCTCATGCCACTGCCATTTTCCAAAGTTGTTCTTAATCACTGGAGGCAGGAACTCACCGTAGTGATGGTTCCCAATATCCGTGATCCGATCTTCCATCGGCTTATCTGGGTTATATCCGGATGACACAAAAGCCATAGCTCTCCTCCCTTAGCGTTGATGGCGTTTCCTGAAATCAGTGATGTCTTGACTAAATCCGCCCGGCACTTCCTCTTCTTTCCAGAAGATATAGGGGTTGTGCCGCGGTTCTTGCACGTGCTGGGCCAAGGCCTTCAATCCGGTCATATCCAGTAGCTTCTGGAACCCTTGCCGCTTGATAAGCTCTCCGAGGCGTTCCCGGTTTTTGCCCTCTTCCATCCACCAATCCCAGATATTCTCGATGACCTCTTTGACGTCGTCGTAAGGCTCTTCCACCTTCATGAACGGAACCAGCATGGAGCTCATCTGGGCGCCGTCCAGAATGGGGGCCTTCGCGCCCACCAGGATGGACAGACCCTTGTCCTCGCCAGGGCGCAGGGCGCGGGGCATGACGTTGATGCAGTGCATGCAGCGGTTGCATTCCTTGTCGTTGATCTTGAGCTTGTCCCCTTCCATCCACATGCACTGGGTGGGGCACAGATCAATGACTTCCTTCTGGATATCGAAGGGACCCCAGTCCCGGCCGGCATGGGCCCCGCCATTGGGAGGAATATCACCACCCACATAGGCCTTGACCGCTTCCTGGTCGATGCGGATGTTGTCTCTCCAGGTCCCGATAAAGGACATGTCCGCCCGGGCTATAGAGGCCACGCATCCGTTGGGGCAGCCGTCGAACTTGAACTTGAACTTGTAGGGAAAGGCCGGACGATGCAGCTCGTCCTGGTATTCGTGGGTCAACTGATAGCAGAGCTCCTGCGTGTTGTAGCAGGACCATTCGCACCGGGACTCGCCCAGGCAGCAGGAAGGAGTACGCAGGTTGGAACCAGAGCCACCCAGGTCCTGATCCAGCTTGTGGGTCATTTCATAGAAGATCTCTTCCAGCTGCTCGGTCCGGGTACCCAAGAAAATGATGTCCCCGGTGGAGCCGTGCATGTTCATCATACCGCTGCCGCGGAAGTCCCACAGATCGCAGATTTTGCGCAGATAGTCAGTGGTGTAGTATTTGCCGTTTGGCTGATTGACCCGCATGGTATGAAAATGCGCAACCCCGGGAAACTGCTGCGGCTGGTCGCAGTACCGGCCGATTACTCCGCCGCCGTAGCCGAACACACCGACGATACCGCCGTGCTTCCAATGCACTTCCTTTTCTTTGTAGGACAACTCGACAACACCGAGGATGTCTTCGACGCAGTCAGTATCAATCTGGTACTCAACATTGTCCGGGTTTTCTTTCCGATGCGTGGCCTGCCGCTTCAAATCGGACACAAAGCTTGGCCATGGCCCGCTCTCAAGCTGGTCCAGCAAAGGGGTTTCATGCTTGAATGCCATTACTCAGCCTCCTTCTCGTAGTCATTAGGTTTTGGAGTACAAAACTATTCCACCATGTATTATAAACTCGGCCTCGTGCCATGGAGTTTGTGATATTAGGGACAAGAGATGGACTTTGTCAAGGCCAATCACGCGTTAGCCCCCAAAATGCGCGGGTTTTCAGACTCGCGCCCCATGTGTGCCCTCATTGGTGACACGGGCCGAAGCTATCCCTACCCGCTTCTGTGGGGCTTGAGTTCCTCAAGAACTTCCTGGGGCATATCATAGCCGTACTGGATAGCTAAGTCGCAGTTCTCTATGGCTTGGGCATAATCTTCGAGGTGCATGTAGGCCAGGCACAGATTGTTGTAGGCAGGACCAAAGGAAGGTTGTTCAGACAAGACCTGCCTGCACTGCTCGATACACCCCTCCACATCGCCCTGCATGAGATAGGCACTGCCGAGTGTGGACCGGGCCTGAACAAACTTGGGGTCAAAGCTCAGGGCCCGGCGCAGAGCGCCAATAGCCTCATCTACTTTACCCAGTTGCAATTGGACGAAACCGACATTTCCATGGGGTACTGCAAACCTGGGCCTGATTTCGGCCGCTTTCTTGTTAAAGCTCAGGCAGCTCATGAGATCCCCTCTGCGCAAGGCGAGCCCCCCCAATTGGACGTAGGCTTCGGCTAAATCCGGGGTCAACTGAATGGCTGTTTTCAGCTCCTCTTCAGCTTTATCGTATTCCGCTCTGCCAATAAGCACACAGCCCATATTGTAATGGGCCACCCCGTCCTGGGGGTTGTCCTTTAACTGCTGATTCAGGGTTTGCATGTATTCATCGACACTTTGATACTGTTCAGCCATGCTTTCTCCATCATGATTGGCAGCCGTATGTTCTCTGCCCTTGTCTCGTATTCTCTCTTGGGGTGAAACTTAGTCCTCCCAAACACTGGCCTGATCCACATTTTGTCTTTGCAACTCACGGGCGTACCACAGGCAGAACTCAAACATGCCCCGGTATCTGTCGTCCCGCCCGAAAATGCCCATACAAAACTCGTGCACGCCGCGATTGTACGCAGTTGTTCGCTTACTGACTTCATTATCGGCAAAGAACTGATTGTACAGATCTTCGGCCGTACGCTGCGTGGCCTCGGTCCGGATTTCTATGGGATGCTTGGGCTCCTGGAAGGGGTCCCATTTGTCATACCCTATCCGGTCTATAAACCGCTTTCTGCGAGCGGACATCCGCTCATATATGGCTTTCTTCTGGGCCTCTTTATCCATTTTACTCCTCGTCTGCCGGCCCCAGGGTCCATTCTGCGGCTTGCGCAGGCTTTTTTTCCTGAGGCTGTACAATACCCAAATACGTATCGTCGTACTCGGTCAGCAGAGCCATGGACACAGGCACAAGGACTTCAGCCAGCTTGTCGTACTTTGTAGGCATGGACTGCACCATGCGCTGGCTGATATCCATCAGCTTATCCTGCAGAGCGTCCATATTGATGGTTGGATAGGCTTTCCCTGGCTCAAATCCGGTCCGTCCGCAGGTGCGGACCTGCCCTTGAATCTGCAGGGGCAAACCATAAACCCGGCAAGTCACCGGCCTCTGGGCATACAGGACACAATGGTCGTTCTCATTGAGCAGGGGACAACGAACCTGTTTGGCCCCAACCTCTCGCAATATCTCTTCGGCCTGCACGCCCTTTTGCCGGGCCTTGAAAGCCTGGTGCTTGATCCTATGGATCTCTCGATCCGCTCTATCCGCACGTTCCAATACGTTGTTCCTTTCTTCTTCAGTCAAGTGATTGTGGAACTGGCGGTTTACAAACATAGCCTCTACCAAGGTCAGATCAAAAAGGGCATAGCAGCATTCGCAGCACCCCGGCTGGCAACTCACTTCATTTGGGTATTGGGTTTGGATCTGGCCAAAGGCGGCATCCAATCCATTCACAATCGTTTCGTATTCTTCAAAAAAAGGAGATAGATCAAACTGCATTCTTATAACCTCGCACCCAAAATTTACGTGCGGCAAGTGTGCCTGAGGGATTATGAGCCGTCAACTGTGAACTTGACGGAAAGCACTGGTCGCTGCATACACGTAAGCCCCTAATACAAGACATATCAGGGGCTTACACAACTACTCAACCTGAGTTATCAGATCGGGAGGAAATATTGCAGTGGACACTTAATAAACCTGCACCTCTTCCCTTCCCTCTGCTGGACAGGTGCTTTGCTGACGGCTAATCGGTTTCCAAGGTAATGGCATCCTGTTCGCAGGTCTCTACACACGATTCGCATTCAAGGCATTCGTCTTCATTGATCACGACAGCCTTATCGTCCTGCATTTCGAGAACATCTGCCGGGCATACGTCCACGCATTCTCCACAGCCAATGCACTTTTCTTCATCAATAATTACTCTGGGCATGGTTTTCCTCCTCAAGGGAATGACGTTATACAAATTTTCCATAACCGTACGGAAAGATCGCTCACCCAGGCCTACTCCGGGTCAGGCGGTATGCCTGGGTATCCAAGCTCGTATCACGCAGTTCCGGTCTCCTTTTTCACCCCTATGGCAATTTTCCACAGGACTGTGAGTACAAGCAGGCCGGATGCGTATATCATCACCGAGATCATAAGTTCGGGGATGGTCGGCGCATACTCGGTGATAGTGTCGAAGGGGTTGGGGATGAATCCTCCGACCACCAGGCCCAGTCCCTTGTCGATCCAGGTCGCGGCTATGAGCAGCACAAGACCGGGAACCAGGAGCTCGGGTTTTTTCCTGAACTGGTGCGGAACCAAGAGGACCAGACTGAGGATGGCGCATACAGTCATGACCCACATCCAGCCCACCAGAGCGCTCGCGCCATGGGCTCCGCTGAACAGATATACAAGGGTGTGCGTGTGCCCGGGAACATCGCTGTAAAATGCGGTAAATACTTCCAGAAGGAAGAAAAACACATTAATCAGCATGGCATAGGTGATGATGGTGGCCAGGGTCTGCACCGCCTTTTCCCCGGGATCATACTTGGCCACCTTCTTGGCGATCATGGCCAGGATGAGCAATATGGCCGGTCCGGAGCAGAAGGCCGAGGACAGAAATCTGGCGGCCAGAATGGCTGTCAGCCAGTAGTGCCGGCCCGGCAGGCCCTGGTACAGAAAAGCGGTTACGGTATGAATACTCACTGCCCAGACAATGGACACATAAATAATCGGCTTGACCCAGCTGGGATGGGGCAAACGCTTATTTTCAGCACTCAGGTTGGTCCAGCCGATAACAATGTTGAGCAGCAGATAGCCATTCAGGACTATCATATCCCAAAACAGAATGGAGTTCGGCGTAGGGTGCAGGATGACGTTCATCAACCGTTGCGGCTGACCGAGATCAACAACGATAAACCCCAGGCAGACAATTACCGCGGCAACAGCCATGAACTCGCCTAAGATAACCATGCGGCTGAACTGCTTTGCATTGTGCAGATACAGTGGAAGCACGAGCATGACAGCGGAAGCAGCCACACCAACCATATACGTAAATTGAGCGATATAAAATCCCCAGGACACATCTCTGGACAATCCGGTCACAGTCAAGCCGTTGACCAGCTGATAGATATAGAAGATGCTCCCTACCCCCATCACGGCCAGGAGAAAGATAATCCAGGCCCAATAGCGTCGATCGCCTTGTAACGCTTTTTCAAACATGTCGGCCCCCTAGACTATGTAGAATACACATGGATCGGTACCCAAATCGCCCTTGCGCCTGATGGTGTAGTTCTCGCGCAATACCTGCCGGATATGGGAATCAGGATCATTGAGATCGCCAAAAATGAGTGCACCATCAGAGGCCTCAACACAGGCAGGCATCAGCCCTTGCTCTAAACGCTCAGCACAGAAGTTGCACTTTTCCACAACTCCGCGCATCCGGGTTGGGAAATCAGGGTTTGGATCCGACACATACGGAACTGGATCGGAAAAGTTGAAGCTGCGCGAACCGTAAGGACAACCGGCCATGCAATATCGACAGCCGATGCAGCGGTGATAATCCATCATGACAATCCCGTCAGCCCGCTGAAAAGTGGCCTTGGTGGGACAAACCCGTACACAGGGCGGGTTGTCGCACTGGTTGCACAGGAGCAAATACTCCTTATCCGCCAGCCTGTCCGCCAGATAGGGGTTCGTGACGCTGGGAAATACGTGTTTGAACTCATCCTTCCATAACCACTTGATGTCCTCGTCCCCCTGGATATCCGGAACATTGTGATACATATGACAGGCCTGGATAACAGCCTCAAAGTCCTCAGCTGTTTCGAATTGGCGGGTATCGATAACCATACCCCACCTTTTACCCTGTATCTCCTGAGCATTTTTTACATACTGGGCATCCTCCTGAGCAGATGCCTGCAGAGAAAAGGATAAGCCGCCGCCCAGGCCCAAGGCAGCACTTATACCGGCAATCTTGAGAAATGATCTCCTGTTATTGTCCATTGGCGACCTCCTCAGGCGCTATGTGACAGTCCCAGCAGTATGGGCTCACAGCAGCTTTATTGTGGCACTCGTCGCAGAATTTCTCTTTATTCGTATGGCAATCCATGCAGGTCTTTTGCAGGCTGATTTCCATCTCCTCTCCGGAACTGCTCACATACATGCTCAGCCCGTCCCGCACAACCTTGTCCCGCCATACATCCAAGAGCTCCATATGATTGGCCCGCATCCACTCCGTAGGCTCAATACACTCCTCGGCATCCTCAGGCAACAAGAGATCCGGCTCTTCATACGAGGCCTGGCCCAGGTTGTACCAGAAGGGAAAGGTGACCAAAAACAGGAAAATAACCAATCCGGTCAAAATCTTACCACTGTCGTACATCGCCTACCCCTCCTTCCCTGGCAAGGGTTCACCGCGCAGGTCGGTCTCACGTTCCTTCTCGCCGCGCATGACCAAGGCATTGGCGACCAACTCGTGCACTCCGGTCACATCCACGCCTGGCACCCAGTACTCCATCAAGGGGGGCAGGGCGGCCCGGTCAATAGCGCATATGCAGGAGAGCATGTTCACGCCATATGTATCGTGGACATGCTTGACTGCATTTGCTCTGGGCATCCCTCCGCGCATGCGCATCTCCATGAACTCTTCGTTGTTCAGACCTGATCCAGATCCACAGCAGAAGGTTTGTTCCCGGATGGTCTGTTCCGGCATTTCATAGAAGTTGTTGCACACGTTTTTGATCACATAGCGGGGTTCCTCAAGAAGTCCCATAGCCCGGGAAGGATTGCAGGAATCATGGTAGGTGACAGTCATGTGATCGTTGCGGCTGGGATCGAGATTCAAGACATTGTTTTTGATAAGATCGGAAGTGAACTCAGTGATGTGGACCATCTTGGTGGACCGGGCGTTAGAAAAAACAGTCCCAGTCAAGGGATTTCTGGGTACATCTAAAAAATCGGCCGGACCGTTCATAGTGTCCATGTATTGATTGATGACCCGCCACATATGTCCGCACTCACCGCCCAGAATCCATTTCACTCCTAGGCGCTTGGCTTCAGCATAGATCTTGGCGTTGAGTCTCTTCATGGCCTCGGCTGAGGTGAACAGGCCGAAGTTGCCGCCCTCTGAAGCATAGGCGCTCATGGTGTAATCCAGTCCCAGCTCATGAAAGAGCATCAGGTAGCCCATAAACGTATAGGTGCCCGGATCTGCGAAATAGTCTCCGGAAGGAGTGACGAACAGGATCTCGGCCCCTTTCTTGTTTATGGGCGGATCGATTTTGATCCCGCTGATATCCTCAATATCCTCGCACATAAACTCCACGATATCCTTGAAGGTGTGCGGAGGAATGCCCAGATGGTTCCCCACCTTGAAGCAGTTGGCCACAGGCTCCATGACCCAGTTGATATTCAGACCCAATAGATTGAGCAACTCCCGGCCCATCATGGTGATTTCGGCCGTGTCGATACCGTAGGGGCAAAACAGGGAGCAGCGCCGGCACTCCGAGCATTGATAGAAGTACATGAACCATTCCTTGATCACATCCTCGGTCAACTCCCGAGACCCGCTCAAGGACTTCAAAATCTTGCCCGCGGTGGTAAAATCCCGTCGATACACGGACCGCAACAGTTCGGCCCGCAATACAGGCATGTTCTTGGGATCACCCGATCCAATAAAGTAGTGGCACTTGTCCGCACACGCCCCACAGCGGACGCAGACATCCATGAAGACCTTCAAGGAGCGGTATTTGTGCAGCCGTTCCTTAAAACCTTCGTAAATGATCTCCTGCCAGTTTTCAGGCAGCTTCCAGTCGTCGTCCTCGGGCGACCATTCCCTCGGGTTGGGAAAATCAAGGGCTTTCAGATTTTTGGGGTGGGCTGGATAACTGTATACTCCAGGCCGGAACTCTGCCGGAATTTCCATCCACGGTTTGCGTGGCGGAGTGTAGTCAATACTCGCTGCGAGTGTATCGGCTGCTGGCAATTTAGACATACTCTACTCCTTTTCCACTGGAAGGCCTGCTTCTTTCATCTTGTCGCGGTATTCATTCTCCCATTCTTCGTACGTATGAACCTTTACCGGATGGTTCCAAGGATTGACATGTCGCTGCATTCGGTTGTTGTTAGGCAGGTTCCGGGTCGGGCTCAAAAACACTCCTCCCAGGTGCATCAGTTTGCTCATGGGGAAGTAGACAAGCAAAGCGGATACCAGAAACATGTGGATGTAGAAGATGACCCCGATCCCTTCCGGCACTGTGAAGTTCAAGGTGGTCAAACCCATAGCCAGGGTCTTGATATCCATGATGTCGGTCCGGATGAAGTAACGCATCAGGACACCGGATACCACAATGGCCAGGATGAGCAAGAGAGGAAAATAGTCGGCTGGTAAGGAGATATACCGCAGCTGAGGAACGACAACCCGGCGCAAAAACAAGTAGGCCAAGGCTGCCAGGATCACGATCTCAGTGATATACAAAGTGGGCACCCCGACCTGCAAAATGGCGTCCAATTTGTCCAGCCATTCAAAGGGCAGAGGCACAGGCTCGGTAAAAAAACGCATATGCCGGGCAAGGATGATAAAAAAGGAGTAGTGAAATGCGATTGCACCCAGCCACAGCCACTTGGAGGAGCCATAGCTCAGCTTGGGGCCAGTGGTCAGCTGTACCCGAGTGTTGCGGAACAACGATCTGAAAAGCAGGATTTCCAAAATCATGCGCCCGACAGTTCCGGCAGTGGTTGAGGGATTATCCAGCTTGGACGGCTTGATCCAGGACAAGCTCTCTTGCTGGCCGCCGGTGGTAGGGATACGGAAAGGAACAGCCGAACGCCCCCATTCCATAACCCGATAGACAAAACCGGCCAAAAACACGACCACGGCGAACAGGGGGATGAACACACCGAATAATGTGTGCCAGCCCAGGGCTCCGGCCCCAACAAGGGGGATTACGACCAGAGCCAGAACTAAAAGCAGGGAGTAGAGAACGTTCATAGTGGCTTACCTCGCTTCCTGTTTGTCCTTAGCGTTTCTCTCTACCTTTGATCACCATCAGGTGGGGTCTGGTGAGTCCGAAACGGTCCAGTCGACGCCTGCTTTCTTGCGCAGCAGATTTCTGGTCCGGTGCTGCGCTTCCTTGGCTTTGAGCTCCCAAATTTTTTCCCGGCACTGCACATAGTTTTCAAAGGCCACCAACATGAGTTGATCGACTTTGTCGTCAAAGACAGCCAATTCATTGACAAGATTTTGGTCCCGAATTTGGGCCCCAACGTTTTGGCGGATGATCTTCTTTAACATCAAAAAACAGCCCACGGCGGCGGAAGGAGGAAAGTCCTGCACCGCTCGGACCCTGACAATGCCGTCTACTGCTGTGGGCAGGACCTCGGTGCTCTCTTCCCGCAGGAGCTCGGTGAAGATGCAGTCCAAGTCCCGAGCCAAATTCGCGCCTATGGGGTTGGCGAATTCATCTTTTTGAGAGGTTAAAAACTCGGATGTCTTCGGGGGGTAGGTATCCACCACCCCTTGCATCCAGGCCTTGACGATCTTTTTCCGGTTTTTCTCCAGCAGATTGCTGAACTGTTGGTTTGTATCAGCCATTTATGTGCCTTTTCCTCTCAGCGCGCTCGCCCCAGTCCTGACCTGGAAACGCTCTGCTCAATCGTTCATTTTTTCACGAAGCCCAAACCTTACAGTGAGATCAAGAGAATATACATACTCATTTCTGTGAACCAGGAAGCAACATACAAAGCGGTTGAATTCATAGCCCTAACTTTCATTCGATGTCAAGAGAGCCCAAGTGCATCCCACGATCATTGTTTTCTTAATTCAGCTTACAAAATCAATATGTTGAAAATAATCCACAGGCCTAACCGGCGGCAGGCAAAATCTCTGTATTCCCAAGTATGGCCAGAATACTCCAGGGAAGGTTACGGCAGGGGATTCGCCTATGGAGGGACAAAAAAAAAGCACGCCCCGAATTTTGGGACGTGCTATGTTCTCCTCTCAGTGCAAGGGGAAGTTCAGCGACTGCCGACCAAGTTGCGCAGTCTTTGAATCCGCTCCTGGACCGGCGGATGGGTGCTGAACAAATGGCCCATACCCTTGCCGCTGAAAGGGTTGACGATGAACATATGGGCTGTAGCTGGACTGGATTGGCGCATAGGCACCCGCCGACTGTAGGCATCAAGCTTTTCCAGGGCACTGGCCAACGAGTTGGGGTCACCGGCTAATTGCGCCCCGGTTTGATCAGCCAAATATTCGCGGGATCGGGAAATGGCCATCTGGATGAGCATGGCCGCAATCGGAGCCACAATAGCCATGACAATAGCCACCAGAGGGTTACCGCCTCCCTCGTCGTCACCGCCGCCCATACCGAAAATCGCCGCCCACTGCAGCATATTGGATACAAACATGATCACTCCGGCCAGGGTAGCGGCCACGGTCTGAATGAGGATATCCCGGTTGCGGATATGGCCCATCTCATGGGCCAAAACACCTTTGAGCTCCTCCAGAGTCAAAATCTGCATGATACCCTTGGTCACAGCCACAACCCCCTGTTTCGGCGTCCTGCCGGTGGCAAAGGCATTCGGGGCTTCCTGGGGAATTATAAACACCCTTGGCTTGGGCACCCCGGCCCGCTGAGCCAGCTCAGTGACTATCTCATGCAGCTTGGGCGCCTCCGAGGGACTGATCTCTTTTGCTTTATACATGGACAGAACGATGCGGTCCGAATACCAATAGCTGCCCACGTTCATGGCAATAGCCAAAATAAAGGCCAAAATCAGCCCCCCCTGTCCTCCAAGGATTTGGCCGAACATCAAAATGATCGCTGTGAGCAACCCCAACAGCAATCCGGTTTTCAACTGATTGGTCATATCTCCTCCGCTGTTTTCTACTTTTGAATAGATCGTATTATGTTTTGTATGTGCAAGACTGCACGCATCCGCACAGCCACTTTATTCGTCATCCACCACGACGATGCGCTGTTTCCGCTCCGGGTCCTTGGCTTTGGCAATGGTCACAGTCAGCAATCCGTTGGCAAAAGAAGCCTGCACCTTCTCCGGATCAACCTGTTTGGGCAGGACAAAGCGTCGGGCAAAAGGACCATACGAGCGCTCCAAGACTTGATACCGGTTTCCATGGGCATCTTTGAGCATCTTGCGCTCACCATATATCAAAAGCTCCCGGTCTTTCATCTCCAGAGTGATATCTTCCCTCTCCAGGCCAGCCAACTCCACTTGCACGACATAGCTTTCAATTGTTTCAAAAGCATCGGTGACCGGCTGCCATAAGGCCTTTTGCTCATGAACCATTTGCCGTTGATCGAAGCGGTCCCGAACATCATCCATGAGTTTATCCATGCGCTCTTTCATCCCCTGAATCTCCAGCCAGGGATCCATAGTCTGCTTGCCCATAGCTTTAACTCCACACTGGTCTTGTTCTGGTCTTGTTTTCAACACTGCCATACACGTTCCCACCTTGCCGCCGCCCGGAAAAAGCAATAACACGCATAATTTGAATATGTGTAAACAGTCTGGATAAAAAGTCAACTGTTGACTGAACTGGATACGAAGACATATTGGGCACTCACACATTGATTCCGCAGTTTCCGCCCCCTGTCTTCTGTTATCAGGCCTGCAATCCTGACTTTTGCCGGCCCATGTTCATTGACACGCACCGAGCTTCATCGCTACAAACAGTTCTGAGCTTTCGAACATACCCAGGCAGAGGCCTGGAGGGAGTAGACAATATGCAGCAGTTTTCCCGAATGCAGCGGCTTCCACCCTATGTCTTCGCTGTGGTCAACGATCTCAAGATGGAGCTCCGCAGACAGGGTGAAGACATCGTCGATCTGGGAATGGGCAATCCGGACATTCCCACCCCGCAACACATTGTGGACAAGCTCCTGGAAGCCGCCCCCAAGGCGGTCAATCACCGCTATTCAGCTTCCAGAGGCCTGCCCAACTTGCGCCGGGCCATAGCCGACTGGTACTTAAGGCGCTACAATGTCCACCTGGACCCGGATCAGGAAACTGTGGTCACCATTGGGGCCAAAGAAGGACTTTCCCATCTGGCTTTGGCCATGCTCAGCCCTGGGGATGTGGTCTTTGCCCCTGATCCCACCTACCCCATCCACACCTACAGCGCCATTATTGCCGGCGCTGACGTTCGGCGCATCCCCATCGGCGTGGACCGGGACTTTTTCCAGGACCTTTTGTCTGCAGTTCAGCAGACCTGGCCTCAGCCGAAGGTCTTGATCATCTCCTTTCCGCACAACCCCACCACAGCTGTGGTGGATCTTAATTTTTTTCAAAAGATAGTGGACTTCGCCCGGGAACACAATATCTGGGTCATCCACGACCTGGCCTACGCCGACTTGGCCTTTGACGGCTATTCCCCGCCCAGCTTCCTGCAGGCTGAAGGGGCCAAGGAGGTGGGGGTGGAATTTTTCTCCATGTCCAAGAGCTACTCCATGGCCGGATGGCGGGTGGGCTTTTGCTCCGGAAACCCGGAGATTGTCCACGCCCTGACCCGGATCAAAAGCTACCTGGACTACGGAATCTTTCAACCCATCCAGATTGCATCCATCGTGGCCCTGAATGAGTCTCAGGAATGTGTTCAGGAAATCGTCAATGAGTACAAGCTGCGCCGGGACAGTCTGGTCAACGGCCTAAACCGCATCGGATGGGCGGTACAATCTCCTCCGGCGACCATGTTTTTGTGGGCCAAAATTCCGGAGCAGTTTCAGCACCTGGGCTCAGTGGAGTTTTCCAAGATGCTTCTGCGGGAGGCCAAGGTGGCTGTCTCTCCTGGCTTGGGTTTTGGCCATTTCGGGGATGAATACGTCCGCTTCGCTTTGGTTGAAAACCGGCACCGGACCAACCAGGCCATTCGGGGACTGAAGAAAGTACTTACCTAACAGGGCAGAGGATACGATGCACGAACAGAGCATTCAAATAGGATTGGCCGGATTTGGGACCGTGGGCACCGGGCTGGTGCACATTCTGCAGAACAACAGCTCCTGGATCAGTAAACGATTGGGAAAAGACCTGACAGTCAAGACCATTTTGATCTCCGACATGCAAAAAGCGCGGCCGGAGATGGCCGACACCCAGGCCCGATTCACCAATCGGCCCGAGGACCTCACTGATGATCCGGAACTGGATATCATTGTCGAGCTCATCGGGGGGCTGGATACCGCTTATACGTTGATAAAAAATTCCTTGACCGCCGGAAAGTCGGTGGTCACCGCCAACAAAGCCCTGTTGGCCGAACGGGGGCCAGAACTCTTTGAACTGGCGGCCAGCAAGAATCTGGGCCTGTATTACGAAGCCAGCGTAGCCGGGGGCATCCCTATTGTCCAAACCTTGAAAGAGAGCCTGGCCGGCAACCGGATCAAGTCCTTGACCGGCATACTGAACGGGACAGCCAACTTCATTCTCTCCGAGATGACCCACAAACATCTGGACTATGACCAGGCTTTGGCCCTGGCTCAGGACAAGGGCTACGCAGAAGCCGATCCAGCCCTGGATGTGGATGGGCTGGATGCAGCCCACAAGTTGACTGTGCTTATCCGTCTAGCCTATGGACAGGATTATCCCCTCCGGGACCTCTCGGTGCATGGAATTCGCAACGTGGACCAGTACGATATCCTCCGGGCCAACGACTTTGGCTATGTTCTCAAGCTCATCTCCCAGGTCAAGGAAAAATCCGGATCTCTCCAGGCCGGAGTCTTTCCAGCCTTAGTGCCCAATGATCATATGCTGGCCAAAGTGGACGGCCCTTTCAACGCCGTTCTTTTGGAAGGTAATGCCGTGGGCCCGATCATGCTTTACGGACAAGGAGCCGGAGACCTGCCTACAGGGAGCGCTGTCCTGGCCGATATCATGACCCTGGTCAACCGAAAGTCTTTTTACAATAATACTGGATTCTTAAATACATCGTTGCCCAGAGCCTCCATATTGGCGCCGGAGCTGACCGCAGCCAAGCATTACTTCCGGTTTACTGTCCAGGATCGCCCTGGCGTACTGTCCATCCTCTCCGGAATAATGGGCGAACACAACATCAGTATCGCTCAAGTGGTCCAAAAGCAGGAGGCCAACGGCCAGACAGTGCCGGTGGTCTTCTTGACCCACACCGCCCAGCTTAAAGATGTGACCTCGGCTATGAAGGAGATTTCCGGCCTGGATTTCATCAAGGCCCCAACTGTGCATTACCGATTGTTGTGAGCAAGGCAAAGCTCGTATAAAACAAGATTTGAACCTGAAGGGGGCCTGCCCTTGGGGGCAAGGGCGGTCTCCTTACGAGCCGGGCTTTTGCGTAGGGCGGGCTTGACCCCAAGCCCTGCCCTTTTGATAGAAAAGCTTTCCCCTAGATTGCCCGGTGACTCTGCCCCCGG
>JBNJII010000033.1:0-32317 GCA_051749205.1 Thermodesulfobacteriota bacterium | reverse complement strand
TTTCACCAGCTGCTCAAAATATGCAATTGTCTTTGCCAGACCCTCCTGAAGCGGCATTTTGGGCGTCCAGCCCAATTTTTTTTGAGCTGTGGAGATATCTGGCCGGCGTCGACGGGGATCATCATTTGGCAGTGGCTTGTAATCCAGGGAGGATTTTGAACCGGTAAGATCGATGATGGTTTGTGCAAGCTCTCGAATTGAGGCTTCTTGGGGGTTTCCCAGGTTGACAGGCCCGGTCACATTATCAGGGGTGTCCATCAACCGGATAAAGCCCTCAATCATGTCATCGACAAAACAGAATGAGCGTGTTTGCTCACCCTGTCCATAGATGGTGATCGGCTGGTTTTTCAAGGCCTGAATAATAAAATTAGAGACCACGCGGCCGTCATACGGATGCATATTGGGACCATAAGTATTGAATATCCGGGCCACCTTGATTGCAAGGCTGTGCTGACGCCAATAATCGAAAAAAAGGGTTTCCGCGCACCTTTTTCCTTCATCATAACAGGATCTCAGTCCAATTGGATTGACATTCCCGGGATAGCCTTCAGGCTGGGGATGAACAGTCGGATCTCCATAGACTTCGCTGGTCGAGGCCTGAAATATCTTGACCTTCAGTCTCTTGGCCAACCCAAGCATGTTGATGGCCCCATGCACGCTGGTCTTGGTTGTTTGCACCGGGTCCAGCTGATAATGTATGGGAGAAGCGGGACAGGCCAGGTTATAAATTTCATCTGCTTCAATATACAAGGGAAAAGTGACATCATGTCGAATGATTTCAAATGCATGCTCATCAAGGAGATGCTGAATAAAATACTTGTTGCCGGTATAGAAGTTGTCCACGCACAGGACTTCATGGCCCTCTCGTAAAAGCCTGTCGCAAAGATGCGATCCAAGAAAGCCAGCTCCGCCGGTGACCACGGTACGTCTGCATACAGGACCATGCATAATATGTACCCATTTTTCTGAGAATTATATGATCTTAAATGTACTCTTTCCCGTCTTCTGACCAGGGGAAGCAGGATTTCTATCCAGCCGGTTACAGACAGAAAAACTTCTTAAATCCGTATATGTTCTTTGTCAATTCACCCTTATTCCTCAGAAATATAGACATGCCTCAGGGTATCATATAACCTAACATCTCGTTTCATACAGTTTGAAGCAAAATTCAAGGTGCAGGGAAAAATGGACAAGCTTTCTTCGAAACAGGAGATAAAAATCCTGGTTATCGGCGATGTCATGCTGGACAGGTATATCTGGGGACAGGTGGAGAGGGTATCTCCAGAGGCGCCGGTGCCGGTGGTTCTGGCCCAAAGTACGACCGAGGCTTTGGGCGGGGCGGGGAACGTGGCTGCCAATGCCGCTGCGCTGGGGGCCGAGGTCACCTTGATCGGGGTCTGCGGCCTGGATGCGCAGAGAACACGCCTGGAGGAATTGCTGGATCAGCAGGGCATTGCTCATAAGCTGCTGGCCCTGGACAACCTGCCTACTGTGAGCAAGACCAGAATCATGGCCGGCAAGCAGCAGTGCCTGCGCATAGACCATGAAAACGGGATTGAGCTGAATTCTGAGGAAGAAGCTGAGATTCTGGGATATGCCCAAGAACATCTTGATGCCCGGACTGTGTGCATTCTCTCTGATTACGGCAAAGGCCTGCTGTCCTCTTCCCTCTGCCGGGCATTGATCGATCATGCCCGGAGCACGTCCTGCCCGGTGCTTGTTGATCCCAAGGGCAGGGACTGGTCCCGCTATAAGGGGGCTGACTGTATGACCCCCAACAGCAAGGAGTTCCTGTTGTATGCAGGCCTTATATCCCCGAGCGAAGAGCTTTTGGTTCGTACAGCCCAGTCCGAGTGCTCCCATCTGGAGCTTTCCAGTCTTCTGGTCACCCGCGGGGCCCAAGGCATGCTCCTGGTAGGCCGGGATTTCAACCCAGTAACTATTCCTACCCAAGCCAGGGAAGTTTTCGATGTCTCCGGGGCCGGGGATACCGTGATCGCCAGTTTGGGGTTCGGCCTGGGCGCGGGAATGGATTGGGAACAGGCCTCCCGCTTGGCCAATATTGCGGCCGGAATAGTAGTCGGCAAGGTGGGCACGCAGCCCGTATGGGCCCATGAGCTGGAGCAGGCCTTGGAGCAGGATGCGGGACGAAATCCCAAGATCGTGTCCAGCCGGGAGCTGACCCTGGAGGTCCGGACCTGGCAACAGGCCGGGCATGTAGTTGTTTTCACCAATGGTTGCTTTGATCTCATGCATCACGGCCATATCCGGTTGCTGCAACAGGCCGCTGCATTAGGGCGGCGACTGGTGGTGGGGCTGAACTCTGATGATTCGGTCCGCAGGCTCAAGGGACCCTCCCGGCCTGTTTTGCCCCATCAGGACCGGGCCACCATCCTGGCTGCTTTGGAGTGCGTTGACCGGGTGGTGATCTTTGATGAGGATACGCCGGAACGGCTGTTGGGGGAAATACAGCCTGACATCCTGATCAAAGGAGGGGATTATCGGGAAGATGAGGTGGTGGGCCGGGATATTGTCAAGCGCAGAGGGGGCAGAGTGGAGATTATACCCATAGCCGATCAGGTAAGTACCAGCGATCTGATCCGATCTATTTTACGCCACAATGGCACACAATGCGGCTGAACATCATCCAACAGGGAAACTTTGTTCTCAGGTTTAAGGAATCAGGAGTGTTCGGTTCCGAGTTTGGCGGGATCGCTGTGCAGCTTTGCCTCCGGCAAATCTGAAATATCTTTTGCTCCACAGCGGGCAAAAGAAGAAAAATTTGCCGGATTGATCAAGGATGAAACAGAGCAAGAAGAGGGCTGGGCCTTTGGAGCCCGGGCCTCTCCGAGGGCCGGGAGTGCGTTGTTCAAAGAGGCTGTGTCTCGGAGAGAACCAGCACTACCCAGAAAAGCCGGGGTTTTTTAGTGGCCTGGAGATCTTTTACAGGCTGGTGTTTTTTTGAAAAATAAACTTTAATAGTGCCAGGTAGTCGCCTGGCGATTTCAGAATGGCCAGGATGGCACCTGGCGATCCCAGTCGGAAAAGCCAGTTCCGCATAAGCTAACTTCTCGTTCCATGCGAGCAAGAAAGAGAAACGTTACTATTCTTCGGATATCAATCAAATACTCTAAAATTGTTGACAATGATAAGCAGAACCCAAAAGCCCTGGTCCACCCAAACTCAACAGATCTTATCACGAGCTGCTGTCTTCAATCTTAACGCCCAAAGCCGATCCAAAGGCAATCAAATCCTGACAGCCTTTTTCAACAATATAATGGAGCACACTACTGTCTAACACTTGGTATTGGTGAATGGCTATATTTCGAAACCCGGTCATGGCCACCAGGGACTGGCGCAGCGTACTGCTTATGTAACCAGCCCGTTCCAACATGTTAAAAGAATCTCCACTGCTTTGAGGCATCCCCAGCCTCTCCTTGGCCACTACATGCATGGCCAAATCAATAGCTGCCTGACAAGCTCGTTCAATATTCAGGGTCAAGGCATCAAGATGCGTATAATCTTCCAGATCTGGATCTGCCCTGTACTCTTCATGCATGCGTCGGATGCACCGCTCAATGATTGCAGCTTTGTTCCAGACAATGTCATCAGGCTGTGTAGGCATGCTCAACTTCCCGCCTGGCAGTTCGCAGTTCAAGATACAGGCCCAAGGCAGTAGCCACAAACATATCGTGAAAATACTGGTCTTTGCAAAAAAGGCATTCGCCTTGTAAAAGCGCCTCCTTGGCGTAAATAAGATTATGCATGCTCAAAATTCCGAAATCCACTGGCCGAGCAGAGCATGTTCCAATTTGACTGCTCAACTCAAGAAGGTCCATCTGGCTGAAGCTACACCCCGCAGCCGGAAGCAAGGCAATGTCAAGGTCACTGTCCTCACGCAACCGGCCCGTGGCAGCTGAACCCAAAGCGTAGGCCGCAGATATCCTCTCGTCCTTTTCCAGGTGATGAGAGATTTCTTTGACTTCTGAGTTGATATGAACCACTGTTCACTCCCGTTTGGCGAATAATGCACATCTTATAGCGACAGCTTGCTTTCTTTTATATTTTACCCTCAGATGGCTGGAGCTGCAAGGAAAAGGTATCTCCAGGCCAGAAAAACGTGTTCTGATTGACTCCAGAACAAAATGTGAGTACTTTGGCTATATTACCCAATGTCTGTGCGCATTTGATCAGCCAAATAAGAAGCTTCGGCGAGAAGCGAATCACGTAGGCATTTGAAAAGCACATGCATCAGAGCCGATACCTCAAAACCGAACAAGATGGTTCATGTCCATGAGTCAATTTGAGCAGCTGGATATAGGCCAGGTCAAAACCTACTCGGCCCGAACCCGGAATTCCAAGGTCCAATCCGAGTCTGAGGCCAAGCCTTTGCAGGCCGGAATGAGCGTGCGTCAGCTCCTGCAGTCTCTACCTCAAATCATGAAGGCCCAGGAACTTACAGAGATTGCCCAGGCCGTCGTGCGGGCCAGGAACAAAGGCAAGCCGGTCATAGCCATGCTGGGCGGACATGTGATCAAAACCGGGTGTGCCCCGGTTCTTGCCGACTTGATGGAACAGGACTTTATTACCCATATAGCCGGCAATGGGTCAATGGCCATTCATGATGCTGAATTAGAGCTTGTGGGGCAGACCTCTGAGGATGTGGCTGCCCAGCTGGAGGACGGATCCTTCGGCATGGCTCATGAAGTGGCCGAGACCTTGAACTCCAGCGCCCTCTTGGCAGCGCAGAAAAAGCTCGGTTTTGGCGAGGCGTTGGGCTTCTCTATCTGCACAAGCCGCACAAACAACATACGTCGATCGCTTATTGCCAAGGCATATCAGCACAATGTACCCTGCACGCTTCATGTGGCCTTGGGAACGGATATTGTGCACCAACATCCTTCAGCTGACGGAGCGGCCATAGGGGACGCTTCTCTGCGCGATTTCCGCATTCTGGCCAACTCCGTGTCCCAGCTTGGAGACGGCGGGGTGGTTCTCAATCTGGGCAGTGCAGTGATTATGCCCGAGGTTTTCTTAAAAACCCTGGCTGTAGCCAGAAATTTGGGGTATTCTGTCCATGGATTCACCACTGCCAATCTGGACATGATTCAGCACTACCGTCCGACAGTGAATGTGGTCCAAAGACCGGTTCTCGGATCTGGACAGGGCTATGCCCTGACCGGACACCACGAGATCATGCTTCCTTTGCTGGCGGTTTCCATCTATGAGCAGGCTGAGGACGTAAGATATATTGAGTTCCTGGCAGGAGGAGAGGACAATGTCTACAAACGGTGAAAACAAAATGCCTGAAGCATTGACCCATGAGATTATCGAACAGGCCCAAAAAGGGGACATTTATAAAGTTATTCTTTTTGGTTCCCGTGCCTACGGTACTTCTAAAAATGATAGTGATCTTGATTTATATATAATTTCAAAAAAGCAATTCATCCCTCAGAACTATCAGGAAAATATGCAACATTATCGGTCAATATCTCAATACTTCAGGGCATTGAAAAAGAAATATCCAGTTGATCTCATCATTCACACATATCCTATGCACAAGAAGTTCCTTGATCTGGATAGCAGCTTTTCTCGTCAGATAATGCATCAAGGGAAAGTATTATATGAAGCAGATAACCCATGAATGGTTCAAGGCTGCTCATGATGATATATTAATTATTGAGGAGATCATAGACAAAGAGTTTCTATCGCATTTTGTAGCCTTTCATGCTCAACAAGCAATTGAAAAGTCTTTTAAAGCAGTCTTAGAAGAATCTACCGACAATGTACCTAAAGTTCATCAGTTGGAAAGACTATCAAGTCTCGTGAGCTTTTGTCTGGACATAGAATTTGATGAAGAAAACGATATTTTTGAGGAATTGGATAAGTTGTACATAGATGCCAGATATCCAGGGGAATTTGGACTTCTGCCACAAGGGAAACCCTCCCTTGATGATGCGAAGAAGTTCTATGAGCTTGCTTATGGGCTTTACCAGTTTTTGCAAGACTGTCTCTCGTAACTGACGTATTCCGTTGAAGCTGGAGTAACACATCGTGTACACCGTGGAACTTGAGACCATCCAGGAGCTCGTTGCCCAGGGCAATGTGGAAGAACTAGCCGGGCTGCAGGAGCAGGTGGACCTGCATCCTGCGGACTGGGCTGACTTTCTGGAACAGCTGCCCCAAGAGGATCTGGCCAGGTATATTGAGCTTGTCGGTCCGGAGCTGGGACTGCCTATTTTTGAGTTCATCTCCTTTGAGGCCAAAAAAGCGGTCTTAGAGATCCTGCCCACAAAGGTTTTAGGCCGGCTGATCACCCTTATGAGTCCGGATGACCGGGCGGACTTAGTGGAAGAAGTGGACGAGGCCATGAAGGAGAGGATCTTGTCCCTCCTTTTCCAGGCTGAGCGCCAGAACCTGCTCAATCTCTTAAGCTATCCGGAAAACAGCGCCGGGGCCTATATGACCACGGAGTACGCCCTTCTGCGCATGGACGACACTGTGCAGGACGGTCTGGAGCAGATCCGTCTGCAGGCCCCGCGCAAAGAAAATGTCTATTATATCTATGTGGTGGATACTTCCTTTCATCTGGTGGGGTTCATTTCCCTGCGCCGGCTGATAATGGCCCGGTGGGGGGAATATATCCGGGACCTCATGGACAAGCGGGTCATTTCTGTACAGGTAGACGATGACATCGAAGAAGTGGCCGAAAAAATGCGCCACTATGACTTCTTGGCCATGCCGGTAGTAGACAGCCAAGAACGTCTGGTCGGGCTGATTACCTTTGATGACATCTACGATGTCATCCAGGAAGAAGCCACCGAAGATATGTTCTATCTGGCCAATCTGGATACAGACGAGACTGTGCAGTCCCCCCTGTTTCGTTCGGTCAAGCTGCGGGTCCCCTGGCTGATGTTCAATCTGATCACCGCCCTGTTTGTGGCTACCACCGTGCATCAGTTTTCAGACACTATTTCCCAGTATGTGGCCTTGGCAGTCATGATGCCTGTGGTTGGTCTCCTGGGAGGAAATGCCGGAAATCAATCCTTGACCGTTGTGGTCCGGGCCTTGGCCTTGGGCGAAATCGATCTGGGACAGCACTGGAAGGTCCTGCTCAAGGAGTTGGCTGTCGGATTGTGTAATGGGTTGATGATCGGCCTGGTCATCGGCAGTATCGCCTATTTCTGGTACCAAAACATCTGGCTGGCCTTTATCCTGGTTATCTCCATGACCGCTAATCTGATCATTGCCGGGCTTTTTGGATCCATGATCCCAATTATTCTGCGCAAAATGAAGCTGGACCCGGCCCTTGGCTCAAGCATCTTTGTAACCACGGCCACAGACGCCGGCGGCTTCTTTATCTTCCTGGGATTGGCCACGTTGCTGCTGCACAACTTGCTGGCTGGGTAGAAGCCAGAGATCAGAAGTCAGCTTTGCCTCCGGCAAATCTGAAATATTTTTTTGCCCCAAAGCGGGCAAAAAAATACATTTGCTGGATTGATCAGATATGAAATGCACAAAGGTCCGGTCCCTCCGTCATTGCCCGGCCCGGACCCTTCGAACACACCGGGGGCAGAGTTACCGGGCAATCTAGGGGAAAGCTTTTCTATCAAAAGGGCAGGGCTTGGGGTCAAGCCCGCCCTACGCAAAAGCCCGGCTCGTAAGTAAGCCGCCCTTGCCCCCAAGGGCAGGCTCTCTTCAGGTTCAAATCTTGTTTCATACGAGCTTTGCCTCCGCTAAATGCGAAATATTTTTGGGCCAAAGCGGGCAAAAAAATACATTTGCTGGATTGATCAGATATGAAACTCACTAGGGTTTTTCCCTCACACCTCGATCTCTGGAGGATCTTATGCTTTCAGGCCTCATGCTTCTTTTGGGTATAGGGATGGTCGGTCTGGTCCTCTATGCCCTTTATTTGGAAGACGGCCCGGGTTCTCAGGAAAAGTAAACCGGAGCTCTTTGCCCATGAGTCTTGATCCTGATCGAGTGCGGACGAAGCTCCATGATATTACCAGGTCCCTGGATAGGCTCAGGCGCATTCAAATGAGATTTTAAGCCATAACCTGACAGACTTGGATGCGTTTTCCCGAGAAGTTATCTCCTGGCTGTAAATCGCGTTTGGGAAATTTGTTCAGGGAGCCATTATGAGTACACAAAGAACCGACCAGTACCAAGAAGCCCGGTTGGCCATGGTCGAAAAGCAGATCAAAGCCCGAGGAGTGACCAACTCCATGGTTTTAAAGGCTATGCAGAAGGTTCCCAGACACGAGTTTGTTCCGGAAGCCAGCCGCAGGCAGGCATATGCCGACCGGCCGCTGCCTATAGGTCATGGCCAAACAATTTCCCAGCCGTATATTGTAGCCTATATGACCGCACTCTTGCGCTTGTGCGGGGGAGAAAATGTCCTGGAACTAGGAACCGGCTGTGGATATCAGGCGGCTGTTCTAAGCCGCATCGCCAAGACGGTGTACAGCATTGAAGTCTTTCCGGAGTTGGCCGATCGGGCTCGGAAGCACCTGCACAGACTTGGGTATGACAATGTGGTCATAACCAGTGGAGACGGGACCATGGGATGGCCGGAACATGCTCCTTTTGACGGCATCATAGCCACTGCATCCGGTCCATCCGTTCCCGAACCTCTCAAAGAACAACTGGCTGTCGGCGGACGCATCGTCATGCCCATAGGCGAATACAGATTCGGGCAATACATCGTCAGAGTGACCAGGGGCAGTGGGGACAATTTTCACCAGGAGCGCCTGCTGGATGTGGCTTTTGTGCCCTTGATCGGAAAACACGGCTGGCCGGAGTAGGCGGAGGCTTCTTGTGCACTGACTGAATTTTTGGGGTAACACATATAACAGGCCCGCCAGCGGCGTGGTCTTTATACACACCTAACACCGTGGGCTCAGGTAATTGTCATTATTCAACCACCCCTGGGGTCCCCTCCTTGGCAAGGAGGGGCAGGGGTGGTTGGGATGATGACTCTGAAACCTTATTTTTTCAGCACGTTATAGCCCACGGTGTCAAGTGTTTGCCATGCTTAGAAAAATCTCAAATTATTCCATTTTTTGTCCATGTCCCACACAACTCCTTTCACCTTCCATTCCCAAGACTATCCAGAGTGCCCCGGCTGCTACCTGATGAAAGACGCTTCCGGGCGGATCATCTACGTGGGCAAGGCCAACAGCCTACGCAGCCGAATCGGGTCGTATTTCCGCAGTCCGGAGCATCTGCCGGCCAAGACCCGGGTGATGATGGACAAGGTGTCCGGCATCGACATCTTGTGCACCCATTCCGAAAAAGAGGCCCTGCTTTTAGAAGCCAGCCTGATCAAGAAGCACCGCCCCAGATACAACATCGTTCTCCGGGACGACAAATCCTATATCCTGTTCAAACTGGATACTCAATCATCGTATCCCCGTCTGAGCCTGACCCGGAAGGTGAGCTCACCCGGAGCCCTGTACTTCGGCCCTTTCACCTCGGCTCAAGGGGCCAGGGAGACCCTGAAGGCGGTAAACCGCATCTTCGCCTTGCGCAAGTGCAAGGATTCTACTTTCAAAAACCGGACCCGACCCTGCCTCCAGCACCATATGGGCCGCTGCCTGGCCCCATGCGTTTTCCAGGTGGACCCTGAGGAGTATGCGCAGATGGTCAAGAACCTCAAGCTCTTTCTCTCCGGACGCTCCAAGGAGCTCCTCAACCAGTTGGGCCAGGAAATGCACCAGGCCTCCCAGAATCTGGAGTTTGAAAAAGCGGCCGCTCTGCGGGATCAGATCCGGGCTGTCCAACGTACTGTGGAGCAGCAGACCGTGGTCCTTCCTGATCAGGAGGACTGCGACGTCCTGGCTCTTGCCGAGACAGACCAGGAGCTGGTGGTGGGCGCAAGCTTCATCCGGCAGGGCAAGCTCTTGGATCACAAAACCTTTTTCTGGACCCAGGCCCAGGATGATCCTCTGAGGGAAGATGCTGAAGAACAGGGTGGGAATTGGGCTCTTAAGGCACAGACCGACTCCCAGGTCCAAGGGGGGGAGGATGTCTTGCGCACTGTTCTCCTGCAGTTCTACACCCCGGAAAGATTTATCCCCCAACGCATCATCATCCCTTTTCAGCTTCGGGATCCAGATGTGGAAAACATCCTCTCCGAACGCAGAGGGGAAACTGTTCATCTTATTCCGGCCTGGCGGCAGCAGGACAAAAAGCTTATCGACCTGGCCCGAACCAACGCCCTGCAATCCAGACGGGAGGACGATACACAGCAGACGGTACACAGTCTGGCCCGCAAGCTGAGGATAAAGCACCCTCTACGACGCATCGAAGGGGTGGATGTCTCGCACCTCAGCGGCCAGGGGACGGTCGTAGGGCAGATTGTAGCTGAAAACGGACGGCTCAAGCCGGAAGATTACAGGCTGTACTCCTTTCCGGAGTTGGAGGGCAGCAAGGATGACTATGCCGCTCTGACCGCCTGGGTCAAAAAAAGGGTGCGCTCCGGCCCTCCATGGCCGGACTTGGTTCTTATCGACGGCGGAAAAGGGCAGTTGGCTGCGGTAGGTAAAGCCCTGGAGCAGGAGATGGAAGGAGACAGCCAAGCCTCGCCTGAGAGGCCGGGGGGGG
The DNA here is from genome assembly GCA_051749205.1 of Thermodesulfobacteriota bacterium. Classification (GTDB taxonomy): domain Bacteria; phylum Desulfobacterota; class Desulfovibrionia; order Desulfovibrionales; family Desulfothermaceae; genus Desulfovermiculus. The sequence goes on along the minus strand of JBNJII010000033.1, from coordinate 21,706 downwards.
TTGAGCTGGCCGCCCTGGCCAAAGGTGGACGACGGCAAGGCGAGCTGGAAGAGCGGATCTTTGTCCCGGAACGTAAAAATCCTTTATCCTTGCAGCCGGGAAGCAAGGAGCTTCTTTTTATGCAGAATCTTCGGGACGCTGCCCACCGTTTCGTGCTCAGCCGCCAGAGACGCTCCAGATCAAAAAAAGTCTTGGACAGCCGCCTGGAGAATCTTCCAGGGGTGGGACCGCGAACAGCCAGACTCTTATGGGACAAGTTCGGATCTCTCCAGGCCATGCTGCACGCCCAGCCCGAAGATCTCATGGCCATCCCCGGCATCGGTGCCCAAAAGGCAAAATCCCTGCACACCGCACTGCATACATTGGTCGCTGACCAGGAGAACACTTGAATTCATAGTGGAAGAGCACAGGACAGGGCAGTTGATTGATCATCTCCGGTCAGCCGGCATTTCCAGCCCATTTCCCGGCAGCATATCCGCAGCAGGGGCAAGCCCAAGCCTAAATGTCCGTTCTTGGTGCTAGAGCCCACGTGCCATGGATCAATGGAAGGGTCCAGAGCAGTGGGAGTGGAAAGGACTAGCTGCAGCCCCCCCTGTTCCCTGGTTACCTCCAAATTGCACACAACCTCTTGGGGATTTTTTGGGGTGCCGGCCAAGGCCTCCAGGCCGTTTTTCATGCCCTCTTCCAAAAAATAGACAAGACCTCCCGGGGCGATATGCACATGTTTGGGGACCTCGTTTCCTATGTGGATATGAAACTGCACATGATGCTTGAAAAACAGATTCTGTCTCCAGAAACCTTGTATCCAATCCAAAAATTCTGGAAGCTCGATGCAGGTTGGCTCGCATCCTGTATACGAAGCACGGAGGCTCAAAGTTGAGCATTCCTGCGTAAAATCAAGGCTCAACCCAGTCATGCGCTGCAGGGAACGCTTTTGGGAAGACAGGGGGGTGGAAGGACTTTGTTCAAAAACATTGTTGAACATTTCCATTTGCATGGCCAGGGAATGCGCATAGTTGTGCAGATTATGCACCAAGCCGGACAGAGTCTCCCCGGCGTTCCGGTTCAAGGCAGCACGTAAGGCCTCCTTCCATCGGGAAACGATAAAGGCTTCCAAAGCGGGATTGTCCTTTTCGATCATATATCAAAATCCTGCTCCAGATTGACAATCATGGTCGAACTACTGTGTTGTCATCAATTATCTGTCGGCTAAAAAACAGCAGTCGCATAGTTACTGCCCATCAAGGAAGCTCTTGGCCCGTTTGGCTTCGGCTGTATCCCCATGGTCATTCATGAGCTGCTGCAGACGAATGCGCCCGGCCTTTTTTTTGTCCAGGGCATACAAAGCCAACCCCTGCTTGAGCAGAGCTGAGGGATACTTGGCGTTTTGCTCATATTCCGAGATGACCTTGTCGTACAACAAGACGGCCTGAGCGTATTCCTCCATCTGATACAAGCATTCGCCCTGCCAAAAGTAGGCATTCGCCGCCAGGTCATGCTTGGGGAACTGGCTGGCGAACTCAGCCCACAGCTCCTTGGCCTGGTCGTATTCCCGATTGTGAAATGCATTTAAAGCCTTTTTGTAGAGCAATTGGGGAGTCGAGGAGGACTTCGCATCTTTTGGATCATCAGAGTCCGAAGTGCGCTTTGCAGTTGATGCCTCCTCTCCTTCAATGTCGCTGAAGTCCAGGCCGAGCTGGGACCCAGCCAGGCTGAGCTGGCGATCCACACGCTCTACCTTGTCCTGCAGGTCAGCCAAAGTCTGGGTCTGATTTGTTCCCTGGGATTGCAGCTGACCAATGTTGTACTGGACTTGCTCCATTTTGCCTTGCAAAGTGGCCACATCCACACGCATGTTCTCGAACTCCGACCACAGATCGGCCTGATGAGAGCGCATGCTTTCCGTTCTGTTGGAGACCAGGTGGGAGGTTTCTTCCTGTAAGGCAGAGAATTCTTTTTCCAGCTGTTGTATTCTTGATGCTTGCTTTTGAGCGGCCTGCTGCTGTCTGCGCTCCAGAGTGTTTACCCTGTTTTGCAGGTTTTGATACTCCTGAGTGGTCACACAGCCGACAAGAAAAAGTCCCAAGCTCAGGGCAAGAATATAGCGCAACATAGCACACCTCATTGTGGATCAGGCTTATACGAAACCAGAGAACTATCTCCCAAGCACTTCTATAAGGCCCGCAACCCTCTTTTTCTCCCCCAGAGGCAGTAGGCCAGCCCCCCCAAGACAGGTACGAACATGGCCGCGAACAGCCAGCCCAGTTTCTCTCCCGGGTTGGGATATTCGCAATGAAATATGTGCCAAATGGCCCAAAGATTGGGAGTAATGGGCAAAATAAAGGCCAGGGCTATGAGGATGAGAATGGGTGTCGAGAGCTCAGGCATTTGCAGACCGTCCTTTCATGGTAAATATAACCACACCAAGGCAGAAGATAATCCCGGCAACCGTCTGGGTCAAACTGAAAGGGCCAAGCACACCGCGGAAGTCGCCGCGAAAGAACTCAATGCCGATTCGGAACGCGGCATAGAGAATCAAAAACAGGCCGAATCTTTGTCCGGGTATCGGCAACCTGGTGCGCAGGGACAGGAGCACAACACAGGTCACCAATCCGGCCAAGGAGTGATAGATCTGGGTCGGATGCAGGGGGATGTGCAGGGGGGCCAGAGACTGGGGATGGGTGAAGGTCACTGCACAGGGCAGGGAGGTGGTCTTTCCGTAACAGCAGCCGGCCATCAGGCATCCGATCCGGCCTATAAACTGTCCGGCGGCAATGGCCGGTGCAAACACATCCGCCCACTTCCAAAAGGGTTCTCCCTTGAAGCGGATGATCACCCAGGCTGTCGCTCCAGCAGCCACCACACCGCCGACAAAGACCAGCCCTCCCTTCCAGAACTGCAGGACCAGCAAGGGATTCTCCCAAAAAGGCCCAGGATCCAGAAGCACATAAAGGGCTCTGGATCCTACAATGGCGCTGACAATGAGATAAAAGGCCAGATCAGGAACAAACTGCGGATTGAGTCCGTATTGCGGGGCCTCGCGCCTGGCCACCCACATGCCGATCAGAAAAGCGCAGGCGATGAAAAAACCGTAGCTGTGGATGGTCAGCGGTCCTATTTCAATCAGTACTGGATACATGGCGTCCTTTCCGGTATACAGCTATAAGCAGAAGAAAGGCCCCTATGGAAATGGCCATATCGGCTATATTAAAGGCAGGCCAATGCATCCGCCCGATATAGAAATCTAAAAAATCGGTGACCACACCGAACATGACCCGATCGATGAGATTGCCCACAGCTCCGCCCAGAACGGCTCCCAGACTGAACTGAAAAAGGCGGTCCTTTCGATGCCCTGTCCACATAAGGGATAATATGATGGCCACTGCGGCAATGGTTATAAAGATAAAGAAAAGCGGCTGCCACATACCCTGCCCCTGGCTCAAAAAACCAAAGGCCGCCCCCCGGTTCTGGACATGCACCAGGTTAAAAAATCCTGGAACAAGGGTCAAAACCTCCCAAGGCGGAAGATACACGCGGACCAGGGCCTTGGTCGCTTGATCCAAAAGCACAATGCCTGCCGCCAGGGCCATGGGGCCGATTTGAAGTCTGGCCTGTCCGGTGGATGACATATTTATTGGCTTGTCGTTGTCTGTAATGTGTGCATGACCCGGCTGCATCTGGGGCAGATATCCGGATGCTTGTCATCATGGCCCAATTCCGGACTGAATGTCCAACACCTGGCGCATTTGTCTCCCTCGGCTTGGTGCACACCGATCTTGAGTTCCGGAAGCTCTTGGCTGGTATAGGCTCCGTCCGGAGCAGCCCCGGCTTCTTGAACCTGCACAGCGGATACGATGAACAGCTCCTGCAAAAAGGGCTGATTGGCCTTGAGGTCTTCCAAGAGCTCACCTTCGGCATACAGGTGCAGACTGACATCCAAAGAATGGCCCACATGCCCGCTTTTACGTTTTGGTTCAATGGCCCGGGTGACCTCGGCCCGAACAGTGAGCAGCCGGTCCCATGTGCGGCGTTCCCCATCATCCATAAAGGGCTCATTGTGAAGAGTGAAGGGATAGGTGAATATTGTCGGGTAAGCCTCAAGGTCCACACCCGGCAGGTATTGGTAGGCTTCCTCAGCAGTAAAGCTCAAGATAGGGGCCATGTCCCAGAGCAAAAGGCTGAGCAGGGTGTGCAGGGCAGTCTGGGCTGAGCGCCGTTCCAGGCTGTCCGGGGCGTTGACATACAAACGGTCCTTGAGCACATCCAGATAGAATGAGCTCAGGTCGGTAACACACATGGTGTGCAAGCTGTGGAAGACCTTGTGCAGCTCATAATTGGTATACGCATGCGTGATTCGGACATGACGCTCTCGAGCCAGGTCCAGAACATAGCGGTCCAAGGGCAAAAGGTCCTGGACAGGAACAGCAGTGTGTTCCGGATGGAAGTCATGCAGATTGCCCAGGATGAAACGGCACGTATTGCGGATCCGACGATAGTTGTCCACGAGTTGCTTGAGTATGGTCTCGGAGATGCGCAAGTCTTCCTGATAGTTTTCCGAGGCCACCCACATGCGCAGGATTTCCGCTCCGTAGCGGTCCATGATGTCTTGGGGAGCGATGACGTTGCCGATGGATTTGGACATCTTTTTGCCCTCCCCGTCGACCACAAAGCCATGGGTGAGGACACTGCGATATGGAGGGATGTCCCGGGTGCCCACAGAAGCCAAGAGAGAGCTGTGGAACCACCCCCGGTGCTGGTCCGAGCCCTCCAGATACATATCGGCGGGGAATGTGCACTCCTTTCGCTTCTCCAGGACCGCGGCATAGCTGGTCCCGGAATCGAACCAGACATCCAAGATATCGGTTTCCTTTTCCCAGGTATTCCCCTGGCAATGGGGACAGCTCAGGCCCTGGGGAACAATCTCTGAAACCTGGGCTTCAAACCAGTAATCAGCTCCCTGCGGATGGGCGGCGAAACGGTCCACAATGTCCTGTACCCAGTCCGGATCAAAGTAGGCGTGCCCGCAATCTTTGCACAAAAGGGCTATAATCGGCACTCCCCAAGAGCGTTGCCTGGAAATGCACCAGTCCGGACGGTGGGCGATCATATTCCGAATCCGCAGTCTGCCCCAAGAGGGGATCCAGCGCACATCCTCGTCAATGGCCTGGACCGCTTTGTCCCGCAAATCGTTGTGCTGCATGGAAATGAACCACTGGGTGGTAGCCCGGAAGATAACCGGCTTTTTGCACCGCCAGCAATGGGGATAGGCATGGGTAATCTTTTCTTGGGCCAACAGGGCGCCCAGTTCGGAAAGCTTGTCCACGACCTTGGGGTTGGCCTCAAAAACGCTGTAGCCGGCGAAAAACTCCACACTGGGCAAAAACCGGCCCTGGTCGTCCACAGGGGCGTGGACCTCCAGGCCGTAGCGCAGTCCGGTCTCATAGTCCTCCTGGCCGTGCCCGGGGGCGGTGTGCACACATCCGGTTCCGGTCTCCAGAGTCACATACTCGGCCAGGACCAGGGGGGAAGGGCGGCCGTATATGGGATGTTCGGCCTGCAGCCCTTCCAGCTCATGACCGATGACTTTTTTCAGGATGTGCGGGTTTTTCCAGCCGAATTTTTCCGTGCATTCCGCAAGCAGCTTTTCGGCCAGGATATATATACCGCCTTCTGCTCGAACCAGGACATAGGCGACATCCGGATGCAGGGCCACGGCCATATTGTTGGGAATGGTCCACGGAGTGGTGGTCCAAATAAGGACAAAGACCGGTTCATCGCCGACTTCCGGCAGGCGTTTTTGGAGCTCGGAATCGGTCAAGGGAAAACGAACATATATGGATGGAGAAGTCTTGTCCGCATACTCCACCTCAGCCTCGGCCAGGGCAGTTTCACAAGACGGGCACCAATGAATAGGTTTTTTGTTGCGCATCACCGAACCCCGGCGCATAAAAGTGCCCAGCTCACCTGCAGTAGCTGCCTCATAAGCCGGATCCATGGTCAGATAGGGATCTTCCCAGGTCCCCAAGACCCCCAGCCTCTTGAACTCATTGCGCTGAATATCCAGATACTTCAAGGCGTATTCACGGCAGCGCTTGCGCACATCCAGGATGGACAAATCTTTTTTGGCCTGTCCCAGCTCCTGCTCCACCTTGAGCTCAATAGGCAGGCCGTGACAGTCCCAACCGGGTACGTATTCAGCTCGGCGGCCGGTGAAATTTTGAGATTTGACTATGATATCCTTGAGGATTTTGTTCATGGCCGTTCCCAAATGTATATGCCCGTTGGCGTATGGGGGACCGTCATGGAGCACAAAGCCATCCCGGTCTTCCCTGGCCTGGATCATACGTTCATAGGCCCGGGTTTGCTCCCAGAATGCGATCATTTCCGGTTCTTTCTTGGGCAGGCTTGCCCGCATGGGAAAAGAGGTCTTGGGCAAATTCAGGGTCTTCTTGTAATCGGTCATGGCTTTAGGTCACCTTGGCTTGGTATAGTTGGAGGAAAGGTCAAAAGGAGCAAACTGATATGTGGTACGGCAAAAAAGTGTAATAAGAGCTGGGCAAAGTCAAGCCGGAGCATAAGCCAGTTACTCAGTGTTCAGCTTTGCCTCCGGCAAATCTGAAATATTTTTTGGGCCAAAGCGCCCAAAAAAGTGAATTTGCCGGGTTGCTCAAGGATGAAAAGTGCTGTGGGGATGCTGGAATTCCCAAAAGGGCGACTGCCAGTCGCCCCTACGGGTTGTTCGATGACCCCTAGTTAAATATAAACACCGTACTGGCCTGAAGTTTGAAGGGGCGACCGGCGGTCGCCCTTCCGGGCCAGGCTGGGGCCTGATGGTCCCGAACTGCCAAACACCGACCGGGGTTGAGTCTTGGTCGTCATTCCCGCGGAAATCTAAAACAGATAGCTTGGCTTTCCCCTGGATTGCCCGGCGAGTCTGATCACGGTGTATTCGAACTGTCCGGGCCGGGCAATGACGGAGGGGGACATCCGTGAGTTTCATCCTGGATCAAACTGGCTTACGAATAACAAATAACGAATAACGGATAACAGGCCGCCAGAGGCGGCGCTGAAACCTCATTACCCATCCAGCCAAGGGATGAGAGCGTCCAGCAGGCGTCCCAGGTCTTGGCCGGAGGCCTCGGCCCGGGCGATGATCTCTTCTACGGAGGTCTCCTGCATGCAATCCGGGAGATTTTTGTTGGTCAGGCAGGAGAGTCCCAGGATATTGAGTCCCATATGCTTGGCGGCAATGGCCTCCAGGACTGTAGACATGCCGATGGCGTCCCCGCCCAGGCGCCGATAGGCCCTGGTCTCGGCCGGGGTCTCCAAGCTGGGTCCCTGCACTCCGATATACACCCCCCGCTCCAGGCTGAGGCCCCGCTCCAGAGCGCAGCGCATGGCCAGATCCTGCAATGCAGGGGTATACGTCTGGCTCATGTCCGGAAACCGCGGTCCCCAATCATCGTTGTTGGGGCCAATCAAGGGGTTGTGCCCGGTCATGTTGACATGATCGGAAATGACCATGATGTTTCCCACCGTGAACTGGGGATTGATCGCTCCAGCGGCATTGGTTAGGATGATGTTCTGCACGCCCAGCAGCGCGGCCAGGCGCACCCCGGTACACACTTCAAAGGCGGAATACCCCTCATATACATGAAACCTGCCTTGGAGGACCAGGACAGGGTGCGAGGAAATCTGACCCAGGACCAGTTGTCCGCTGTGGCTTTGAACCGTTGATTGCGGAAAGCCTGGAATGTGCGTATAAGCAAGTGGAACGGATTCGTGCAGACTGTCCACCCAGTGGCCAAGCCCTGTGCCGAGAACAACCGCTGTGGCCGGGGGATCGGACATCAAAAGCTTGGATGTGACTGTATCGAGCATTGTCTGATCCGGCTGTATCTGCATGGAGCGCTCCTTTGCATATTCTATTACCAACACGTTGATCTCTTTGTGCAGTTTGAACATGCATAGCTCAACTGCACAGAAGTACAAATCAGGAGGCATTGCATGGCTGGAACATTTAATAGGGTCATTATCGTCGGCCGCTTGGGCCGGGATCCTGAGGTGCGCTACACTGCGGGCGGTACTCCGGTAACCACCATGTCTGTGGCCACCAATGAGCAGTATACGGACCAAAGCGGCACCCGCCAGGAAAAGACCGAGTGGCACCGGATCGTTGTCTTTGGCAAACAGGCGGAAAACTGCTCCCAATATCTATCCAAAGGTCGTTCCTGTCTCGCAGAAGGGTCCCTGCAAACCAGGAAGTGGCAGGACCAACAGGGTCAGGATAGATACACCACTGAAATCAAGGCCTTTCGAGTCGTGTTTCTCGGCGACCAGGGAGCCTCTTCGTATCAGGGGCCACAGCCGGGGCAAAATGCGCAAGAGCAATCCAACCAGCCCCAACAAGGGGGCCAGGACCCGTTTCAAGAGAACCTGGGACCAGCCTTTCCCTCCGAGGCAGGGGCTATCGACGAAGCCCCGTTTTAGGAAGGACATCTCCGAGTGCACAGATCCAATCTCACATTCCTTTCCTGTCCGCTTTAGAAGGTAAGGTATTGGTTATTGTTCAACCACCCCTTGATCCCCTCCTTGCCAAGGAGGGGCAGGGGTGGTTGGGATAATGACTCTGATACCTTATTTTTTCAGCATATTATAATGCCCCGGCGTCAAGTGTGTGCTCTACCCAGCTTGGCTAGATCTCAAAGAGCATCTCCAGATCATCCCGGGTCAAGGACTTCCATTGATCCTGGCCGGGGATGATGGCGTCCGCCACGCCCTTCTTCTGCTCCTGCAGCTTGAGTATCTTTTCCTCCACGCTGTTTTCACAGATCATTTTATAGGAGAAGACCTTTTTGGTCTGCCCGATACGGTGGGTACGGTCCGTGGCCTGATCTTCCACCGCCGGATTCCACCATGGATCATAGTGGATGACATAGTCTGCAGCGGTCAAGTTCAGACCGGTCCCTCCAGCCTTTAACGAAATCAGGAAGATGGGGATGTCCGGGTCATTGTTGAACTTATCCACCTGATCGAACCGGTCCTTGCTGGCCCCGTCCAAGTAGGCATAGGGGATTTTGTTCATGTTCAGCCAGGAGCGGATGATGTGCAACATTTGCACAAACTGGGAGAAGACCAGGACCTTGTGTCCGTCCTCCATAATCCCGGTGACCAAGTCCTTGAAGGCCTCGAATTTGCCTGAGGGCAGATTGGTGTTCACTCCGGGGATGTCCAGCTTGAGCAGTCTGGGATGGCAGCAGATCTGGCGCAGCTTGAGCAAGGCATCCAGGATGGACATCTGACTCTGGGCCAATCCCTTTTCTTCCACTTTCTGCAACACTTGCTCTTTGAGCCGCTTGGCCAGGGACGCGTACAGCTCTTTTTGTTCGTCCACCAGGGCGGAGAAGTAGACGGACTCTACCTTGGGCGGCAGATCCTTGGCCACGTCGTTCTTGGTTCGGCGCATGATGAACGGCCTGACCCTGGAACGCAGATAGTCCATGCTCTCAGAGTCCCCGTCTTTAATGGGCTTGACAAACCCTTTTTGAAAGGCGTTTTGGGATCCCAAAAAACCGGGCATCAAGAACTCAAACAAGGACCACAGCTCCAAGAGATTGTTCTCTATGGGCGTACCGGACAGACAGATCTTGAACTTGGTTCTCAGTTTGCGTACGGACCTGGCGGTGATGGTGTTCGGGTTCTTGATATTCTGGGCCTCATCCAGGATCACAGAGGTATACTCGTGTTTGTTCAAGTCCTCCAGATCCCGACGTAAGAGGGCATAGGTGGTCAGAATCAGATCACACTTGGGGATCTCCTTGAACAGGCCTTCCCGCCTGGTCCCATAGATGAGCAGCTGCTTCATGCTGGGAATGAACTTTTGCGTCTCCCGCTGCCAGTTGGGAAGCACCGAGGTGGGAACAATAACCAAATGCGGCCCAGGCACCCCTTTTTCCTGCAGAAACTGCAGCATGGCCAGGGTCTGCAGGGTCTTACCCAGCCCCATCTCGTCGGCCAGAATCCCCCCGAAGCCATACTCGTAGAGAAAGTTCAGAAAGCTCAGGCCCTGCTGTTGATAAGGTCTGAGCTCGGCCTCCAGCTTCTGGGGAGGATCTATCTGTTTGATTTCCTGAAAGTCGTGGATCTTTTCCTTTAAATTGTTCCAGAAGGAGTCTGTTTGGGCCTCGGGCAAGTCCTCCAGGATCTTGTCCAGAACCGGGGCCTCGTATTTCTGAAACGTCTTTTTGGGGGGCTTTTCCGTATCCAGACCCATGGCCCGAAGCTTGTGGCTGAGTTTCTTCAGCCAGGACTCGGGCAGACTGGTATATGTCCCGTCCTTGAGCTGGACATAGCGCTTTCCTTGAGTCCAGGCCTTCCAGATCTGGTCGATGGGTACCTTGACCTCGTCGTATTCCACGGCCAAGTCCAGGTCGAACCAATCCGTGTTTTCTTCGTCCTGCTCCACATTGGCCACCACCTTGGGATTGGCATGGCGCACCTTGTATCTGCCCAGATTCTTTTCCCCGTAGACCCGATAGGTCTTGACCAGCTCCGGATAGGTATCCAAGAGAAAATTGATGGCTTCTTCCGGCTCCAAAAACCACATGGCGTTGTTTCTGGGCTGGAAATTCATCTCCATGAGCAGATTGACGAGCTCTTCTTCTTCCTTTTGCTTGCGGCGCATGAGAAAGGATTTGCCCTCGAACTGGTAGCTGCCGGTTTGCAGTTCCGGATTGGGCCCCTCCAGGGTGATTTCTCCGTGCTCTGTTTCATAGACGTTCTGGATTTCCAAGGTCAGTAAGCTGCCTTCTTCGTTTAAAAAGAGCTTGGGGTTGTAGGCAGCGGGGACAAAAATGGGCTCCATCCGTTCCAGAAACTCTTCCTGCCCGTAGAGATTGGAGGCCGGAATCTTCGTCCACACCCGGTCCAAAAATTCGGAGAGTTCGGAATGAGGCACAATGGGCGGCTGATTAATAAGTTCTTGCAGCAGCTCACTGTTCAAGCTGGTCAAAACCGGGTAGAATGTCTTTTTCCATAACAGCCACAGAGGTATTTGACCGTAGAAATAGACCTCTTGTTCGGCAATGGAAAAGGGCACCTTGTCTTCTTGCCCCAAGAGGATGTCGAAACTCAAGCCGTGCTCGGATATATGGGGCTTTAAGAGCATGCGCATGCTTTGGGACTCAACACGCACCGGCTGATCAGTGTCCTCCCAAAAGAGATACGGCTCGTCCTTGACCGCCCAGAGGAACCAGTTGATGAGCCCTGGGGGTATATCCACCCGGTGGCCGTAATAATCCAGGTACTGTCCGACTTGATGGGCGATGGCCGGCAAAGACGGAGAGGTCTCGCTCCAATCCGGGTTCTGAATGAGCTGCTCCAGGGATATCTGGTTTTGGACCTTGGACAGCCCGGACTTGTTCTGCCTGGCCCGGTAAAAGGCCACCTGCAGGCGTTCAGGTTCCGGGAAGAAGCGAAAAATGAGGTAGTTGTTTCCCGGCTCCGGTTCTGGCACAGTTGAAAAAAAGGGCCGGAAAGTATGCCGCCAATCAGTGCGTGGACGCGGCGCAGCTTCTTCGCCCCCGTTTTCCAAGGTGGTGAGTATCTTGAGCATGGTCGCCCCTACATGGGGACAGACGCCGGTGAAGGAGTCCGGGCAATTGCAGAAAAAATTCACCGATTCTTCATTGAGATTGATGCCGATTTCCGGATTGTAGACCTGAAAGTCGTCGGATTGAATTCTTCCTTCAATGTCCCAGTAATTCTGCCTCTTTTTAAGATCCAGCTTTTGCACACCTTCATTGGTCAAAATGCTGCGGGCATTCTCCAGGATATATTCCGGAATGCTTTCTTTGAGAAATGTATCAGTTATGTTTTTGACAGTATTTTCTTCACTCGTGTTCATACGGTTTCGATCTCCGTTCATCTCCGCCAAAGTTCCGCTGGTGAGAGCCAATGCTCATAGGGCACCAGGAAGCCGATCGCCACTGCGATATAAGCCCGACAATCTATGAGCCCAAACCCTGCGCGTATATGTTCAAAGCGCAGCTCATACATTTTGAAGGGCTTACGCTCCCAAACCGGATATTTTTACAGCGCAAGGGCAATCAATATATATAATCTAGACTGTAAAAATTGGCAAGGATGAACCAGTGTTTTTTTACCCTCAACCGAAATAGATAGCGCAATGATTCGAATAAACGAAATTCTGGAGAAAGCCGGACAATACTTAAGTGAATCGCACCTTGCTCTCATTCAGAAGGCTTACGTATATTCAGCCTCTGTGCATTCGGGGCAGGTGCGGCTCTCTGGAGAACCCTATCTTTCTCATCCCCTGGAAGTATGCAACATCCTTGTGGATATGCGTCTGGACGCGGACACTATCGCCGCCGGCCTGCTGCACGATGCTGTGGAGGACTCCGGAGTCAGCGTCCATGAGCTGGCCGAGCAGTTCAACAGCGATGTGGCCGCAATCGTGGACGGAGTGACCAAAATCGGCAAGGTGACCTTCAACTCCAAAGAGGAAGCCCAAGCGGAAAATATCCGAAAGATGGTCTTGGCCATGGCCAAAGACATCCGGGTTATTTTGGTTAAGTTGGCCGACCGACTGCACAACATGCGCACCCTGGAGCACCAAAGCGCCATCAAGCAACGGCTCATTGCTCAGGAAACCATGGACATTTATTCGCCCTTGGCCCACAGGCTGGGGCTGTACAGGCTCAAGGTGCACCTGGACGACTTGAGTCTGAAGTACCTCAAACCGGATATATACAATCAAATTGTCCACGGGATAAAGGAGCACCGAACCCTGGGCAAGGAATATATCGACCAAGTCAACGGAATTATTAAGGACATCATGGATTCCAACGGCATCCAGGGCCGGATCAGTGGACGCCAAAAGCATATCTTCAGCATTTACGACAAGATGCAGAAACAAAACCTGAGTCTGGAACAGGTCTACGATCTGATCGCCTTCCGGGTCATCGTCCAGTCGGTCAAGGACTGCTACGCCATGCTGGGTCTCATCCATTCCACATGGACCCCGGTTCCCGGAAGATTCAAGGACTATATCTCCATGCCCAAGGGCAATATGTACCAGAGCCTGCACACAACAGTTGTGGGCCCGGATGGGGAGCATATCGAGATCCAGATCCGAACCGAGGAGATGCACACAGTGGCTGAGTACGGAGTGGCCGCCCACTGGAAATACAAGGACGGGGCCTCGTTCAAGCCCAAGGATGAAGAACGCTTTGTCTGGCTGCGGCACATCCTGGACTGGGAGCAGGAGCTCAAAGACCCTCGGGAGTTCATGGCCTCCTTGAAAGTGGATCTCTTTGACGACGAGGTTTATGTCTTCACTCCTAAGGGAGAAGTCCTGGACCTCCCATCCGGAGCAACCCCGGTGGATTTTGCTTACATGATCCATACCGAAGTGGGCAATCACTGCTCCGGGGCCAAAGTCAACGGGAAGCTGGTCACCCTGGACACCCAACTCAAAAACGGGGACTCTGTGGAGATCATCACCAATCCCCACCGCAATCCGAGCCGGGACTGGCTCAAATTTGTCAAAACGGCCAAGGCCAGAACCCGGATCAAGCACTGGATCAGGACCCAGGAACGGGAACGGAGCATCTCTCTGGCCAAAGAGATGCTGGAAAAAGAAGGCCGACGTATGGATATCAACTTCCAGAAGGCCTTAAAGCAGGGCAAGCTGGAGCCAGTGGCTTCGGAATTTTCTCTGAAAAGCGTGGACGACCTGCTCTCAGCTGTTGGCTACGCCAAAATCACCCCCAAGCAGGTCCTGCACAGACTGCTGCCCAAAGAGACCACAACAGCTGAGCGTCAGGCCAAGGCCAAGGCCAAGCGCAAGGAGGAAAAGGAGGCCAAAAGCGAGGAAGTCAAGGAAGGGGTGCGCATCAAGGGCATCGACGACATCATGATTCGTTTTGCCCAGTGCTGTCAGCCAGTGCCCGGAGACCCCATAGTCGGATACATCAGTCGGGGCAGGGGGGTTATTGTCCACCGTTCCGACTGTCCGAACCTGCAGCAGTTCAGTCCGGCCCGGCTGGTGACTGTGAGCTGGGAAGGCGAGGAAAGCGCCCTGTATCCGGCGACCATCAAGATTGTATGTAATAATGAGAAAGGGGTTATGGCCCAGATCACCGATCTCTTGGCCCGGGAGGGGGTGAACATCGAATCCGGCAACTTCCAGTCTTCTGTCGAAGGGAAAACCGAGATATTTTTCAATCTACAGATCAGTGATTCATCCCATCTGTACCGTTGTCTGGAAGAGCTGACCGAGCTGTCTGCGGTCCACGAGGCCATCCGGACTGGAAGCAAGGAGGCCGGGCATTAAAAAATCCGGTGCTCACTTCTTGTTTCATGCCAGCAATTCGGCTCTGATCCGGGCTACTTCCTGCTCCAGATACGCGCTGGTTCGGACCGGATAGACCTGCTGAGCAGGCGAAAGACTGCGCAGGGATGCGGGCAGGGCGGCCAACTCATTTTGAGCCCGGTCTCTGATCTCAGGAAGGGTTTCTTGGCCGGCAGAGAGTCTTTTCCCCTTGTGCATAACCTGTCTGAGTAAAGGGCGTCCAGGATGGGTTTCCGTAGATGCGGCCAATATGTCTTGGATATATGTGGAGTCCCGTTCCTGACGAAAGACCTGCTTTTGATGAGGCAGGGTCTCCTTGCCTATGGATGTCTTCATTCGGCCCTTGCCGGCATAACTGGCCAGTTTGTAGACCATGTCCAAATACGGGGCGTCATTGGAAACCCCCATCTTGGTCCCAACACCGAATCCATCCACAGGAGCCCCTGACTCCACCAGGTCCAGGACCCTGTATTCATCCAGGCTGCCGCTGGCAAAGATGCCTACCTCATGCAGACCGGCGGTATCCAGTTCCTGGCGCAGTTCAAAGGACAACTCTTTTAAGTCACTGGAGTCAATACGGATGCCTCGAATCTGAAATTCTGCACCCAGTTCACCGGCCAACTGGATCACTTTGCGCGTACCTTCTAAAGAGTCAAAGGTGTCCACCAGCAAAACAGTCTGTGGAAAGGCGCGGGCAAAGTTTCGAAAAGCATCGAGTTCATTGTCATGGGCCTGAATAAAGCTGTGGGCCATGGTGCCAGACACCGGGATACCATATGCAGCTCCGGCCAACACATTGCTCGTGGCCTGCACCCCAGCCACATAAAAGCCCCTGGCTGCTTTCAATCCGGCATCAATCCCGTGAATACGCCGAAGGCCAAAATCAACGACATTTTTGTCTCCAGCGGCCAGGGAGACCCGGGCGGCCTTGGAGGCAGCCAAAGTCTGCACATGGTATTGATTGATCAGATAGCTCTCCAAGAGCTGGGCTTGTCCGATAGGGGCCACGACCTCCAGCAGAGGTTCATGAGCAAAGCAGACCGTCCCTTCGGGCATTGCATACACATCGCCTTGAAAGGTAAATGAAGACAGCCAATGCAGAAAGTCTTCCTGAAACATTTGCAGTCCGTGCAGATAATCCAAAGCCCGGGGAGTAAAGTGAAGCTTTTCCAGGTAGGCCAGCACGTCATCCAGGCCACAGGCCAGGAGAAAGTTTCTTTGTTGGGGGAGTTTGCGGGAAAAAAAGCTGAACACAGCTTCCTGATGCATGGAGTTGGCCCAATAGGCCTGGAGCATGGTCAGCTCGTAGAGGTCAGTGAGCAACGCGGTGTTGGGGCAGGAGGGGAGAAAGTCCTTCTGGTGCGACATATTGGGGCCTTTCTGTTGCAGAAATCGTTTTGAACATCCACAACAAGCAGGGCATCATGAGGTGCAACCAGCTGATTGCATGAATCATGCCTGTGTCTTTAGGGGAGATAAAAAAGGGTTACAAAATGGCTTTGTAACCCTCATGAAGATATGGTCGGGATGGCAGGATTCGAACCTGCGATCTCAGCGACCCGAACGCTGCGCTCTGCCAGACTGAGCCACATCCCGCGCAAAGAACATTCTATAGCTTAGACATATAGAAAATGCAAGGAGTTTTTGCAAAGCATATCGCATCACTCTACATCCTTCGATGAGGTCGTTGCATCAGGGTGTATCAATACAACGGGCACAGGCGACTCTTCGGCAACTTTCTGAGCTACGCTGCCCAGGCCACTGCCTATGCGGCCAACGGAATCAAAGGACTGACCTTTACTGCTCATGACAACCATGTCAACGCCTTCCTGCCGGGCGGCATTGAGTATCTCCTGTGCGGCATTGCCGCGAATTATCCGCACATTGACGTTTCGACACGCGGCGAGTTCTCCGGAACAGATCTCTTGAAGATTATCCTTGGCCTTTTCCAGTTCCCAGTCCTGGAACTTTTCTATGAACTCCCCGCTGGGATAGTTGCCGTAGGCAGGAAAAAGCGAACATAGATCCGGGGCCACGTAGAGGGCCACGATTGTAGATCCGTATTTTTCGGCCAGAGAAAGGAGCTGGGGCATAACCTTACGTGAGCTAACTGACAATTCAGTAGGCCAGAGGATCGTGTGTTCCATGCGAGGATACCTCCTTACAGATTGGACCCATTTGGAAGTCAAATGCGAAACCTTACAGGGCAACTGTACATCATATGCCACATGAGGCAAGAGTTTTTTAAAAGAAGAATGCACAGCTCGGTGGCCCGCGTCTTGCGCATGTATCAGCATTTCAAAGAAAACATCTCCATTGTTGACGGAGATACGCAAGGGGGGGCAGAATAAGTTTTCACTTGGCCTGATCATGGACATTTTCCTTTGATCAATAAACGTAAGGATCGGCAAATGACCACGCCCAAGCATTCCATTCTGTATATCGATGACGACAGCATGAGCCGGGAGCTCATCGGGGCCTTTCTCCGTGAAGACGGATACCGGGTGTTGGTGGCTGAAGACGGACAGCAAGGGCTAGAGCTCTTCAACCAGTATGCTCCGGAAGTTGTTTTACTTGATCTGTATATGCCGCATATGGATGGTTTTGAGGTCCTCAAGCAGATACGGCTCCAGGATGAAGACGTTTCGGTGCTGGTCATTTCCGGGGTAGGGGAGATGGAGGACGTGATTCGGGCAGTTCGAGCCGGAGCGTCAAACTATGTGATCAAGTCCTTGGAAAGCCTGGATTTGCTCAAGGAGGCTATGGACATAGCCATCCGCCAAATGCAGCTGCAAAAAGAAAAGAGAGAAAGCCAGGAAAGACTGGCTGAGGCCCTGGAAGAGAATAAGTTTTATCGCAGTCAGCTGGAAGCCATCTTCGATAGTCTGCCGGATGGGATCTTGACTGTAGATGCCCAGGGCAAGATTTTAAAATTTAATCGTGCAATGTATTCTATGTGCCCCATTGGCCCAGACCTGAAGGAGGGAAAGCTTATAAGCGAACTGGGGGCTGAGACTGATGAATATTGCCTGCGTATTCTGGAACGAACCCTGCGTGGAGAAGGTGAATCCATCAATTGCCGGATAGAATGCCCCTATCTGCAAAAGTTTGAGAAGACATATTTAACAACCGCGGTCCCCCTGTACAAAAATCAGGAAGAGATTATTGGGGCCGAGTTGATTATTAAGGACATTTCCCGGCAGGAAACACTTGAGAAGGAGCTTGAAGACCGCAGGCAATTCAGGAACATCGTTGGTAAAAGCCGGGCCATGCAGCGGGTGTACACCATGATCCGCAAACTGGCTCATGTGGACTCCACGTTGCTTATTACCGGAGAAAGCGGGACCGGCAAGGAATGCGTCATGGAGGCCCTGCATTATTCCGGGTCTCGATCCGCTGGTCCCTTGTGCCGGGTCAACTGTTCAGCCCTTTCCGAAGACCTGTTGGACAGTGAGCTGTTCGGACATGTCAAAGGGGCCTTTACCGGGGCCCATAAGGACAAAACCGGCCGCTTTGAGGCAGCCCATAAGGGAACCATCTTTTTGGACGAGATCGGGGAGATCAGTCACCGCATTCAGCTCAAATTGCTTCGGGTCCTGGAGACAAAATCCTTTGAGCGAGTGGGGTCGAGCAAGACGATCAACGTGGACGTTCGAATTATCTCAGCCACCAACGCGGACCTTGCGCTAAAGGTCCAGCAGGGTGAGTTTCGTGAGGACCTCTATTACCGGCTCAAGGTACTCAATATTTTTGTTCCTCCTCTGCGGGAGCGCAAGGACGATATTCCTTTACTTGTGGATATTTTCTGCCGCCATTTCAGCCGCGAATTCAAAAAGGAAATCCTTGGGGTCTCGGAGCAGGTTATGAGAATCTTTATGAGCCATGACTGGCCGGGCAATGTCCGGGAGCTCAAGCATGCCCTGGAACATGGATGCCTGCTCAGTTCCGGGGGCAAGGTAGCTGTTGACGATCTGCCCCTGGAGCTCATCGAGGACAGTGTACAGGAGAAATGGGAGCAGCAACAGAGCAAGCCTCAGAAGCTGACCAGACAGGATCTGGAGCAGGCCCTGGCTCAGACCAAGGGAAACAAGGTCCAAGCAGCTGAGTTGCTAGGCATCCACCGCAAAACCTTGTACCGCAAAATCCATCAATGGGGTATCCCCCTCAACTAAGCTCCCGGCCTCTCTTTTTTATGCCTTTTTCTTCCCTGTCTTCTGACCTGCAACATGTCACATAAAGGTGAGACATGAGGTATGAGTCATGTCTCATCTTCTTCATTCCCACCTTGCTCATTTATGCCCTAACCTCCTGCGAAGACTATATTTTACATACTTGGCACGACCATTGTAATTATCCTGTATTGGGCAATCCTCAGAACACTTTCTGGAGATATGGCCATACAATCTTTTTCTCAGGAGGCTGCTATGTGTCAAGAGATACAAAACATTACAAAAGAGAGCACAGTATTGCAATCCAGCGTGGCAGATGCCCTCAAACTGGCCAGGATATTTTTTTATTCAGCCTCGACTCCGATACTGTTTTTGGATGACCAGTATGTGGTGATTATGGTCAACTCAAGCCGGTACTGGCCCCTGGGTGGGGAAGAGAAGGAACTGGTGGGCAGACCGATCAGTACATTCCTGGCAAAAGAGCAGACCCAAGATTTCTTCAGCCGCAATCAATCCCTGCATCAGGACGAAGAATACTGGCAGGGTGAGTTTTTATTCAAGAAATCAGATTGTTCTCCAATACCTGTCCAGGTAATAAGTCAAAGAGTGGAACTCCGGGACCAAACTATTTATGTTCTGTATATGGAAAAGGTCCTGACAAATGCCCAGGAAAGGCCTCTACCTGAAGCACAGAGGGAGATATCTGGTGCAGAAGGATTGCTCACAGCCCCTCAAAGCCTGGAGAAAGGGCATTACAGATACCAGCAGCGATATGCGCATTATTGGGAAGGCAGTCTGCTCCCTTCCCTCCAGAAGATGTTCTCCGAGCCGGATTTTGAAACTTCAAAGAACTATCGAGATCTTATAGTACGTGAACTGTCCTCTGTCTTAAATAACTTTTCACTGGATGGCGACAGTGACTTACTCAAGCTGACCCCGACAGAAATGGATGTTTGCAAATATATTCAATCTGGATTAAGCAGTAAGGAGATAGCAGAATTGATGCATTCGTCATTTGATACCATCCAGACTCACCGCAAAAATATTCGCAAGAAAATGGGCATCAATGGCCAAAAAACCCCTTTGTGTACATTTCTACGAGTCAAAAAACCTCTACTCCAAAGAAGCTTTGCCCAAGCGTAAGGACACAGTAAGCATTCCGAGGCCCTCTCCTTCTCAAAAGTTCAGGGCATAGATGTTTATGGCGGAGATATGCAAGCCCTTCAGACATACAAAACCCCTGGCCCCGGGAACTGGACCAGCTCCCGGGGCCAGGGGGTGAAAAAGCATTTGATGTATTTTTCCCAGCAGGCGAGTGAGACTTCTCATAAGGTCTAAAAAGCAAGTTCCTCCCAGTTTTCTTCTAAGTTGAGAGAATGGGTTTGATCGGTGCATGGCTTGTTCCCGTATTGTGGACTTTCTTGTTCGAAGCCCATGTCCCGGGTTTCGGCGGCAAAGGCCGCGAGGCTGAGATGAAAAGCCGCTCGCTGAGAGGAGTCGCAGTCAGCGGTTTTATGCGGACCTCGACAATAGAAGCACCTTTTGTGTTCATTAAGACTTTCTTCTCGTAAATGATTGATCAAATCGCTCACTTTTTGGACTGCACCCTGCATGTCAACCTCCTTGTGAAGCTCATTTCGGATCAGCATAGGATCATGGCCTTGCATTCTTTGCCTGAGACACACATGCGTACATAATTGATTACTATGCAATCATTGAGCCAACCAGAGAGGATTTTCATTGATCAATCCGGCAGGTCGTTTTTTGTTTTTTGCACTTAACACTACAGCGAAAGATAGGAGCCACATGCCTTTTCCGTCATTGCCCGGCCCCGATTTCAGAACACATCGCAATCTCACTCCCCGGGCAATCTAGGGGAAAGCCTTGATATCTGAGATCGCTTTATTCTATGGCGGGATGCCAGGATTCCCGCCTGCGCGGGAATGACGGAAAAGAACTGAAGTTTCGCTGTAGTGTTAAGGGCAAAATATTTCTGATTTGACTGAAACAAAGCTGAAAGGAGAAGTTATCCATGACCAAGATCAAGCGAGTGTTCACCCGTGAGGAAGTGGCAGAGGGCGACGGACGGGAAGGCCGTCCGGTGTATATCGTTTTTGAAAACACGGTCTATGATGTCTCAGAGAGCTTTTTGTGGAAAAACGGTTCACACATGCGAATGCACCAGGCCGGTGCCGATCTGACGGATCAGCTGGCGGCCGCCCCGCATTTTGCCGAAGTTTTCACTAAAAAAGGGGTCAATGAAGTCGGAACATTGAAATCGGATCAGCGCAGCAAGGATCTGCCCGGGTTTATGAAGAACTTGTTCCGGGCCTTCCCCATTCTGCGCAGGCATCCCCACCCCATCAGCGTTCATTTTCCCACAGCCTATCTGACGACGGCATTCCTCTTTCTCCTGGTGCATTACATTCTCGGAGAATCCGTCAGTCTCGACTTCCATGCCTTTGCCTTTATCATGCTTGTTCTGGGCATTGTATCGGCAGTGTTCAGCATAGGAACCGGATTCTTGACTTTATGGGTTAATTATAAAATGAAAACGCCCCCATTGGTCCGCTGGAAGATAAGGCTGGCCATGGCTTTGCTCGGAGCAGGGTTACTGGCTGTCATTATATATGCCACTGGACTCGTTCATTGGGCTTTTTTCCGCTGGATCTATAACCTTCTGCTCTTGGTCCTGGCTCTTATGGTCATGGGGCTTGGGTATCTGGGCGGACAAATGGTCTTTCCGACCAAAGTCCGGTAAGATGCGAGAGCAAAAAGATTCTTTTGCAATTTTTGACCAAAAACTTAAAGAAAAATCGTATGTCCACAGATCGTAAGTGCTCCCCAAAGCTCGAATTTTTGCGGGAGCAGGCCGAAGAATTCATCGAGCAGCAATCCGAGCCCTCTTCTTTCCATGATGCGAATCTGCTGGACCTGATTCATGAGGTTCAGGTTTCCCAGAAGGAGCTGGAAATGCAAAATGAGGAATTGAAAAGGGCTCAGGAAGAGCTGTCTGGTCTGCACCAGGAATATGAAAACCTGTATGAGCTGGCTCCCTGCGGGTATCTGACCATCCATCCGGGCGGCATCATCACCCGGGCCAACCTGACAGCGGTCAGCCTCTTGGAGACAAACAGGAAAACACTGCTCATGTCGACGCTCA
>JBNJII010000032.1:0-32630 GCA_051749205.1 Thermodesulfobacteriota bacterium | reverse complement strand
TGAACTGCAGGGCGGGTTTACAGAACGTCTGTACCGAGTACGTTCAGCCAACCGAAGAAGAAAGCAATGAAGGTCAAGGGACAAAGCCGAACTGCTTCTGGAGGTTTTTGGCAGTGTGGAAAAGGTTTTTACAGCCGGATATGAAGATCTTCGCCAGGTCAAAGGGATTGGGCGGACAACAGCTCAAAGGATTCGAGATATGGTCCAAGAGGTTGCTGCCGATTACAGATAAGGGACCTAAGGTCAATTCCTGTCCATGGGTTGGATTATGAGTAAGAAGGTACAAACTGACAGTGGTCCTGTGTATTCCACAGATAAGGGAAAAATGTGTCCCCAGTGTGGTGAACCTGCGCCCAAGTGCCGATGCAGGAACAAGGCGTCGTCTCCTCCCGGAGACGGGATTGTGCGCGTTGGGCGGGAGACAAAGGGCCGCAAGGGCAAAGGGGTGAGTCTGGTGACAGGCCTCCAGCTTCAGAACCAGGATTTTGCCCGGCTGGCCAAGCGGCTGAAGGCCAAGTGCGGCAGCGGGGGAACCGTAAAGAACGGGGTGATCGAAATTCAGGGCGATCATCGAGATCTGCTGGTGGAGGAGCTGAGGAAAGAGGGGTTTACGGTCAAGCGCAGCGGGGGGTGAATGCCGCCCGGTGGAGGAACCAGCTGAGCGGATTTACCGAGCGTGTTTATAGCGGGGATGTCCAGCCCATGGATACCTTCTGGCCAGAAGGTATCCATGGGCTGTTTCTGTTTTTTAGACAAACGGGACCGGCCAGGATCGGCCTTGATAGGCAATCCAGGCCTTGTCCTGTTCTGCATCGAACTGCATGAATCTGGACACAGAGACAAGGGCCCGCTCTGAAAACTTGACCCGTTCCCCATCCAGATCCATATACAGATGGTCACTGTGAATGAACAGCTTGTCTGGAGGGAGAGGGACTTCCTGTCCGGTATTCAGCTTCAAAATCAGGTCCTGGCCATTTTCCTGGACATCAAACACAAAAAGAGCGGTGTCCTCATGGGGAAAGTAGACCTTTTCCCGAAACTCGGGGTGGTCCTGGACCAGATAATAGCCGTGTTCGTCTTTTTGGATGCTGGAATGAAAGTGGGCGATAATTTTGGGGGTACGGAATTTTCCGTGTCGGTTGCGCCAGTAGCCGTTCTTGTCCAGCCAGAAGACTGCCTCTTCTTTGGGGATGGTGCGTACAGGAAGGCAGGAGTTGTCCATAACTATCCTTTGAGTTCATGGTTCCACAAAGGACCTACCATGTCAGATTTGCCTCCGGCAAATCTGACATGTCTTTTTGCCCCAAAGCGGGCAAAAAAGGGGGAAATTTGCCAGATTGATCAGGCATGAAACGCACGGAGATCCGGTCCCTCCGTCATTGCCCGGCCCGGACCCTTCGAATACACCGGGATCAGACTCACCGGGCAATCTAGGGGAAAGCCTTTCTATCAAGAGGGCAGGGCTTGGGGGCAAGCCCGCCCTACCCAAAAGACCATGAGCTGAGTTGCAACCGCGTAGGCCGCCCTTGCCCCCAAGGGCAGGCCCTCTTGGAGATAAATCTCATTTCATACGAGCAGGTCTTTCCTCCTGCTTGGCGATCTCCTGACGGATAAACACATAGGCCCGCCAGTAATTGAAGATTCCCCCCATAAAGAACAACACACTGCCAACCAGGTACTGCCAGGCCAGAAAGGCATTCATCACCAGCTGGTCAAGGTGGGATCTGAAATGCCACAGGAAAGGGACTGAGGCGACAGTGAACAACACCGAGCCCACGACGAAAGCAACAGCGGTCAGGTTCATCAGCTGCAGGGTGAGCAGGCTGCGGGAATGGACGATCTGCAGGACGTTGATGCAGGCCCCAAGGACAAACAAAAGGCTGCCGAGGACAAAAAACCATGCCCCTGCAATGAATAAGCCTCCGCTGGAAAGAAAGAAGACGCTGCCCACTGTGAACAAGAGTGTGCCCAGTACATAGCAGATGGCTGCGATATATTCCAGGATGGCCTTTTGATCGTGTCTGCCGACTGTTTTCCAGTGATAGCGTACTTCAGCCAGATCGTGGACTGTAACTATGAGATAGAGAAGGGATCCGAAAAAGAATGTCCAGCAGCCGAGATTCTTATAGGCATCCAAGGCTGGAAAGAAAAGGATACTGCCCATAATGAAGACAAGGCCGCCTAGCTTATACAGCATGGCATTGAGGGTTTCCCACCAAAATTGCCGGCGCAGATCTTTGCTGTCCCCGGTCAACTTGTATAAGCGGGGGCGGTTGATAAACATGTGGGGCATAGTCTCTTCTCCAGCCAGAGGGTCAGCCAGTTTGGATGGTGTAAATTCAGAAATAATACTGGCCTTTTGCTCCTGAATCAAGGAGAGTGAACGTTTCCTCCAACCATCAAAGGGGGCCTGCATCTATGTGGTCATTTAGTCGGCGACGGATTGGATACAAGGCGAAAGGGAGAGTTCAGCTTTGCCGCTGGCAAATCTGAACTCTCCCTTTTTGCTGGTTCGCTCGAACAGGTTGTCAAAAGGATGAAGAATTGGGAAAGATCCGTAAGCCTGGAACGTGCTGAAAGTGTTTGTCGAAAGTTATCAGTACAAAGTCAAGATTCAAGCTGCAAGAGCTTGGCTGCGTTTTGGCCCAAAACGGCGCCTTGTCCTTCCTGATCCAGTCCTGAATCTGCAAGCTCCCGGAGATAGCGTTTGGGCGGCAGAAGAGGGAAGTCGGTGCCCAGAAGCAGCTTGTCCAGACCTACTGCTTCGGCCATGGCCTTAAGGGCCTGGGGGCGGTACAAAAAGGGCATGGCTGCGGTGTCGAACCAGACATTGGCCAGGACCTCCCGGACCTCTTTTTTTAAATAGGCGTAAAAGGGCAGCCCTCCGCCCAGGTGAGCCAGGATCCAGCTCGTATCCGGAGTGGCCTGGAGTAAAACGTAAAGCTGGGAAAGGGTCATGGGGCTCTTGCCCGGATAGGCATGACCGATGGGCTCATTGGTGTGCAGGCAGACAAGGGCCTTGGCCTCGGCGCACAGCTTAGCCAGAGGAATCAGAGCTTTTCTGGCCTCTTCGTCTATGCCCGCGGAGTAGAAGGCCAGCTCGCCGATACCCCGGGCTCCGGCCTGCAGGCAACGCTTGGTTTCCTGCGAGGCCTTATGATGGGTGGCGTCCAAGCAGGCCAGAGGGACGAGCCGGTCCGGATAGCGGGTCGCAGCATCCAACACATAGTCGTTGTTTTGCCGAAAATGCTCTTCTTTACGCCAGGGAAAGCCGAAGACTACGGATCTGTCCACCCCCTGCTCGTCCATGGTCTGGATGAGCTCGTCTGCTCCCACCAGTTTGGCCTTGGGATCTTTGTATATGGCCGCGAACTCCGGCTCGTCCGGGAGGTAGGCTTCTCGGTTGCTTCGGACTTCCGGAGGACAGATATGGACATGGGCGTCAATGATCATAGGGGCCTCACTAAGGAATTTGAAATTTCAAAGCGTTTCCAGTTTTTCGCTTGCCCAGCATAATATCCAGGATCGTAGACCCAGTCTGGGTCATGCCTTCCCGGCAGAGCCGGCCCAGGTGGGCGATGCTCTGCTCCGGAGTCTGGCCCAGGATGCCTTCCACCGGGACTGCGCCCACACCCCTATGGGCCAAAAGGGCGGCCTGAACCGCCGAACCGGCCGCAGTGGCCAGCTTCAGGGCGCAGCCGGTCTTGGCCCCGTCGCAGAGCACCCCGCCCAGATCTTCGATCACATTGTTCACCGCCCGGGTTATGCACTGTTCATCACCGCCCAGGGCATAGGCCAGTCCGGCGGCTGATCCGGCCCCGGCCGCCAGGGAGCAGCTGCAGACCGCGGACAGACGGCCGGTATAGGTCTTGATATAGGCGGTGACCAGGTGGCTGAGGCCGATGGCTCTGAGCAGAGTCTTTTCCGGGCAGTCCAGGAACTCTCCGGCGGCCCAGATGGGCAGGATGGCGGTGAGCCCATTGTTGCCGCTTCCAGCCGAGCTCATGGCCGGCAATCCGGCCCCGGCCATGCGTGCGTCTGCTGCGGCCGCAGTCCAGATCTTGGCCGCCAGGAGCATATCCTTGTGCAGGGTTTTTTCCTCAGCCATATCGGCCAGGGCTCTGCCCACACCCAAACCAGATGCATGGGCCAGGCCGAATTCGGCCAGTTTCAGGTTCATGTCCACACCCTGGCGCAGGAAGGCCAGATCCTGGTCATCTGCCTGTTTGAGAAGAGCCAGGAGGGAGGCCAGAGACTGCTCTTTGAGCCAAGTCTCCAGATGATGAACGCCGTGGTGGGTGTTTGAGGAGTTTGCATCCTGCTCGTGCTCCAAGAGAGGGCTGTCTGAGATCTTCCGGCCGTTCAGGCTCAGGTCGACAATGCTGTCATGGGCTCCCTGGATCAAAGCCCGGGCTGTGTTCTGGCCGACTGTGACCTCAGCCTGGATAAACAGTCCGGGCTGATCCGGGTCCAGATCTACTTCCACCCGATTGGAGCTGACCAGGTCAGCAGCCTGCTCCACCTGTTGGGGACTGAGACATTCCAAAACCTGCATGGCTCGGCCGGAGTCCCCGGCCACAGCCCCTAAGGCGGCGGCCAGATCCAGGCCCCGCCGGCCGGCAGTTCCCGGAATCATGACCGCCAGACCGTTTTTGAACACATTGCCGTCCACCCGAACGTTGATGTGTTCCGGGGAACGAGAGGGAAGAAGCCCGGCTGCTGCGGAGGCGGCCAGAGCCACGGCCACCGGCTCAGTGCAACCCAAAGCCGGGTTGACTTCCAGGGCCAAGAATTCCTTGAAGGAAAAATTCATTTGCTGCACTCCTCAGCTGTCTCAGGGGAGAAGGGTGAATATTTGGTTGTCAATGCTTCTGTAGACTGAAAAGTCTCTGAGGTCGAGGGTGACAATATTAAAGATCTTGGATTCACTGGCCAGACAGACAAGAGTTGCGTCCGCATAGTCCATGGGTAGATTGGCATACTTCTCGATCAGCCAGCGACAGGTGGCTAAGGAATGAGTATCCGTTGGAACGAGGGTGATAATCTCCCGGAGAACGAAATCCAGTGCGGCTTGCTGGGCCTGCATCGAAAAATTGAGGAGATACAGAACTTCGGTGAGAACTGCTTCTGTTGAATATATGGTTCCGGTAAAAGATTCAAACCACTGCAGACAGAGTGTATGCTTCGCTTCGCTTCGATCTATGAGAGCAACCCATGGCCCGGTGTCAAGCAAGGCCTGCATTAGCTTCTGTCCCGCATTTGCCTCAGAAGATGACGCCTATGCTCAGCCCCTAAGTCAGATATCCCGCTTTCCGCCACCCCAAGGAGATCCTTGGCTCTAGATGCAGGACGGTCCTGAGCTTCTTGTGCATCAAAGCTTTCAATGAATCGTTTTATGGCCAAGCGAGCTATTTCGGATTTTTTGAGGCCGGTCCGCAATGCAATATCCTCGATGTGGGCCTTATACTCGTCTGGTAAGCGAATGGTCATTTGCACAGCATGTCTCCTTTGGGATCACTTTGATCCCAAAGGTAGTCTTTTCATTCCTGCCAGTCAAACTCCTTGCATTCTTGCCTCCGAGGGCACAAGGTCCGGCCGATACGCGGCAAAGAAGAAGAAAAAGGCACACAGGACCAGGGAATGGGTGATTTGCCCGGAGTGAATCATGTGCGGGATACCCGACAAAGGGTAGAGAAGGGTCTCGATATCTTCTTTGGCATCCAGATCCTGCAGGCCGGTCTGTTCCACATTCCAGACCACAAAAGAGTGGCATTCGTTGTCCTGGATGGCCGGGTTGGGTTGGACCTTGCCCAGGAAATGGATGTCTCGGCCCTCATACCCGGTCTCTTCCTTCAACTCGCGTAAGGCTGCGGATTGTGGATCATCATAGCTTTCTACCAAGCCCCCGGGGACTTCCAGGGTCGTATCCTGGATTCCGTGGCGGTACTGGCGGATAAAGACCACGTTATTCTCCGGGGTGATGGGGATGATGTTCACCCAAGGGGCGGACTCCAGAATGTAAAAATCGTGGGTCTGCCCAGTGCGGGGGGAAACAGCTCGATCGGTACGCAGATTGAATATGCGATAGGAGTTCTTGGTGGAGTGGACAACCGGCCAGGGATGAATCATGATAGGTTCCTTGTTCAGCTTTGCCTCCGGCAAATCTGAAATACTTTTTTGCGCTTTGGCGCAAAAAAAAATGCCGGATTGATCGGGAATGAAACTTTCGGACAGTCCGCCAAAACGATGCCTCTTTTCATGCCAGGGCTCGTAGGTTGAGTTGAGATGTAGTGATGAGCATAGCGCGAGTTGGAATGATGTTCAACAAGGTATTAGCTTAATAAACATCGAATAACAGATAACATACCCGCCAGAGGATGCGCTCGTATGAAACGAGATTTACCTTTGAAGAGGGCCTGCCCTTGGGGGCAAGGGCGGCCTACTTGCGAGCCGGGCTTTTGCGTCGGGCGGGCTTGCCCCCAAGCCCTGCCCTCTTGGTCAGTTTCATTCATGATCACTCCGGCAAATTTTCTTTTTTTGCCCGCTTTGGGGCAAAAAATATTTCAGATTTGCCGGAGGCAAAGCTGAACACTAGAATCGGCTCTTGGCCTTTGCCAGGGAGTCTGGTAGGAAAAATTCAGTCCCACAATTCCCGGTCCTAGCCGGGCGGATACGATTTTCTCCAGAGGAGCAGTTATGTTGCACCGTTTGGCGGTCAAGCTGAAAACCCATCTCACAGATATGCAGGGTCGGGTTACAGCCTCGCGCATTGGCAAGGAGCTGGGCCTGCACGTGGATTCTGTGCAGTTGATCACCGTATACACACTGGAGGGGCTCAACTGGGAGCAGGCCCGGGAGGTCGTGGACCAGGCCCTGCTCCACGACCCGGTCTTGCATGACGTCTCCCTGGAGCCTTTGGCCCAGGATTTCGACTGGATTCTGGAGATCGGCTTCCGGCCGGGTGTGACGGACAACGAAGGCCGGGTGGCGGCCGAGACGGTGAAAAACGGCCTCGGCTTGGGCTCGGGCCGGGATGTGGCCGTGTACAGCGCAGTCCAGTACTTGATTGCCGGGTCCTTGTCCCGGGAAGAGGTACAGCGAGTAGCCACAGATCTCTTGGCCAACGAACTCATTGAACGCTACGCCCTCAAGAGCCGGCAGGAATGGGAGCAAGATCCCGGCTTTGCTGCACAAGTTCCGCGGGTCAGCGGAGACTCTACTGATCGGGTGGAGGTGATTTCTCTTTTGGGGCTGGATGATGCAGCTCTGCAGCGCTTGAGCCAAGAACGGATTCTGGCCCTGAGCCCAGCCGAGCTGCGGGCCGTTCAGGCCTATTACGCCCGAGATAAGGTCCAAAAGCGGCGGACCGCAAGCGGCCTGTCGGTTCATCCCACGGATGTGGAGCTGGAGGCCCTGGCTCAAACCTGGTCCGAGCACTGCAAGCATAAGATATTCAACGCCCGCATCCATTACCAGGATAAGGAGAAGAGGAAGCGTCAGGTTATAGACAGCCTGTTTTCCACCTATATCCAGGAGAGCACAGCCGTTCTGCGCCGCCGGATGCAGGACGAAGACTTTTGCCTGTCCGTATTCAAGGACAATGCCGGGGTGATCCGTTTCGATGGTCAATACAGCGTGTGCGTGAAGGTGGAGACCCACAACAGCCCCTCGGCCCTGGATCCTTATGGCGGGGCCTTGACCGGGATTGTGGGTGTGAACCGCGATCCCATGGGCACCGGCCTGGGGGCCAATCTGGTGTGCAACACGGATGTCTTCTGTTTTGCCTCGCCCTTCTACGACCAGCCTCTGCCCCCGCGCCTGCTCCATCCCCACCGGGTTCTGGAGGGGGTCCGCCGGGGCGTGGAACATGGGGGCAACCAGTCCGGGATTCCCACGGTCAACGGCGGGGTGGTCTTTGATGAGCGATATTTGGGCAAGCCCCTGGTCTTTTGCGGCACAGTAGGGCTTATGCCGGCCGAGATCCAGGGCCGGCCCAGCCACGAGAAACAGGCCCGGGCCGGGGATGTCGTGGTCATGACCGGAGGCCGGGTGGGCAAAGACGGCATCCACGGAGCCACATTTTCTTCCGAGGCCCTGCACGCCGAGTCTCCGGCCACTGCGGTCCAAATCGGCGATCCTATTACTCAGCGCAAGATGTACGATTTCATCATCCGGGCCAGGGACCAGGGCCTGTACAACGCGATCACGGACAACGGGGCAGGGGGCCTGTCCTCCTCGGTTGGGGAGATGGCCGAGGACACCGGAGGGTGTGAGCTGGATCTGGCCCAGGTGCCCCTGAAGTACGACGGCCTTGTCCCCTGGGAGATTCTGCTCTCCGAGGCCCAGGAACGGATGACTCTGGCTGTGCCGGAAGACAAGCTGGATGTTTTTTTGCGCATGGCCCGGGAAATGGATGTGGAGGCCACGCCCTTGGGCCGGTTCACCCAGAGCGGGCTGTTCCGGGTCTGGTATGGGGACAAGCTGGTCGGGGAACTGGAGATGGACTTCCTCCACCACGGTCTGCCCCAGATGGAGTTGAATGCGGTATGGGATCCCACGCCGCAGCAGCCGGTACAGGTGGCCGGACTCGGCCGGGATCAGGGTGAGCTTTTGCGGCGCATGCTGGGCAGGCTGAATATCTGCAGCCGTGAATACATCATTCGCCAGTACGACCATGAAGTGCAGGGAGGCAGCGTGGTCAAACCCTTGACTGGGGCTTTGCAGGACGGCCCGGCCGATGCAGCGGTCATCCGCCCGGTTCTGGACAGTGACAGAGGCCTGGTGGTCTCCAATGGCTTGTGTCCCAGGTATTCGGATGTGGATACCTACTGGATGATGGCCAATGCCGTGGACGAAGCAGTGCGTAACGCCGTGGCCGTAGGGGGCAATCTGCGGCACATGGCCGGGGTGGACAATTTCTGCTGGTGTGACCCGGTGCACTCGGACAAGACTCCGGACGGGGAGCATAAACTGGCTCAGCTGGTCCGGGCCAACCAGGCCTTGGCCCATTTTTGTCTGGGTTTCGGGGTCCCCTGCATTTCGGGTAAGGACTCCATGAAGAACGACTATACCATTGACCAGTACAAGATTTCCATCCCCCCTACGGTGTTGTTTTCAGTCGTCAGCGTGATCCCGGACGTCAACCTGTGCTGCACCTCGGACCTCAAGCGGCCCGGGGATTCCCTCTATCTCCTGGGCCGGACCGGAAAGGAACTGGGAGGCAGCGAGTTGGTGGACGAGTTGGGCCTTGAGGGCGGATTTGTGCCCCAGGTGGATGTGCTCAGTGCCAGGAGGCGGTATCTCGCCCTGAATTCGGCCATCCGCCGGGGGTTGATCTCTGCCTGTCATGACCTCTCGGACGGGGGGCTGGGGGTGGCTGCGGCCGAGATGTGCATCGGAGGCAACCTGGGGGCGGACCTGGATCTGGAACAGGTCCCGTCCTGCGGTCGGGACTTTTATGCCCCGGAAGAGCTTTTATACAGCGAAACCCCCAGCCGGTTTCTGGTCAGCGTGCCCCAGGACAAGAGCCAAGAGTTTGAGCGGGTTTTTGCCGGACAGTGCCTGGCCCCGGTGGGGATGGTACGGCAAGAACCGGTGCTGGTGGTGCAGCGGGGCGAAAAACAGGTATGTACAGATGAGATTCAGGAGCTTCGTCGGGCCTGGCAGGGGACGTTTCAAGGATTTTAAAAATCATCTCCTGGAGATGATTTTTAAAATCCTAGATACCAGTGCCAGATTTGGGGGCCGCAGAGGATGTACAGCATGCCTCCCAGGCTGAGGAAGGGTCCGAAGGGAACAGCGGTCTGCAGCCCTTGAGCACTGGCCCGGCGCAGATATATGAGACTGACGACCAGGGCGCTGACTGCAGCCATGAAGACCACCAGAGGCAAGGCCTGCCAGCCGAGCAAGGCTCCTAACAGGAACATGAG
Source organism: Thermodesulfobacteriota bacterium (assembly GCA_051749205.1). Lineage (GTDB taxonomy): Bacteria > Desulfobacterota > Desulfovibrionia > Desulfovibrionales > Desulfothermaceae > Desulfovermiculus. The sequence goes on along the minus strand of JBNJII010000032.1, from coordinate 22,701 downwards.
CTTGATGTCTCCGGTCCCCAGGCCGTCCCGGCCTTTGAGCCATTTATAGCCCTGCTGCAAAGCCAGAAAAGCTCCCCCGCCGGCCAGAGCCCCGATGAGGGATGTGGACCAGGGAAGACCTAGAACAAGTATGGCCGCGGCCAGAGCGGCCAGTGCCCCGGGCAGGGTGTAGATGTCCGGGAGGATGAAGATCTGCAGATCGATGAAACTGATGATGATCAGCATCTGGCCAAAGAAGAGGTACACGGCAAAGGCCGTACTCGGTCCAAACTTGAGGGCCAGGAGCAGGGCCCAGAGGCCGGATATGCCCTCTACCAGGGGATAGCGCCAATGAATGGATCCTTGGCAGCTGCGGCACCGACCACGCAGAAGGATATAGCTCAGCAAGGGGATGTTTTCCCACCAAGCCAGCTTGTGCTCACACAAAGGACAATGGGATGGGGGAAAAACGATGGATGTCCCCTTGATATATCGGTGAATGCAGACATTGGAGAAACTGCCCAGAATGAGTCCCAGGATGATGGCCGCAAAAGGAAAGAGCTCCAAAAAAAAGGCGGTGCTGGTCATGGCTCTCGGGTAAGGTGAAAGGTGTATGAACAAAAGTGTACAGCAAACGTATCGATTTTTTCCCCATTATAGGCCAGACATCCTGGCCGAGCAACAGTTGCGCGGTCTGCAATGGACCGTTGCCCACGCCTACTCTGGAAGCCCTTACTACCGCCGACGTCTGGATGCAAACGGCATCGAGCCCAGAGGGGTGCAAAGCCTGGAGGATCTGGCCCATCTTCCCTTCACTTCAGTGGACGACCTGCGCAGCGACTATCCCCTCCCTCTGCTCAGTGTGCCCGAGAGGGAGGTGATCCGTATCCACGCCTCATCCGGCACCACAGGCAAGCGCAAGATCCTGGCCTATACCCAGGAGGACATTGATACCTGGAAGCTGATGATGGCCAGGTGTTTTGAGCTGGCCGGGATGGACCCTGCGGATCGAGTGCAGATCGCCGTGGGGTACGGTTTGTGGACTGCGGGAGCGGGATTTCAGTTGGGGTGCGAGCATTTCGGGGCCATGGCCCTGCCGCTGGGTCCGGGAAACTTGGAGATTCAACTCCAGTTCCTGACTGACCTTCAGTCTACCTGCCTGTGTTCTACTGCCTCCATGGCCCTGCTCCTGGCCGAGGAAGTGGAGAAATACGGACTTGCGGATCAGGTGCGACTCAAAAAAGCCATATTCGGTGCCGAGCCGCATACACCCAAGATGCGTCAGCGGGTGGAAGAAGTCTTCGGTCTGGAGGACTGCTTCGACATCCCGGGGCTCACAGAGCTGTACGGACCAGGGACCGGTCTGGAATGCCGGGAGCACCAGGGATTGCATTACTGGGCGGACATCTTCATTCTGGAGATTATTGATCCCCAGACCCTGCAGCCGGTAGCACCGGGAGAGGTGGGGGAAATGGTGGTCACCACCCTGTGCAAGCAGGGCACCCCCCTTATCCGCTATCGAACCCGGGATCTGACCCGCCTTGTGCCCGGGGAGTGTCCCTGTGGCCTGGGGCTTCCCAGGCACGACCGCATCCTGGGCCGCTCCGACGATATGTTCATCTTCCGGGGAGTGAATATCTATCCCGGTCAGATCGCTGATGTCCTGCATGAATTTGCCGAGCTCAGCTCCGAATACCAGGTTGTCCTGGGCCGCAAGGCAGGAGTGGACCAAATGCATATAAAGGTGGAACGCCGTCCAGATGCCCGCTCAGATCTGGACAGCGGCCTGTCCAAGGCCATTGCCACCTCCTTGCGCCGCCATCTCCTGGTCCGCAGTGAGGTGTCTATCGTGGACCCCGGAAATTTGCCCCGGACCTTTGCCAAGAGCAAGCGGGTTCTGGATCAGCGCAACGGGGACGAATAAGGGGAGGGAAGCCCTTTCTTATTCAAAGATCGGAATCAACCTGGCCAGGACTTCGGCCATAATATGTTCAGGAACACTGTCCAGCTTTCGGGCCTTGCGAGATGCAAGGTCCAGGACTCGTGGTTGATCGCACCGAATAATACCGATGGTCTTTGTGTCAGCTGCAGTAAGGGAGACAGCAAACCCGGCTGTACGTACAAACTGCCCTTTACTGGTGATTGGTAAAACGACGGGGGTTTTTGTGACCTGGTTGAAAGGGGTCGCGGAAACTATCAATACTGGGCGTCTCCCTTGCTGTTCATGTCCGGATGTAGGATCCAAGGACACGAGATAAATATCCCCCCGTTCCATTACAGAAGCTCATTCCCTACCGGCTTGGTTTCAAGCCATTCTTGATCCTCCTCGGTCATGTTTGCCGATCCATCGCATTGGGCGAGGAGTTCATCCAACGAATAGCGTGGGCTTGGATGAGGCTCAATGACGAGCATGTTGCCGTCAACCGTCACACCTACTGTAGATCCCGCCTGCAGATTCAATAGGTCAAGTATAGACGGGGGAACAGCCAACATAATCGATCCGCCAACTTTGCGAAGATTTGTTGTGTGCATAATGCAACCTCTCTTTGAATATTTTATAAAAATATAACAAAGAGATTGCTGGGTGACAAGACCTATTGACAGACTTGGAGTTACGGCACCAGGGCAGGCAGATTCAAGCCGGTAGTGAGCGGCAGTTTGCACATAAGGTTGGCGTTGGCCAAGGCCTGGCCCGAGGCCCCGCGACAGAGATTGTCGATGGCTGAGACGATAATCGCCCGCCCTGTACGTTCGTCCAGAACCACTCCCATATCGCAATACATGGTCCCTCGAACGTTCTTCAGCTCCGGCAGAACGCCCACAGGCTGCAGACGGATCCAGGGGTGCTCCCGGTCAAAGGCTGCATAGGCTCGGCGCAGATCTTCAATTCCGACCCCATCCAAGGCCATGGTGTACAGGGTGGTCAGAATTCCTCGGTTGACGGGCAGCAGGTGGGGATTAAAGGAGACTTGGACCGTCTTTTGGGCCATACGGCTTACTTCCTGGTCGATCTCCGGAGTGTGCCGGTGGGTGCCCAGGCCGTAGGCCTTGAAGGTATCGGATACTTCACAGAACAGGGTCCCAACCTTGGCTCCCCGTCCGGCCCCACTGGCTCCGGACTTGCTGTCGGCCACAATGCCCTGGGCCTGAATCAGCCCGGCCTGCAGAGCAGGATAGAGGCCCAAAAGGACCGAGGTCGGGTAACAGCCGGGATTGGCCACCAGCCGGGCCTGGGCGATGTCAGCTGCGTAGAGCTCCGGAAGGCCGTAGACCGCATCGGACAAAAGCTCTGGGGCCTGGTGCCGGCAGCTGTACCAGGTCTGAAAAGCCTCTTGGGAACGGAGGCGGAAGTCAGCACTTAAATCCACCACCTTGACCCCCCGCTGGACAAGGGCCGAGGCCATGTGCATGGCTGTGCCGTGGGGAACGGCCAGAAAGACCAGCTGGCAGTCCTTGGCCAGTTGATCCACATCTGGTTCGCTGATGACCAGATTTCCCAAGGCCGTGCTTTGCAGCTGGGCAAAGAGCTGGGCGATGGTTTTGCCGGCTTCCTGCCTGGAGGTCACGGTTGTCAGTTCAAAGGATGGGTGGTTCAGGAGGCAGCGGAGCATCTCCATACCCGTATATCCGGTGACTCCCACCAAACCCACGGTGTATTTCTGATTGGACATATGCGTTATCCCGCTTTTTGGACGTATTTCATGCGCAGCTCAAAAAGGATGTTTTTGAGCAGGCCTTCTTCATCCGCAGTCAAGTTTCCTTTGGTCTTTTCCTCCAGCATAGCCAGCATGTCGATGGTGTGTCGGGCCAGATCGATATCCACCTGACTTTGTCCGGATTGCGGGTCGTTGACCTCGCCAAGGTGGACCATGGCCGATGAGCTCAAGGACAAAATGAACGTATTCATGTCTACTTTGGGCAAAGGGTCCTGGTTGCTCTGCTCCTTGGCCTTGTCTTCATAGGCCTGGGCCGCTTCTTTGCGTTCTTCAGGCGTCTGTTGGGGCTCGGTTTCCGGCCTGGTGGGATCTTGATTGGTCATACAATGTGCTCCTGTGTCTTTAGTGGGTCAAATTTCAAAAGAAAATCAATATGAGAAATTGCCAATAAATGGGGCAAAACTTATAAGACGCGGTGCTAGGGGAGATCCGAGCTCTGCATGGCTGAGAAGAGCTTATCCACGGGTGACCGGCTATCGGCCAGGGCCTGGGTGTAAGCGGCCATGGCCTGCTCCAGGGCGTCTTTGTGGCTTGCATCCGGCACGTCCGGTCCCAGGCAATGGGCCAGGGCGGCCAGGCCGGCCAGGATGTCTCCCCAATCCACATGGCCCATGTGCCCCAGACGGATGATCCGGCCTTTGAGCTCATCCTGCCCCCCGGCCAGGACCAGGTTGAAATCCGAGGCCATACGCTGCAGGACAATCTGGGAATCAGTACCTTCAGGAACCAGGAAGCTGGTCAAACCCCACGTATAGTGGGTTGGAGCCAGAGGTTCAAGGCCCAGGGCTTGGACCCCGGCCCGGGTCATCTGGGTCAGGGCCCACTGTTTGCGAAAGACAGGATCCAGATCCGGGGCGAGCAGAAGATCCAGGCTGGCCTGCAAACCCATGATCAGGTTGATGGGTGAGGTGTAGGCTGTCTGTCCCTGATCCCATTTGCTCTTTTCTTTGGCCAGGTCAAAGTAAAAGCTCGCTCCAGGCAGGCTGTGCACCCGGTCCCAGGCCTTGTTGCTCAAGCTGATCAAGGCTAGACCCGGAGGCAGCATAAGTCCTTTTTGAGACCCGGTGAGCAGGCAGTCGATGTGCCAGTCATCCATGGGGCAGGGAGAGATGCCCACTCCGGAGATACCGTCTACAACCAAGAGAGTTTCAGTGTCAGCGGTTATCCGTCCCAGTTCTTGGATGGGGTGCAAAACGCCGGTAGAGGTCTCGGAGTATTGGACCAGAACGCCACGCAGATCAGGCTCCTGGTGCAGGGCGGTGCGGATGTCTTCCGGGTTTACAGCCCGGCCCCGCTGTACTTCCAGGCGCTGGACCTGGAGTCCGTTTTTTTGGGCAAGCTGACCCCAACGCTGTCCGAACTTGCCTCCATCCACTACCAGGACTTTGTCTCCCCTGGCAAATAGATTGTCCACCGCAGCCTGCATGGCTCCTGTGCCGCTGCAGGAGAGGGGAAGGACCGGTTGAGCAGTGGCGAACAGGGTCTGCATGTGCGACTGCACCCGGCCCATGAGCTGTACAAAGGTGTCCTTGCGGTGATGGATCATATCCCGGCCCAGGGCCAGGCGGACTTCTTCCGGCAGATGGGTCGGCCCTGGGGTGAGCAGGCGTTGCTTGTTGAACATGCTTCAAACCTTGGTTGGGGTTGATGATCTTCTTGTCTCCACAATAGAGACACAAGGGCAAAGAGAAAAGGCATTGCTGTGACAGGGTTTTTGGTTCTGCTTTCCATTTTCAATAATTTTAGTTGATTTGCTCTGTCTCTGGATAATAGCAATTTGTGTTCAGTGTTCGGTGTTCACTGTTCAGCATAAGAACTTGAGATACCAGATATTTCTTGATTTGCGTTCCTGATGCCTCAAAATGTCCCAAAATATGTTTCCAAAGTATAATATACGCATGGATCAGGACTTCTGAAGCTCGTATGAAACAAGATTTGAACCTGAAGAGGGCCTTCCCTTGGGGGCAAGGGCGGCTTACTTACGAGCCGGGCTTTTGCGTAGGGCGGGCTTGACCCCAAGCCCTGCCCTTTTGATAGAAAAGCTTTCCCCTAGATTGCCCGGTGACTCTGCCCCCGGTTTGTTCGAAGGGTCCGGGCCGGGCAATGACGGAGGGACCGGACCTTTGTGCGTTTCATACCTGATCAATCCGGCAAATTTCCCCTTTTTTGCCCGCTTTGGGGCAAAAAAATATTTCAGATTTGCCGGAGGCAAAGCTGAACATTGAAACCTGAAAACTCCTGGAAACTTACGTTTGAGAACAAAATTACCGTGGGGGACATCCGTGCGTTTCATTCGTGATCAAACTGGCGGCTTCTTACAAATAACAGATAACTGATAACCAAATAACAGGCCGCCAGCGGCGGCGCTGACCTCTGGCCTCTGTCTTAGTGCGCCTCCGCCCAGCTGCGGCCGGTGCCCCATTCAACGAGCAGAGGCACGTCGAGTTTCATGACCGAGGACATCAAAGCGGCCGTACGTTCCCCACTGGCTTGGGCTTGGGCCTCCGGTACCTCCAGCAGGAGTTCGTCGTGGACCTGCAAAATGAGCTCGGCTCCCAGGTCGTTGAGTTCCTGGTCCCCTTCCACTCGGAGCATGGCCAGCTTGATGATGTCCGCTGCACTGCCCTGAACGACAGTGTTAATGGCCATCCGTCGGGCCTGACCAGCCAGGTTCTCATTCCTGGAGTTGATATCCGGCAAAAGCCGCCTGCGGCCGGCAATTGTAGTCACCGATCCATTTGTCTTGGCCCGGTCTTCGACCTGTTGAAAAAACCGACGGACATTCTGGAGTTCGCGGAAATATTTTTCAATGAACTCCTTAGCCTCGTTCAAGCTGATGCCCAGCTCCCGAGACAACTTTTGCGGCCCCATCCCGTAGATGAGGCCGAAATTTATGGTCTTGGCTTTACGCCGTTCGTCGGCTGTGACCTGGTCCTTGGATTTGTCCAGAAGCAGCCCGGCGGTACGGGTGTGGATGTCTTCGTTTGCGGCAAAGGCCTCCTGCAGATGCGGCTCCTGGGACAAGTGAGCCAGGACCCGAAGCTCGATTTGGGAGTAGTCGGCAGCTACCAGCAGGTTCTCATGTTGGGCCACAAAACAGGAGCGCATGCGGGGTCCGAATTGGCCGCGGATGGGGATGTTCTGCAGATTGGGATTGCTGCTGGACAGTCTTCCGGTGGCTGTGGCCAGGTTGTTGAAGGTCGTGTGGATCCGGCCGTCTGCATGCACCTGGCGCGGAAGAGGGGCCAGGTATGTGGAGCGCAGCTTTTCCAGACTGCGGTATTCCACGATATCTTGAATAATTGGATGTTGGTGCTGGAGTCCTTCCAAAACAGTTATGGATGTGGAGGGCTGTCCGCCGGGTGTTTTGCGGCCCGGTTTGAGTCTGAGGTGGTTAAATAAAATATCGGCCAGCTGTTGGGAAGAGCGGATATTGAATTTCTGCCCGGCCCGGGCATACACGGATTGGGTCAAGCGTTCAAGATCGGTTTCTACTTCCTGAAGGAACTGCTCAAAGGCCTTGAGGTCGATGCCTACTCCCCGACGCTGCATGCGGACCAGAACCGGAATCAAGGGGATTTCGATGTGGTGCATGAGCTCCAAAAGCCCGGCCTGTTCCAGACGCTGCTGCTGGAGGTGGCCGATGCGCAGAGCGGCCAGGGCCTGATTTTGGATGTGGATATTTATCTCAGGCAAATATCCGCGCAGGATCCGGTCCCAATTGTAATCCCGCTCTTCCGGGCTGAGCAGATAGGCGGCCAGGCTGAGATCGAAGGTTTGATCCGCAAAAAGGCCCTCCCAGGCAGCATCCTGCTCGCACAATTCCTTGAAGGAGGGAACAAAAACAAGCGGGCAGGTGTTTAATGCCCAAACCGCCTTGTCGGCCTGTATATCCACCTCGGCCTCCTGATCATCCCAGCCCACGAGCAAGCTGTTTCGGTTGCAGACCAAGCCCGCCTGCTGCCCGCGGAGGTCCGGGAACTGCGTCATTGGAGTCGGGTCAATGCGCGGCTCCTGGGGGCTTTCCTTTGGGGAGTTTTGTGCTCCCAGCTGGGTGTTCTCTGATTCCAACTCCTTGATAAGGCTTGCAAATTCATAGGTTTGGCAAAAGGTCTTCAGTTGCTGCGGGTCATAGCTGCGCCAGTTAAGTTCATTGAGGTCCAGCTCCAGGTCGGTTTTCAGGCGGGTCAGCTCCCGGTAGACAAAAACTTTGTCCATATGGGGGCCGAGTTTTTTCTGTTCCGCGACGGTGAGGTGGTCGAAGTTGGCCTGCAGGTCCTCCAGGAAGGGGTAGCGGGCCAGGAGTTTCTTGGCCGTCTTGGGCCCCACTCCGGGCACTCCCGGGATGTTGTCGCTGCTGTCTCCAATCAGAGCTTGATAGTCGGGCCACTGCTCCGGAAGAAGGCCTTCCTCCTGTTTGAATTTCTGGAGGGTGAGAAGCTTTTCCGTGCGCTGCCCCGGATCCCAAAGGACCACAGAGTCGTCCAGGCATTGGCGCAGATCCTTGTCCGAGCCCACAATGACCACCGGCCGAGTCTGCTTATGCCGGGCGCACAAGGTGGCAATCACATCATCGGCCTCCGCTCCATCGGCCACATGCACCGGAAACCCCAAAAGCTTAATCCCATCGAGCAGTGGTTCCAGCTGTTGGCTCAATGGTTCGGGCATCTTTTGGCGCTGGGCCTTGTAGGAATCCAGGATTTCCTGCCGGAAGCTGGGCCCCTTGCCGTCCATGATGAAGCAGGCTTGCTCCGGGTGCTCCCTTTTGATGACGTTTAGCAATGTACGTAGGGTGATATACAAGGCATTGGTGGGGAACCCGTCTGAACGGGACAGGTCCGGATAGGCGTAAAAGGCTCGATAGACAAAGGAACTGCCGTCAATGAGGTACAGGGGAGCGTGCTCCCAGTGCATGTCTTCTCGCAGGGTCATGGGCTGCTCGGGGATTAGGGGTTGTGTCGGTCGGAGACGATGAGCTCCTCCTCTTTCAGCTCCAGGTCCTCTTCCGCAGGTTTGGGGCTTTTTGACTTATTGATGATTTTGCATTGCTGCAAGCGTTCCCAGATGAATTGCTGAGGGTGCTCCTGATCCAGGTTCTCCAGGGGAATCTGGGCCCGGGCCATGGATTTATGTCCCCCGGCGGAGCCTACTTCCCCAAACAGGCGGGTGGCCAAGGCCCCCATATCGCCTTTTACTCCATCACCGCGGAAAATAGCCACCAGGGTATTGTCTGAGATGCCGGTAACAATATCCCAGGAGATATCGTGGATGCGCAGGAAGAAATCAGCCAGGATGACCAGGATGTCTGTGGAGTCCACTTCGCCCATGTATACGGTCAGGCCGTCTCCCCAGAGGCGGATCTTGCGAAAGGCCTGGGAAAAGTACTTCAGCCACTCCACCCGGAATTCACTGCGCACGATCTTGCGCAGGATACTGTGGTCCGCATATTTGCTCAAAAAACGGAAGGCCTTGATGTCTGCATCATGGAAGTTCTGTTCAAAGCTGTGGGTATCGGTTTTTATCCCGTACAGCAGGGCAGTGGCCAGGTGTTTGCCCGGCCGAAGATTCATGTTGTACAAAAACTCGGTGAGCAAGGTGCTGTTGGCCCCGTAGTTGGGCTGGATCTCAACAAACTGAGCCCGGACCGGCGCTTCTGTATTCAAGGGGTGGTGATCGATGACTATGGAGTAGTCAAAAGAGGCGAACTCCGGATGATGATGGGGCTGGGAGTCCACCAGGGCATAGCGGTCGAACTGGGCGGCCAGGGGTGGGGTCAGGCGCTGCACCGGAATCTGGAGGTAACGGACCATGGCCAGGTTGTCCGGCCGGCTTATCTCGTTGACCATGGCCAGGGCCGCACCCTGGACCCGTCTGGCCAGGATGCGCTTTAAAGCCATGGCCGAGGCCATGGCGTCCGGGTCTGCGTTGAGCAGAATGAGCCAACGTTCGTTCTTTTTGCACAGGCTGAGCAACTCAGCGGTCTTGCTTTCCAGCTTTCGAAAATATGTCATAGGATTCGTCCGGACCTTCCCTTACAGGCATACGCCGTTTTGTTGAGTCCCAGTTCCTAATCCAGGAAGTGAAAATGTCAAGGGAAGCTTGCAGGTCCGGCCAGGAGAAGACCTCCAGGACCACAACTCCCCCTGCCGGAAGCAGGCACAGCAGATCCAGAACCGCATCTTGATCCTGCACAGGCAGGTGCGTCAAGCCCTTGTGTGTATGTCCACCCACAGGGGCATAAATATGCAGCATGGACAGGCGGGCGCGGATCGATTCTTCCTCCAAGAGCCCCCATTGCCTGTAGGCCACCAGGTGACCGTAGTCCAGGCAGATCCGGCAATCCGTATTTTCTACAACCGGGAGCAGGGAAATGAGGTCGGTATCCGCGATATTTTCCAGGAGCAAATCCTTGCTCTGCAATCCGTTTTTGCACCAGCGCCGGTGAAAGCGAAGAAATGTATCCGGGCTGCGGGGAGGATGGAGTACATAGCTGTGCGGCTGGCAGAAAGCTGTTTTCCGGGCCAGGGCTGCGGCCGTGTCTGCGGCTGCTTCTGGCCCCTTTTCCCAGGGGAGGTCCAGGGGAAGGTGGAGGTGATACACGAGGTTTAGATCGTTCATCCAGGGCGGGAGATCTTGGTCATTGTATTCCAGGCTGCCCTGGGTCTGAAAAAAGACCAGAGCCGCTTCATCCACCAGGCCCTGGAGGCGGCGGCAGTTTGCACCCACCCGGTCCGGCCAGATGAAAGACGGGGCGGCGATCCGCCAGGGGCAATCGGAGAGTATCCTGGAGTCAGCGTCGCCGCTGGCAGCAGACGCCCGGTTTGATCGGGAATGAAACGCATGATTTGGTGCTGACGATTTCATGAGCGAGTCCAGATTTCAGCCCCGCCTCTGGCGGCCTGTTATTGGTTGTTGGTTATTCGTAAGAACCCCCATGCCAGTTTGATCAAGGATGAAACTTACGGATGTCCTTCTCCGTCACTCCAGTCCATCCAGGAGGGACAGCTGTTTGACCTTCTGCCTGCTCCGGGCCACGGTGTGCACCTTGGTCACCCGGGACCAGTCCAGGTCCTGCAAAAGGGAGCTGGCCTGCAGGCGGACAGGGACCCGGCCCAGGGTTCGGCGTTTGGCGCAGCTCATATACAGGTGGGTCTGGGCCCGGGTCAGACCCACGTACAAAAGGCGGCGCTCTTCCTCAGGATCCGAAGTGGTGATCTTGTCCTGATTTTTTCCAGAGAACAGGCTGGGGCCGGCAAAGGGCAGGATCTTTTCCTCCAGGGCAGGCAGAAATACTGCTTCAAACTCCAGCCCCTTGGCTGCGTGCAGGGTAAGCAGGCGGACCTTTTGGGCCTGCTGTCGGATATTGGCTGCCTCAGCCTCCAGCTGGATCCAGGCCAAAAGCTCGGTCCAATGACCATGTTGGTCGTAAGCTGCGCATAAGTCATGGAAGGCCTGGCTGGCCCAGAAGGCATGGTCAAAGTCAGATCCCTGGGCCAGGGCAGAGGCTATTTCCCGAGGACCTTGGGCCAGGACCTGATCCGGGCAGTCCAGAATACCTTTTTCCGGGTCACAAGGCAGGCCGAGAAAGCGGGAGACTGTCCGCAAGATGCGCTGGATACGTTCATCCTGCCAGAAAGGCGTGGCTTCCGGGACGGCACAAGGCACTCCGTGCTGCTCCAAGGCCTTTTGCAGAGGCGGCATCAAAGCCTTGAGCCGGACCAGGACGGCGATGTCTCCTGGGGCCAGATGTTCCCTCTCAGTGAGATCGGCCTGCAGATGTCCGGTCCCTCCGATCAATTCTTTGATCTGCTTGGCAATCCAGTTCGCTTCCTGGATTCCGCTTGCAGCCTGATACCAGGTCAAGCTGCCCCCGGAGGTGGCTTTTTGGGCCTGCAGATCCGGGGCAAAGGGGCACAGCCTGGAGCAAAAATCCAGGATGGTTTGACTGGAGCGGTAGTTGCAATGCAGGGCAATGCTTTCCATATGCGGCCAATCCCGGCCGAAGTGGGCAGCCACATCACCTATGGCCCCCCGGAACCCATAGATGGACTGGTTGGGATCGCCGATGCCGAAGAATCCAAATCCATCTTTGGGGAGCAAAGACCGGACAATCTCTCCTTGGAGTTCAGAAAGATCCTGGATTTCATCCACCAGCAGATGGGAGAAAACAGGCTGCTCCGGGCAGGTCTGGAGCATATCCAGCCAGTTCTGGAGCAGGTCGGTATAATCGGCCAGGTTCCAAGCTGCTTTGTACCGGGAAAAGGCCTGGACAGAGGCATGCAGATGGGCAGGTACGCGGGTTTGTTCCCTGGCTCTCTGGATGTGCTCCCAGGACAAGGAGAGGTCCCTGCCGGTGAGCTCCGGATTGGCCCGGTCAAATATCTCCCTGGCTTCCTGTTCGGACATAAGCACTGGCGGGCGGCCAAAGTGATCTTTCCACTGCTCAAAGGCCAGGGCGTGCAGGGTGTCTGCGCGGGGGATGTCTATGTTCCTTGCAAGCCGGGTCTGAAGGCGTTCCCGAAGCTCCTTGGCCGCGGCCCGGGTGAAGGTGACCACCAGGATTGTGGTCGGGTCCGCTCCCTGGTTCAGCAGATGCTCTATTCGACCGATAAGGGTCTTGGTTTTTCCGGTTCCCGGTCCGGCCAAAACCAGAATCGGATGGGGTCCGCTGCGCATAGCCTGCTGCTGCTCGGCATTTTGGCCTTCGGGCTGCACTTGGGGATCTGATTGGGTTTGCTTCTCCGGCATCGGCTCGGCCACCCCGGTCTGCCTATTCTGGGTTTGGGGCATTTCTGCCTGTGGGCTGGGGCCTAGAAAACGACCTTGCCTCCAGGTTGTACGCTCCCGGGGACTAAAGACCGAGATCTGCCCGAACTCTCCGTCATAGCCGGATCTGCGGTGGACTTCTTTGCGCCGCATACGGCTCACACCTTCGGCCAGGGCCGGAGAGTGGGGTTTGAGCTCCTCTATGGGGACGTTTTGCAGGACATCAAGCTCCGAGCCGAAAGTTTTGATCAACCGGGCATAGACTGCGGCCACCGCCTTGGTCTTGGGGCCCTTGCCCAGGATCTCGGAAATGACCTCGGGCAAAGGGATCAAAGAGGTGAACCCGGGCGCCGCCTCTGGTTGCCGGGGGGTCTCCCGGTCGGCCAGATCCAGGACACGGTTTAATACCCCTACGGTGAGCTTGCCTCCGCAGACAGGACAGATGCCCCCCAACTGGGCTGTTTCCCTGGGGTCCAAAACCACCCCGCATTTGCGATGCCCGTCCAGGTGATACTTGCCCTCTTCGGGAAAGAACTCGATGGAGCCCAGGAAACGCTGGGTTTGGCTTGTTCTCTGCAGGGCCTGCAGGATGTTCTCATACCCGGGCTGACCGGCAAAGAGGTTGGCCTCCCGGGCCAGCTTTTCTCCGGAATGGGCGTCGGAGTTGGAAACCAGGGTGTAGGCATCCAGATCGCTCCATAGCCAGTTCATATCCGGGTCTGAGGACAACCCGGTCTCTAAGGCGAAGATATGGCTGCTCAAATCCCTGTAGCAGTCGCTGAGCCGGTTGAAGCCGGATTTGGATCCGAACAGGGAGAACCAGGGAGTCCAAATATGAGCTGGGATGACAAAGCCCAAGGGATCGGTCTCCAGAACCATTTCCAACAGGTCGCGGCTGTCCAGGCCCAGGATGGGGCGGCCGTCGGACTGGAGATTGCCCACCTGGCCCAGGCGGCGGTTGAAGGTGTGCACTGTGTCCAGACAGGAGAGAAAGACAAGGTTGTGGATCTTGCGCACCACGCCCTGAGTTTTATAAATGGAGCTGATCTCGGTGCCCAAAATAAATTGCGGCGCCTGCGGCGGGGCCGCGGATTCCAGCCAGGAAATTTGGGGAACCAGGCAGGAGGGATCTTGAAGGGACAACAGGCCGTCCTCGTTTTCCTCCAGGTGGTCTTCGATCTCCTGCAGCCAGCCGGGATGGGTGAAATCCCCGGTGGTCAGAACGTCCAGGCCCTTCACTCCGGCCCATGCGGCCAGGCAAGGAATGGACAGGGCTTTGCTTGTGGCCCGGGAATACCGGGAATGGATGTGTAAATCAGCGGTGTAGGTGGTCATAGGCAGCTCTTTGAAGCCATTGCGGATTGAAGCATTTTGAAATCACCCATTTTGGTCCTTAAGAAAGAGATTGCCGGGAAGCGATGATTCGGGCTGTCACTCCGGTTTGCGGCCCTTGTGCATGGCTTACGGTGATCCAGGAGTGGTTTTGATGAGCCAGGCGCTGGGCGATGGACAACCCCAAGCCGGATCCTTGCTCCTTGGAGGTGGTAAAAGGATCAAAGAGCTTGTCCGCAATCTTGGGGTCCAGGCCGGGTCCGTTGTCCTGAATGCTTATGTATTCACAGTCGTCGTTTGTGCCCCAAGAGATGGCCACCCAGGGAGCATGGTTCTGTGAAGCCGCCTGGACCGCATTCATGAGCAGATTGAGTAGGACTTGATGCAGTTGATGCGGGTCCCATGTCCAGACTTTGTTTTCCAGTTCCGGGGTACTCTGAATATGGACCTGGGGGTAGTCGGTATGCAGGTTGTACACGCAGGATTGGACTGTCTCGGCTAGATGAACCCTTTGGATGTTGGCCGGTTTGGGCCGGGCAAAGGCCAAGAAGCTGGTCAAGAGTTGATTGAGGCGTTGGACGTCGCGTTCCACAACCTGATACAAGCGCTGCCTCTGCTCTTCGGGCAGTGAGTTCGAGGGCAAGAGCTGCAAGCTGGCCTGGATTCCGGACAGGGGGTTTTTGATTTCGTGGGCGAGTCCGGCGGCCAGCTCGCCGACAGTAGCCATCTTTTCCATCTCCCGGACCTGGTGCTCAAGCTCCTTGATGCGGGTGATGTCTGTAAATAGGATCAATGTTCCCTGCAGGGCTGGGAGCTTGGTCAAGGTAGCTCCAAAAAGCTGGTCTGTGTGGGTGAATTCTTTCCGTACCGGCTCTTGGCCGTCCCAAGCCGTCCACGCTGCATAGAGGCCGGGAAAAAAAAGGTGCAGAGAACAGGAGATCGCCTGCTCAATATCCTCTGCCTGAGCCCAAACCAAGGCCTGGGCGTTGATGGTCGATATCCTGCCTTGGGCGTTGACCACCACAAGTCCGTTGGGCATCCAATCCATGACCTTTCTCTTGATGAATTCCGAGTGGCGCAACTGCCTATCCCGTTTGGCCATTTCCTGGATAAGTGAGTGCATGCCTCCAATGTTCATGCGTACCAAGAGAAGCATCAAGGCCAGGGCCATAAGGTGCAGGGAGCCGTATAGAAAGGCCTCATTCAAAGCCAGGGTGGGTACGAAGGTGGTCTGCACTCCGATGAGGGAAACATATAAGCCGGCGAGGCACAGGGTCAGGGCTTGGGCGGCCTTGAGTCCCAAGGTGCGGCCATAGAGGAAAAGCAGGGCCAGGCCAATGAAGGCAAAATTGCTTTTCAGGCCTCCGGTTATGAGCACAAGGTAGCATACCAGGACCAGATCTGTGGCCAGTTGAACCCAAAAGAAGGCCGTGCGCTTGGAAAGCCGATCGGGGAGGAGAAGGAAAAGGATGGTCAAAGAAAAGCCGGAGATAAGAAAAATCTGATAGGAAAAGACGGAGGTGAGGCCTAACAGTCCAGATTGGTCGGAAGAAACCAGCCAGGTGAGGCTTAAGGGAATGAGCAGAAAAGTTAGAACGATGAGCCGGGCCAGACAGACCCTCACAGCCATATGCCTGGGATCCAGGGTCTGTGTATGTTGATCGCTGTGCATAAAGGACGTCAAGAAAAGGCTTTGGTTGTCGGTGCCTAGGCAGGCTATCCGCAGTCTGCCGGATCTCCGTGGATCTTGTCCAGGGTATGGCCAAGGGCAGGGAGCAGCGGGGCGAGGTTTTCCCGGACCCCTTTGGGGCTTCCGGGGAGATTGATGATTAAGGTGGTGTCCAGAATACCGGCTACGGCCCTGGAAATAGCTGCGTGGGGAGTGGCGGCCAGAGAGGCGTTCATCATGGCCTGCTCAAACCCGGGCAGGCGCTTGTGCAGCAATGTGCTTGTTACGTCCGCGGTGACGTCCCGAGGGGCGACCCCGGTGCCGCCGGTGGTAATGATCAGGTCAAAGCATTCGGTCAGGGCCAGGTGGGTGAGCAGAGCGCGGATGGATGCGGCTTCGTCCCGGAGAAGAAAGCCTTGGCTGAGAGCCAAAGGGAGGTACTCGGAGATCATTTCCGGTATCTGCGGACCGCTGGTGTCCTTGCGGGTTCCTGCGGCCCCGGAATCACTGAGGGTGAGCCAGGCCAAACTGAAGCCGGACTTGCCGGCTTTTAATGTACAGGGCAAAGATGTGCGCTGAAAGTGCTTGTGCACGTGGACCCAAACCCCTTCTTTTCTTGGCTGTCCCGGAACCCAGCAATGTCCCTGTACCTGCATCCAGGCTTGGTCCGAGGGTGGGGACAGCCAGGTGCCTACGGGAATGCGGCTGGGCAAGTCCGGGCTGACCGCATAGCCTGTTCCCAGATAGGGCAGGGGTTGGGAGGAAAGCAAGAGGGTGCTTCCGGGATCGACAGCAGTTGAAGAGAGGTGTTCTAAGGTGCAGAGCATACTGCCCCTCCGGTATGTGGCAGGAAAGCACCCCGCCCCCTGGCCTTGATCCATGAAAAAGCGATCAGGGGGCAGGCGCGGAGCTTTAGATTGTCTTTGTGTTTAGCTCAGCACGTATTTGTCTTTTTGCCAGGCTATTTCCTGGCCTCGGGCCAAACGCATAATATTGTCCCTGTGCTTGGAGTACACAAGAACCATGACGATGAGACTGAGGATGAGATAGGAAAATGCCCCGGAGAGTAAAATAAATAGAGGCAATACGGTGATCATGCCCAAGGACCCGATGGATACGAAGCCAGTGGCCCAAATGAGCAGGATGCATAGGACAACTGACCAGAAGAGAGGAGTTGGGGTTAAGGCCAGAAAAATGCCGATTGTGGTGGCCACTCCCTTGCCCCCCTTACCGCTGAGAAATGCGGAGTACAGATGACCGATGAGAGCGGCCACTCCGGTGAGGGTCAAAAAGGCGGCTGAGCTGTTGATGCCCATGGCCAGCAGCATAGGAAGCAAGCCCTTGCCGGCGTCCAAAATAAAAGTCAACAAGCCATAACCGACGCCACATGTCCTGGCCACATTCGTGGCCCCGGTGCTTTTGCTTCCCGTCAGCCTGGGGTCTATCCCATTGGCCAGTCTGGAAACCAGGAGGCCAAAGGGAATGGAACCGATGAGATAGACCACAAGAAGCCAGCCCAGTCCTGCGATCACGATGTTCATTCTTCCTCCCTCGCCTTGATGATTTTGATGTCGTTGTTGAGAGGATCGATCTTTCCCAGTTCGATCCTATACCGTGCACCGGGGATGATCTTGTCCCCGAAGAGCTTTTTGGGACCCCGCAGAAAGAGCTGTTCCACGGGCAGGCAGACGACCACCTGCTGCCCTTCTTCAGCGACAACTACCCCTGACCACATCCTCTCCTTACACCACCTTTGAAAATAAAGCAACTTCCAATACCTGGTTCGATAGCGTTGTATCTTGGCCACATCCTGCATCCTGGCCGAGAGCCCGGGAAGCATCCCATAGAGTTCTTCCCTGGTCCATTGCAAACGCCCGCTCTCCCGGAACACAGCCAGTTGGGTCAGATTCATCAGGTCCGGGTATCTGCGCAAGGCTGACGATACAGGGGCATAGGCCTGCAGACCCAAGCTGGCGTGGAGTTGAGGCTGCACGTCCAGCTTGGAGCTGTTCAAGGAACGCATGGCTTGATAAATATCCGCCGGATCTTCCCAGACACCGGCCAGGTTCTTGGGCAAGCGGATGTCCTGGGTGCGGTGGAGCAAGGGTACTTCCTGCTCCTGGGCCCAGCGGGCAATGGCGGCATTGACCAGGATCATGAACTCGCTGACAATGAGCTGGGCTCCGGGAGTGTCCGCAGGCTGTTCCAGGTGCACGGAAGTGCTGCCGTTGTCTGTCTTCAAGCGCAGGACAGGATCGGACTGTTCCAGAATGACTGCACCCTGCTGAATGCGCTTGTTGCGGAGGATGTGGGCTAAATCGCGGGCCGTACTCAGGTTGTGGGTATCCGGGGCGGTATGCAGGAGGTCTTCGGCCCGGGTATAGGTCAGGTTTTCCCGGATTTGGACCCAGGTGCTGGCAAATTCGGTGTGCACCACCTCTCCAGAGGCATCGACGCTCAGGTCCACAACAAAGGCCGGAGCGGCCCTGTCTGCACGGAGGCTGTACAGCAAAAGCCCAATGTCCTGGGGGAGCAGGTGGGCTGTGCCCTCAGGGAGGTAGAGGCTGCTCATGCGCTGGGCCACCTCGGCGTCCAAATCCGAAGCAAAATCCCAGGTCAAGCCCGGCCAGGCCAAAGCCAGGCTGAGCCTGTAATGCCCTTGATGGTCTTTTTCCACCCAAAAGGCATCGTCCATGTCCTGGGTGGAGGCCGAGTCTATACTGATAAACGGACGGTTTTCCGGGGGGCTGCGGTGTTGGGTCCACTTCTCCTGTTGGCGGGAGATTTCTTCCTGGTATTTTGCGCTCCAGGCATCTCCCCAGGCATACCCGATCTGATCCAAAAGGACATTGTGGTGAGCCGGGACCAATCCCCAGGCTTGGGCCAGGAGTAAAGGGAGGTGTTCGTGTTCGGGCAGTCCGCGGCGCAGTTCCAGCCAGAGCCCGGATTGTTGCTTGTGGTCCGGATCGGCCATGCTGCGTATGAGGATGTCTTTGAGTTCAGCCGCCACTTCCGGGTCCGGCTCTCGGGGCTTGGGTTCCTGGCTGGAAGAGATGTGTTTCCAGAGACGTTTTAAAAACTCCTGGCCTTGGCTGACGATCATCTGCCGTCTGCGGTTGGCCTCCATGGCGGCCAGGTTGGCCTCCACCTTGACCGGATCATAGATGACGAACTTGGGGGGGTGAAACTTGAAATGGGCTTTGTGCTGCAACAGGGCCCGGCCCAAGGCGGCAATATGATCCGGACCGGGCTCGGTCCAGATAAGTCCGGCCAGCCAGTCCACGCTGCCCGCATCCACTTCCGGGGAGGTCAGCTCCCAGAGCTCCTCGGCATCTACTGTGGCTTGCAGGTTCAGGCGTTGCTTGTGCCGGGCCTCCAGCTGGTCAAGGATCTCCTGCCGGGAGCTCCCGGCAGGCAAGACCGGGCCGGTCCAGGGCAGGACCCGGCCCAAAGAGAGTTTGATAACCCGTTTGTTGACGTTTAATACTCGCAGATGCTTGCCGCTGTCCTCCATGACACAGCCAACAATGGGCTGATTATCTTGCAAGTATTCAACCACGCAGTAGGCTGAGATGGAAGGGGTGGAACTCATGTTTGAGCCTTTGCACTCGGTGGTTAGAGGTGCGTGTGGGAACCCGGATTTTTTTTGCATACCTGCTTGGCAGTCTTTTCTCCCAGACACCACCAGCGGTATGCATCAGTGCTTAAATGACCGCTGTCCAGTAAAAACCATAGCTACTTGGGGTTGAGCCTGGTTCACGGCCTGGATGACCTGGGCGTCGTTTAAGGATCCTCCGGGCTGGGCAATAGCGGTTACCCCCTGGGCAATGGCCAGATCCACCCCGTCCCGAAATGGGAAAAAGCCGTCGGAGACCATGACCGAGCCGTTCAATCCGGCCAGGTCGCTGTGGCTCTGGGCTTCAATGTCACTGAGCTGCTTGGCCGCCCCAGAGTCTTGTGCTGCCTTTTGCCGCAGCTGATAAATGGACAGCCCGGCTTCTTTATAGGCCAAGACATCGGCATATTTGGTCCGGGCTTTATAGATGGTCAGATCCACACAGCCCACTCGGTCCTGCTCCCCGGTGCCGATGGCTGTGGTGGCCCCGTTTTGAGCGAATATGACCGAGTTGGAGGTCACTCCAGCCTCTACCGCCCAGGCGAAAAGCAGGTCGTCGCTCTCCTGGGCACTGGGTTTGCGGGCCATAAGCACAGTACCGTCCTTGGTCTGGGCTTCGGCAGGAATCCAATCATCTGCGGACAGAATGCGGTTGCGGAAGGAGAACTGAGCCACCAGTCCGCCGTCTACCAGGGACTTGAGATCCAGAAAGGGGATATTGAGCAAGGTCTTGAGTTGAGCCAGGCCGGGAATCTGCAAGATGCGCAGGTTCTTGCGCTTTTTCAGAATATCGACAACCTCAGGCTCAAAATCCGGAGCAGCCACAACCTCAAAGTAGGAGTCGTTGATGAACTCAGCACCTTCCTTGTTTAGAGGCATGTTGACCACCACCGTGCCGCCGAAGGCGGCTATCCGGTCGGCCCAAAAGGCCTTGGAGACGGCCTGGTGGATGCCCTGGTCGGACCAGGCCGCCCCGCAAGGGTTGTTGTGCTTGAGGATGACGGCTGCGGGTCTGGCACTTAAGTATTGGAGGATGTTGATTCCATTGTCCACGTCAGTGAGGTTGATCTTGCCGGGATGCTTCCCGGACTGGATCATCTGCTCGGAAAGAAGAGAGGAGATCAGGCCGTGCCGGGGTGAGCGGAAGGAGACCCCCCCGAGCTCCAACGTGCCCTGATCCAGCTCATACAAAGCGGCGGGCTGGTCCGGGTTTTCTCCGTAACGCAGCCCTTTTTCCTCTCCGGAGATGGTCCAGGTCCTCTTTTTGAAGACCAGTTCCCGGTCACCAATGGTCAGATGCAGTTCCCGGGGGAAAGGGTCCTCCTGCAGGGATCGGTACATGGTTTTTATGTCGGTCATATGGGTTCCTCCAAATTGACTGGCGAGGTGCGAAAAACAGGGCCACACCGTCCGGGCAAGAAAAAACCTGTAGCATAACCCTTGAACAGTGGCAATTTTGCAGGTTATGATGCTGCAAGCGCATCCTTTCGGGTTTGTTCAAGAGCCCGCCGCGCTGGTTTGTGTATTCTTTTGATTCGCGCCGACAGGAAAGGAGGGCATAGATTTGGAAGCCATGCTGCAAAAAATCGCCAAGCAGTTGGCCTCAATGGACGAGGCCTCGCTGATGGCATTGTGGGATACGTATCACAGCCGGGTCAA
The DNA here is from genome assembly GCA_051749205.1 of Thermodesulfobacteriota bacterium. GTDB lineage: Bacteria > Desulfobacterota > Desulfovibrionia > Desulfovibrionales > Desulfothermaceae > Desulfovermiculus. The sequence goes on along the minus strand of JBNJII010000032.1, from coordinate 1,964 downwards.
GCAGTTCGAGCCCACGCACAGCTGGGAAGAGGCCTGCATTGTTTTTGGTTTGATTCAGACCGTGCGTTGGAAGAATCAATTGTTCAATTCACTCTGGTCCGAGCAGAACAGCAGCGAAGAGCAGACCACCGGGCAGCCCGCGGAGCCTGCCCCGGAGGAGAACGAAGATTTGCTTTCCGGTTCAGAGCGGGGCAAGGTGATTCAGTTTCATCCTCGCGGGAACTCTACAAATTACTGACTGTCTGAGTTGGAAAAACTGGACGCGCAGGTGCAAATAAGGAGATATTCATGGCCGAGAATGTTGTGGTTGTTGGCGCGCAGTGGGGAGATGAAGGCAAGGGCAAGATTGTTGATCTGCTCACTGAGAAAGCGGAGGTTGTCGTCCGCTTTCAAGGCGGGAACAATGCTGGACATACCCTGGTGGTCAAGGGACACAAAGTGGTCCTGCACCTTATCCCCTCCGGGATTTTGCATCCGGGCAAGCTCTGTCTGATCGGCAATGGGGTGGTTTTGGATCCGGAGGTCTTTTGCCAGGAGCTGGAAGGACTGAAAAGCTTGGGACTAAAGATCGATGCCTCCAGCCTGAAGATCAGCCGTAAGACGCATTTGATAATGCCCTATCACAAGCTGTTGGACACCGCCCGGGAAGAGAAGAAGAAAGGGCCGGACAAAATCGGGACCACCGGCCGGGGTATTGGACCTGCTTATGAAGACAAAGTGGCCCGGGTCGGAGTGCGGGCCTCGGACGTCCTCAAGCCCAACCTCATGTTGGCCAAGATGGAAAAGGCCATTGAGGAAAAAAACACCCTTTTTCAGCATTACTTTGACATGCAGCCGGTGAAGGTCAAGGATATGTGGGAGGCCATCCAGCCCTGGACCGAGCGGCTGAAGCATTATTTGGGAGATGTCTCCTCGGAGATCGCCTCCGCCCAGGCCGCGGGCAAGCCGGTCCTTTTCGAAGGGGCTCAAGGCACGCATTTAGACATTGATCACGGGACGTACCCTTACGTAACATCCTCCAATACCTTGGCCGGGAATGCATCGGCCGGAAGCGGATGCGGGCCAAACTCCCTGCACAAAGTGGTGGCCGTGGTCAAGGCCTACACCACTCGGGTGGGGGCCGGTCCCTTTCCTACTGAACTCGATGACCAGACCGGCAAACACCTGCAGACCCAAGGGGCCGAGTTTGGGGCTACCACCGGGCGACCCCGCCGCTGCGGCTGGCTGGACTTGGCTGTTCTTCGAGAGTCCTGCCGCTTAAACGGTCCTCAGGAGATAGCTTTGACCAAGCTGGATGTCCTCAGCGGCTTGTCCGAGATCTCAATCTGCACCCGCTATTCCTCTCCTGAGGGAGAGGTGGCCTATCCGCCCCAAATGGAGAACGCACTGGCCCAGGTGGATCCCGTCTATGAGACTCTGCCCGGATGGGAAGAGGACATATCCGGGGTGCGGTCTTTTGCTGAGCTGCCCTCTGCGGCCCAGGATTATATAGGCTGCATTGAAGACGAACTCAAAGTGAAGGTGGGGCTCATTTCCGTGGGCCCGGATCGGGAGCAGACCCTGGTCCGATGATCCACGTCCGGAAGCGAGCTGTATCCGGGTATACTGTTTGGATGTCCTCTTGGCTGGATGAATAATGGCTCAACGCATTGCCCAAACCGACGTCGTCAGTGAGCCGCTTCCTGCTTTTCTGCCCAAACCCGAAGGGCAAGAGCGGGTTGTATCCTTTTTGCATCGCTTGTCGGCCAGCCCTCCTCAAGTAATTTTGCTGGAGGGGGGCAGCCCTGACCAGCGCCTGGGACTGGGTCTGTACTGGGCGGCTCTGCTCAATTGTTTGGATGATAATCCGCCCTGTTTGGAGTGTTCCACCTGCCGCCAGATCCAGGGCCGCAGCTATCGGGATCTGTATCTGTTTTCCGGAATGGAGGAAGCGATAAAGATCGATGATGTCCGCACTCTGCGGG
>JBNJII010000031.1:0-33270 GCA_051749205.1 Thermodesulfobacteriota bacterium | reverse complement strand
GGGCTCCACATCCGGGAGGGTAAAATCTCGGTAGCGGCGATGTTTGCTGCAGATGGAGCGCAGCACTTCGCCCAGCCTGTGTACGTCGCTGCCGAAAAGTTCCTCCAGGACGAAGCGCTTTGTGGACTGCAACAGGTGGTCATACTCTGTCAGTCGACCGGTAAGCTGGGTATAGATGTCGGTCATCTGCTTTTCGGCCCTTTTGTCCACGAGCAGATGGAGGACGGTATTGAGGAACTCATATCCGGTAGTCCCTTGGACCGGCCAGGAGGAACGCAGCCTTTCTCCTGGGTGGAGGATCTTCTCGGCTACGATCCAGACCGTGGAGCTGTACTGGCGCAAGCGGCGGAAGTACTGTTCCGGATCGCGCAATCCATCAGGGTGGTCGATGCGCAGGCCGTCCAGCCAGCCGGAATTCACCCAGCTCTGGACCAGAAAGTGGGTGTCGGCAAAGACCTCCTCGTCTTCCACCCGCAGCCCGACCAGGGTATTGATATCAAAGAAGCGGCGGTAGCCGATGTCCCGGCCGGCCAGACGCCAAAAGCTCAGGCGGTAGTTTTGCTGCTCCAGCAGATGGTCCAAGGCGTCTGGATCATGGTGTATTTCGGCCAGCACTGCGTCCACTGTTTCCCTGCCTTTGGGGGAGGACTCCAGGAAAGCCAGCAGATAGCGGAAGATGGTCTCCTTGTTCCGGTGCCGGCGCTTGCGGGTCTTGCGGTCCTTGACTGTGGCCAGGGGCAGGCTGTGCAGGCAATCCCCCAGAAAAGCCAGGTCGTCCGATCCCAGGCGCTGGGCAGCCTTGTGCAGGATTTGAACCAAGGAGCGGGGGGCCAAGGGAAATTCGTGCTCAAAATAGCAGGCCAGAAAGTATTGGCCCCGGCGTTGAATCTGAAGATCCCCTTGCTCCAGGACCCGGCCGTAGTGATCGCCGAGTATAGGCAGGAGGATGCGGTTGGCCGGCGAGGCTTCCGAGGCTTCCCAGTCCACGTCGAAATGAGAGGCGAAGAGGCTGGACGGCCCGTTCTCCAGCACATCCCACCACCAGCGGTTCAGGGGGCTGCTTATGGACATATGGTTGGGAACAACATCAAGGACAAGCCCCAGAGCTTGGTTTTGGAAGGCATGGACCATGTCTTGGAACCCTTGATATCCGCCCAGGTCCCGGTTGACTCTGGCCGGGTCGACCACGTCATAGCCGTGGGTGCTGCCGGGCACGGCCTGAAATATGGGTGATGTATACACATGGCTGGCTCCAATTTCACGCACATAATCAGCGAGATCTGCACCTTGGGCAAAGGTGAAATCAGGGTGAAACTGCAGACGATAGGTGGCGGTGATGGGTTGGGACATAATCAGCCTATTGGGGGATGTTGAAAGTTCGGCTTTGCCTTCGGCAAATCTGAAATATTTTTGCCGCAGAGTGGGCAAAAAAAGAAATTTGCCGGATTGAGCCTGAAGCCTTGACCCCTCAAGCTCGGAGCGCTTATCTATTATACGAGTCTAGAAAGGAGGTCAGTCCTTTGTCAATAACAAGGCAGAAAAAGGCAAGGTCAAAACTCATGCTCAAGTGGGATTGGCTGAGATTTTTCATTTGTATACTGTTTTGTGCGCTCATGGTTGGCTGCGGCCATCATCCGCAACCGGGAACTGTGGCTGATCTGTCCGAGATTCCACAAGTCCCAGGTGTGTATGTGCCGCCGCAAGGAGAAAGGGGGCCGGGAGGTGATCGGGCCAGACTGGAAGCGATGTCCCAGGAATATACACAAAGATATTATCGGCCCTGGCACAATGAGAGGGCCATATATTCCCGGGACGAGCTGTATTGGGGAGTGGATGAGTTCAGGGACAGGGTCCTTTACGCTGCCCAGGGTCTTCCCTATCCGCAGGAATGGTTTGCTTCTGTGCGGGCCAATGCAGATCGTGAAGGCTTTCCCTCCATGACTCCTCGGACAGGTATAACAGTGCGCACTACCCATGTTCGTGTTTTTCCCACCCAGGAACCGGTGTTTTTTGATCCGGATCAGGCTGGGCAGGGCTATCCATTCGATATGATGCAAAATTCAGTCCTATGGACCAATACTCCGGTCCGGGTGGTGCACAGATCCAGGGACAAGGCCTGGCTTTTGGTGCAGACTGACTGGGTTTCCGGTTGGGTCCGGGCCCAGGACGTGGCTTGGGTCAGTTCTGAGCAGCAGGAACTCATCCAACAGAGCCCGCTTTTGGCAGTTGGCAAAGATACATTGTCCTTGGTGGATTTAAGGGGAACATTTCACAGCATGGCCCATATCGGAACCCTGCTTGCAATTCAGAATGAGACCCGGCATGGCTTCCAGGTCATGCTCCCAACCCGGGGGGCAAACGGAGGTTTGCAGATACGTTCCGGGTTGGTCTCACGCCGGGATGCACGCCCTTTTCCTCTCCGGCTTTGTCCCCAAGAGGTGGCTTCCTTGGCCGGGGAAATGATGGGCCAGATCTACGGCTGGGGTGGACTGCACCGCAGACGGGATTGCTCAGCCAGTATACGCGATCTGTTTACTTCCTTTGGTCTGTGGTTGCCGCGCAACTCGTCCCAACAGGCCAAGGCCGGCCGGGTGATCGACCTCAGTGGGCTTTCCCCCGCAGACAAGGAAGAGCGTATTGCCCACATCGGAGTACCTTTTGTAACTTTATTATGGAAGCCGGGACACATTATGCTCTATATCGGCCAATACCAAGATCGGCCTGTGATGTGGCACACCATGTGGGGGGTGAAGACAAAGAATCTGTGGGCCGGTGAGGGCCGGCATGTGGTGGGGCGCACAGTGATTACCAGTCTGCGCCCGGGAGACGAGCTGAGCAATCTGGCCCGTCCGGAAGGCCTGTTGATCAATGGGATCGAGCGGATGGTTATCTTAGGGCCTTTGCAAAATCAGTTTCTGAACCCGGATCAGGACTGAGTCTTGTGCCTGGTCAGGCCCAGGTAGATGGCGGTTAAGGCCAGGCCGGCACCCATGACTTCCAAGGCGCCGGTGGGCCGGGCAAAGAACAGGATATCCCAGATAAAAGCCAGAGAGGGCTGCAGGAGAATGATCAGACCGGCCAATGAGACCTGGACCCGGGGCAGGGCGGTGGAGATCAGAATCCAGCCCACCATCTGGGAAAAGAATCCGTAGCCGGCCAGAGCGGCCAGGCTTATGCCGTCCGGTATGCGAAAGGACTCTCCGGCCAACTGAAGCTGTACCCCCATGATAAGGCTTGTGGCCAAAGAAAGCAGGGCCATGTTGACCACTACAGCCCCAAAGGACTTTTTGGTCTGGAGAAAACGGACCAGAAGGATGTAGGCGGCATAGGCCACTGCAGTGAGCAGGCCGAAGAGGACCCCCCAGCGCCATTGGGGGCCAAGGGTGGTCCATCCAGGTTTGACCAGCATAAACAGGCCGACCATGGCCAGGCATACGGCCAGCACAAAACGCAGGGTCAGACGTTCGGAAAACAGGATCAATCCTGCTCCGGCCATGATAAAGACCTGGAAGTTGGATAAGACCGTGGCCAGCCCGGGGCCCACCCCATGAATACTCTTGTGCCACCAGGTGAGATCCAGGGCGAAGACAACGCCGCACAGCAGGGCCATGTACAGGCTCTTGCGGGTCAACTCCCGAAAATACCCCCGGGCCAGGGCAAAAAGGAGAAGAAAGCCCCCGCCGAACAAGACCCGGTAAAATCCGGCAGTGATCGGTCCGACAGCGGCCAGTTTGACGAATACAGCGGAAAAGCTGATCAAGGTGGCCCCAATAATCAGGATGATCACAGCCTTCCAGTCCACGAGGTGTATGGTATGCATGGGGCAACAGGCTCCGGCTGCGATGCCTCAAAAGGGTCCTATGTGTATGAGGCAGAATCGTCGAAACGGGTGAAGCGCTTCTGGCCATTCACCTGGCAGGCTCGGCCCAGCCCCACATGACGCAGGACAGCAAAGTTGGTGGCGAATTCCTGGGCGTCGATACCCAGTTGGGAACAGATCTCTTCCTGGGACAGGGGACCTTGGTCAGTAATGAGCTCCAGGATTTTCCTTTGCATGTCTGTGAGATCGCTTTCTTGGGTCGTAGTGTTTTGGGCCGAGTAGACAGCCCAGGGATCACAGGCCTGGGGCTTGGCCACCATATCCAGATAGCAGTCCTCGCACAAGGTCTGGCTGGCGTGAGTGTATGCTTCATTTTCCGAGATGGTTGCTTTGCATTTGGCGCATTGCATGGAAACCTCCGTTACACGTTTTATCGCCTGGGCGAAGAGAAACTTCGCTCAGGATTGCATGCACCTTACCTTACCTCGGTCAGATGCGGAGCAGGAGAAAGAGCCCGAGAGGGATGGTCCGGGTCTTTGAGCAGCATGTCCCGCCAATTGGGGCCCAAACATCTTCGAGCCATGTATTCTAAAGTGTGTTCAACCTGCAGGTCCAGCTTGTGGTTGCGGACAATCCTGGAGATCCCGATCTTGCAGGACGGGCAGCTGACCAAAAGCCGCCGGGTCTTGTCCTGTGCTGTCATCTCCTTGAGAGCTCCTGTCTTTCGCTTGCGCAGCTTGTTGTAAATATGCGGGGAGGTTAATGCTCCCAGACCGCTTTCAGCGCAACAATACTCGGAGACGGCCACAGGGTCCTGAACCAGGGATTGCACGTGCCGGGCATATATGGCTGCGGCCTTATCTTGAGGGACATTGCTCCAGGCCGCATGGCAGGAGGAATGATAAGCAAGGCCCTGTTCTTTGTCTGGGGCCTGGACGAGCAGATGGGGGTACAGATGCTGCAAAACGTCCTGGATAGGTATCTGCTGGGAAGTGATGGAGGGCATATCCAGGTTTTCCAGTCCGGCCCGGCAGGTGCCGCAGGAGGTGAGCACGGCCTGTACTCGGATGCCCGCCTTATGTGCATGGTCCAAAGCCCGGCTGAGGCCTTTCAGGGTTTGTTCCTGCAGAGATTCGAAGCTCTTTGAGCAGCCGGCGGACAATAATGGATAACCGCAGCATAAGTGACTGGGGGGCAATATTGTGTGTAACCCGCAATGGGCAAGCAGGCTCAGAGCGGCCAGCCCGATGTCCGGAAAAAAGAGTCCGCCTCCGCACCCGGGAAAATACAGCACCCCGTCTCGTGGATGATCGGTTTGGGCCCCCAATGGGGGGATGACTTCCCGGAATCCGGGAGGTAAAAGCTCGTGCAGGTTGTGATGGGTCAAGGCTGGACCCGGACCCTGTAAAACCGGGTTGTTCATCCGCCGCCGCCAGAAAGAAGGGATGAAGCGTACGGCCTTGTTCTGGAGGTTTTGTCCCCAGGCCACGGCCTTGGCCGCTCTGGACATGCGCCCCGGCTCTGAGGCCAGGTAGGACAGGAACTTGGATTTGAGCGGGTGCCCCCCTTGCCCTTCTTCTTCCAGGTATGAGCGGACTTGAAGAGTGACTTCGGCGCTGTCGATCTTTACCGGACAGATGGCAAAACACTTGCCGCATGCAGTGCAGTAGTCCATGAGCTGGCGCAGCTTGCCCATGGCATAGGGATCGATGATGTTCACCGTCTTTTGGGTGTAGACCAGAGCCTCCAGGATGGCTCCCAGGCTGAGGTTCTTGTTCCGTGGATGGTGGAGGAAGCCTTTCTCCGGGTAGAACATGGGACAGACCTGCTTGCATTTGCCGCATCTGGTGCAGGCCCGGATATGCTTGAGCTGATCCACCAAGAGCTCTTTGTGGGGCAGCTGGGTATTATGGGCCACATCCTCGATAAGCCGGTCCCAGGACAGGGTAAAAGGCGGAGTGGTCACTTTCCCGGTCTGGAGTTTGTCCGGGTTGAAGATATTGTGGGGATCAAGACGTTTTTTGTAGGCCGTCAGGGCTTCTATTTTGTCCTGGGCCAGGTAGCGTATCTTGGTGATCCCTATGCCGTGCTCCCCGGAGACTTGCCCATCCAGGGCCAGCACCTGGGCGAAGATCCTGTCCACCAGGGATTCTGCGTTTTTGACCATGGTTTCATTATTGGCCTGGACCGGGATGTTTACATGACAGTTGCCGTCCCCGGCATGCATGTGGTTGGCTACTTCCAGACGGTTGGTGAACAGGGCGTCGACCTGGGTGGTCAATGTCTTGGCGAAATCTGGATTCTGGGACGCGGCCTGGCGGAAAAACCGGCGGATTGCTTCTTCCAGCTCCGGCTCCGGGCATTTTCGGGGACCGATTTGACCCTCCAGGATGTCCCGGCACAGACGTCTTTCCCGGTCCAGTGAGATCGGGTCCAGATGCAGACCGTGCAGGGAGGCGATATAGTCCAGACCTTCCTGATAGGCCTGGGCTAAGGTCTCCAGATTCAGGGTATGTAAAAAATTGGAGAATTTGGGGATAGCCTGGATGGGAATGACCACGTCTTCGTTGATCTTAAACCCGTGAGTCCGTTTGGAGATGGCGCTTAATTTATGCCGGTCTTCCCAGAACTTTTCCCCTTGCCTGTCATCAGCGGCCAGAATGACTTCCACGTCTGGGTAAAGTTGGGCCACGTCGGCGATGGTCCAGGCGGTTTCCTCCAGCACACGCTTGCTGTCCGAATCCAGGCGTACGAGAAGCACAGAAGCGGGAAGCCCACTATGGCGGGTAGACTTTGGAGAATAGTCGATGGCTTTGATATACTTGCGATCGAACTCTTCCAGGGCGGACATGGTCACTGTGGTTTCCTGCTCCCGGATGCGATCCCGGAGGCGGACCAAATCCTGGATGATATGCACGGCGCTTTGCATATCCGTTCCGTAAAACTCCAGGCACAAGGTCTGGGAATGCCGTAAAACCGGGTGCAGGACAAAAGTGGCCTCGGTTATGATCCCGTCCACCCCTTCTTTTTGCACCCCGGGGAGGCCTTTGAGGTATTTATTGGTGACATCCTTGCCCAGGCCTTTTCCCCGGATCTCTTCTCCGGTCAGGCTGACGGTTTCCAGTATGCGGCCGTTTATGTCCCGGACCTCAAAAATCGCAGTATCCCCGGCTTGAATCTTATGTTCCGGGTGATTTTTCCGCTGAACGCTGATGATCTCTCCAGTGGGACGGACCATGGTATAGGAGGCGATGTTGTCCAGAGTGGTCCCGTACTCAAAGGCATAGGGTCCCCCGGCGTTTTCCGCGATGTTGCCCCCCAGGGAGGAGGCGGTTTTGGAGGCCGGGTCCACAGTAAAGAGGAGGTCCTTGGCAGCCGCGGCCTGGGCGGCCTGAGCGGTTATGACTCCGGCCTGGGCCCGCAGACGTCTGGTACGGGAGCTTACGTCAAATATGGTCTTGAACCTGGACAGACTGAGGATGACCGACCTGCGCAGGGCGGGCAGGGCCCCACCGGTGAGTCCGGAACCTCCGCCCCTGGGGACGATGGAAAATCCCAGTTTGTTGGCCAGGCGGACTATGGCCTGGACCTGCGGGGTATCCTCAGGGAAAAGAACCAACAGGGGAAGCTCCATGATCAGGCCGGTGGCGTCGGTGCAGGAATGAAGGAGAGAATGCGGGGAGTGAACGATGTTATCTTCCGGCATATGGTGTTTGAGGCGGGTGCGTATTTCGTCCCGCAAAAGGGTGAGCTCGTGCTGCTCTTGCCAAAACTGCTGCAGCCGTTGACCGAGAAGCTCCAGAACCTGCCGGCTGTGTTCTTTTTGAGTCTGGGAAAGGGCGGAAAAGACGTTTTTCTTGACCACTTCCGGATGCACAAAAGGATTGCTGCGGACCAAAAAAGCCTCGGCAGCTACATGTAAGGCCACGTCCCGGCTGGGTTCTGGCCAGGAGGCCGTGTCTTCCTCGGTAAGATTGAGAACGGCCTGCAACAGACGAGATCTGGAAATATTGATATGCGGGGTGCGAGTGGACATTTTTATTCAGCAGCGGTTATCGGAAAGGAGGAAGCAAAGTTATGCACCTGCTCGCGGATCTGATTCAGCTCGGTCTGGTTGTTGCCTGCAGTCAAGGCAGCCTGAATCCAATCGGCGACGGTGGCCATATCCTTTTCGGTCATTCCCCGGGTGGTGACCAGGGGAGTGCCCAGGCGGATGCCGGAGGTGACCGCCGGAGGAGCGGGGTCAAAGGGAATGGCGTTCTTGTTCACGGTAATCCCGACCTGGTCCAGGGTCTTCTCCGCTTCCTGACCGGTGATCTTTTGGTCTCGAAGATCAAGGAGCAGTAGGTGATTATCAGTTCCTCCAGTCAGAACGGAGAATCCGGCCTGTTCCAGGTTGTAGCTTAAGGCTTGGGCATTGGCGATGATCCGGCCTTGATACTTTCGAAATCCATCCCCCATGGCCTCATGAAAAGCTACGGCCTTGGCGGCAATGACATGCATAAGGGGTCCGCCCTGCATTCCGGGAAATATCTTTGAATTCAGAGCCCGGCCATATTCACTGCAGCTGAGTATAAAGCCTCCCCGGGGGCCGCGCATGGTCTTGTGGCTGGTGGAGGTCACAAAATGGGCCTGATTGACGGGTGTGGGATGCAGGTCGGCGGCCACCAAACCGGCGATATGGGCCATGTCGGCCAAGAGCTTAGCCCCGGTTTCGTCGGCTATGGACCGGAAGGTCTGGAAATCGATTTGTCGGGGATAGGTGCTCGCTCCAGCGATAATGAGCTGGGGTCTGTGTTCATGAGCCAAGCGGCGGATTTCTTCATAGTCAAGGGTGTGGGTCTGGGGATGCACACCGTAGGTCACGGTGTTGTACATCATGCCCGAGAAATTGACCTTGCTCCCATGGGTCAGATGCCCGCCGTGGGCCAAATCCATGCCCAAAACGGTGTCCCCGGGTTTGATGGATGCAAAGTATACCGCCATATTGGCCTGGGAGCCGGAATGGGGCTGCACATTGGCATATTCGGCTCCGAACAGGTCGCAGACCCGTTTTTTGGCCAGGTTTTCCACGACGTCCACATTGGCGCATCCCCCATAATAGCGACGGCCTGGATAGCCCTCGGCGTACTTGTTGGTCAGACAGCTTCCCGTGGCCTCGCGGACCGCGGGTGAAGCCAGATTCTCTGAGGCGATGAGGTCGATGGTGGTTCGTTGTCGATGTTCCTCGTTGGCTATAGCCTGCCTGACCTCATGGTCGATATGCTGCAAGTCTTTTGTATTCATCGTCGATTACAGATAATATGTTGTGGTTTTCAAAAGCTGGTTGTCAGTGATCAAATGACTGGGAGGAGGATACGGATGTCGAATGTGAGGCTGGCTGCAAACCCAAAATACATCCGAAAATGTGTCTAGACCAGAACCCAAGCTGTGTCAAACTATTGCTGGGAATAGAAAAGTATAACCATATGGAATTGTGTTTTAAAAAAAGGATATCAAGCAAATACAGGAAGGTTTATTTTGGTATTAATAAATTTTGATTTCAAAATTTGGGAAAAATGAAATCCCTGCCCTCTCTTTATTCCCTTTCCCCATTCGAGGAATCGAATCCGATCTTGTCAAAGATCTTCCGCTTGATTTGAGCGTCAAAGGTGCGCCATTTGAGCTGGTTGAACTCCTCTCCGCTGCTGCCGGCCAAAAAGTCCACTGGTATTTGAAACCCGCCTGCCGAATGCTTGCCTCCGCCGTAAGGTGAACCGGCAGCGTCCTGCCCCAAAGCGCCCTTGAGGAAATCGTCCGGATCGAGAGTCAGTTTGGAGGTGCGCATTGAACCGATGATGGACTCTTGTTGTTTTGGCCCCTGAACCAGACCGTAGACAATGGCGGTGTGCACGTTTTCCTCGGTAACCAAAAAATCGGCCGCTTGCGGGATGGCGTCCCTGTCGTCGCTTCTGAGATACCCGATGCCGGCAATGGATACGCTTTCGGCGATCACTCGTTCTTCCAAGGCCTTTTGTATGATTTCCATGGTTTTTTTGGATCTGGCTTGGTTCATGATCTGCTCCAGAATGTCCGCGTCCCGGAAGCGACTCAAGAAGGCGGCGGCATGAAAATCTTTAGACCCGGCCCGCATAAAGTTGTTGGTGTCTGTGATCAGGCCGTGCATCAAGGCGGTGGTCATTCTCACATGCTCGTCCTGTCCGGTATCTAGGTCCATAATTCCCTGTTCCAGGTATTGGGTATAGATGGTGGCTGTGGACCCGATAGCCCGGATGTCGGAAAACTCGGCCTGGACTCCGGATTGAGGTTCATGGTGGTCTACGATAATGAGTACAGGAATCGAGTTTTCTTGCAGTGAGTTGGCGATAGTTCTGGCTGTGGTTCCTTGGTGGTCGACAAACACGGCCCCAGAATAGGCGTTTATGTCCATGTCCCGGGAAAAGGGGTGCAACTTGATTCCCAACAGATTGACCAAGGCCAGATTCTGTTGATGGCTGATACTGCCGCTGTAGACAATATCCGCTTCTATTGTATAGCTTTTGCTGATAAGCTGATGTGCGTAGGCGGCCGAGATGGCATCCGGATCCGGAAAATCCTGCATAACAATGAGATGACGTTCTCCGTGGTGGCTGCCCAAAATCTTCTGGAAATCCTGAAAGCTATCTTGAGCATCCCGGGTATGAGAGCAATTTTGCTTGGCTGGCTGGGACATGGGCGATCCTTAAGGGCATGATATGCCGTCTGGGTCCAGAAATCTTTCCCCCACAGGATTATAGTACGCTTGATCCGGATTTAAGGTCAAGTGGAGCCGTGAACGCGGACACATCGATAGATGAGGAGATTTTATGCGGGTATTGATCTGCGGGGCCGGCCGTATTGTGGAGGAAGTGCTCAGACGTTTGGGACAAAGCTGGCAGGTGACGGTTATTGATCTCAATCAGGACAGGCTCAACGAGCTGGCCAACAATTTGGAATCTGTGCACAGGGTTGTGCAAGGAGACGCCTCCAGCTCCGTTGTCTTGGAACGGGCCGGTGTGCAGGACCAGGAGTATGTTTTGGCCATGACCGGGGACGACCGGGTCAACTTGGCTGTAGCGGCCATCGCCAGGTCGAACAAGGTCATCCATATATTGAGCCTGGTTCATGACAGCGATCAACTTTCGGCCTTTCATGATCTTGGGGTCCGCACCCTGGACCTCAACTCCCTGCTGGCCAGGACTCTGGTCCACTATCTCCAGGACCCCAGAATCGGGGTCACGCCCTTATCTCAGGGAGGCACCGAGATCTTTGAAGTAGATGTCGGGGCCACGTTCATAGCCATCGGCAAAAAGGTCAAGGATATCCAAGGGCAAACCTGGCGGGTGGTGGGCATTCTGCGGGAGAATGCCCTGATTTTCCCCCAGCCGGAAACCCTGGTCCAGGAAGAGGACCGTCTGCTTATCCTGGGCAAGCCGGACCTGTTTCAAGAGGTGTGTACTCTTTTGGAGTGTGGGCGTCCCCGTTTTCCTTTGGCCTACGGTCAACGCCTGACCCTGGCCTTGCCTGCCCAACAGATGGATCAGAAAAAGGTCTGCTTTCAAGAGTCCATGCATCTAGGACATAACTTAGGGCTGGAATTCATCGTGGTCAGTGAATATACTGATACTGATTTGGAAGGCCTGGAAAGCGAGATCATGAAAGTGCATAAGCACCGCTTGGACGCCCGAGTGGAGAGCGGCTTGCCAGAACTGTGCACCCGACAAAGCGTTGGATTGGTCATTCTGCCCGGTGTGGAGGCTTCCTGGCTCGATTTTTTTCGTTCTCCGCGTTATATGAAGCTGGCTCACAGACTTTCCTGTCCTGTACTCATGGCTCGGGGAACCTATCCCTATACAGCTATCCTGGTCCCTTTTAACGGATCTCCGGAAAGCGAATTGGCTTTGGAAACCGGCTGCGATATGGCCAAGCAACTGGGTGCCAAAGTTACAGTCATGTTTGTGCAGGAGCCTGATTTTTTGCATCATGATCAAAAGCAGGAACAAGGCTCAAGACAAGACGTCATGGATCAGGCCAGGCAAATGACCCATATCCATAAAGTAAGTATGCAGGAGATCGCGGTGACCGGAAATGTGGTCCGGGAAGTTGTCTCCCGCTCTGCGCAGTTCAATCTCCTGGTTCTGGGCAGCAAGTCGCCGGACCGGGAGTGGCTGCGTCCCCATGTAGGCGAGCTGCTCATGCGCCGTTCCAAGTGTTCCGTCCTGCTCACTGTTTTGGGTCACATCGCTGTCCCGGCGGATACCAGGGAGAATGGACATGGAGTTTAGCCAGGCCTGGTCTCTGCTCTTGGTTACTGTTCTGGCCGCTCTTTTGCCCGGAGTGAGCAAAATGGTCAAGCTGCCGGCCGTGGTCTTGGAGATCGTCTGCGGCATCATTTTGGGACAAAGCGTTTTGCATCTGCAGCTGGGCGGGGAGTGGTTGGTTTTTTTGGCTGAACTGGGCTTTCTGATCCTCATGTTCCAGGCCGGGATGGAAATCGACTTCGGTATGTTGCGCAGGCTGCGCAGAGGGGAACTTGGAGTGCAGCTGGCTGTTTTTGTGGCCACGGTGGGCTTGGCCTTGGGAGGAGCCCTGATCTTGGGCCAGGGGGTTTTTTTGGCCTTGGTCTTGTCCACCACCTCCCTGGGGCTTGTGGTTCCTTTACTCAAGGAAGCCGGTCTGAGTCGGTCCGGTCTGGGGCAAAGCGCCCTTATCGCCGCAACCTTGGCTGATTTCCTCACCCTTTTGGCCATTACTTTCTACCTGCTCTGGCATGAGCAGGGGCTTACCTGGCAATTTTTATGGCCCATACCTCTGTTTGTCGGTTTCGGATTTCTGCTCAAGCTGGCCAGACTGTGGGCCTGGTGGTTTCCGGAGCGGGTGGGGCGGCTGCTTGATCCCCAGGATAATCTGGAGCTGGGCATGCGCCTGTCTCTGGCTTTGCTCTTCTTTTTTGTAGCCTTGTCCGAACTGGTGCATCTGGAACCGGTTCTGGGGGCCTTTATGGGCGGCGCTTTGATTTCATTCGTGTTTAAGGAAAAAGGGGGGCTGGAGACCAAGATCTCTGGTTTGGGGTATGGATTTCTCATCCCTTTGTTCTTCATTCATGTGGGGATGAGCTTCGATCTCCAAAACATCCTGACCTGGGAACAGATGTTGTTCACCAGCAAGCTTTTGATCCTGGCCTTGCTGGTCAAGCTCCTGCCCAGCCTATTCTTTGTCTTGAACCGCATTTCTCCTTTGGAGAGCATCAAACTGGGCTTTTTGCTCTCCTCCCGCTTGAGCCTCATCGTGGTGGCCGCTTCCATTGGGTACGAGGCTGGATTTATCACTGCGGCCTACAAAGATTCCATAATCCTGCTGGCCGTGTGCACCTGTCTGATCGGACCCACATTTTTTAAGCTGCTCCACGCTTTGTCCCGGCAGGGCTTGCGGGTGTAATATGCAGGCATAAGGTCCAACGCTGTATTGCAGGCACAGAAAGTACATATGACCAAGGACACGTGTATGTCAGTATTCGATCTCAGGGAAGTGCCCCTATTTCAAGGGTTGCCGGAGCAACAGATCCTGGAAATGAAGGACATAAGTCAGGAGCTGAGCTTTGACAAGAACCAGACCATCTTCAGCCAGGAAGATCCGGGAAACGGGTTTTACGTGGTCGCCCAAGGCCGGGTGAAGGTGTACAAGCTCTCCCTGGATGGACGAGAGCAGATCCTGCATGTGTTCGGTCCGGGGGAGCCCATTGGCGAAGTTCCGGTCTTTGCTGGGGATACCTTTCCGGCCCATGCCTTGGCTCTTGAGCCTTCCCGACTGCTCTTTTTTCCCAGAGAGCGCTTGCGGAGTCTATTTGAGGAAGATCCATCCCTGGCCTTGAACATGCTGGCTGTGCTGGCCAGACGATTACGGGGGTTCACCCGCTTGGTGGAAGATCTGTCCTTAAAGGAGCTGCCCAGCCGCCTGGCGTCCTACCTTGTCCAGCTCCAGGACGCCCAAGGAGGCAGGGAGCACGTAAATCTGGAAGTGAGCAAGGGGACCTTGGCCAAGGTCTTGGGCACATCCCAGGAAACCCTGTCCCGGGTCTTGAAACGGATGAGCGAAGCAGGCATTATCGAGGTGGACAAGCGGCGGATCACTATTGTCCAAGACGGTCATCTGGAGGATTTGGCCGAGGGCTATATCTCATTGAGTTCATAGATGTTTTGAGTTCAAAGTCATAAAGAATTTTTCATAGAGCACGAGCTGTGAGTTTTTGAGTCAAATACGAAAAGAGTTTGAAATGATGACCTTATCCTTATATCAAAAACTGAATGAAGAGCGTGCACACATTGAACATCATTTGAACGACCTGATTGATTTCACAGACTCTATACTCAAGGAGGAAAGATGAGTAAGAAAGTTGTATTAGACCAGGAGGAGTGCATTGGATGCGAGAGCTGTGTGGAGATCTGCCCCGAGGTCTTTGCCTTTGATGCAGAGACGGAAAAGGCCTATGTGATCAAGCCCGAGGGCGGACCGGAAGACGATATCCAGGAAGCCATGGACTCCTGTCCTGTGGAGTGCATTACCTGGGAGGAATAATAGATCCGGTGGATACAGAAATGGCCCCCTGAATCTTTGCGGGCTGGGGAGGCTCGGCGAAAAGAGTAGGGGGCCAAAAGGGAAATTTTAGGATTGGGAGTCCAGGCGCAACCCTGCCTGGGCATACGTGGCTCGTTCTTCCAAGCGGTCAATGTGATCAAAGAAGTGCTTACAGCGAGAAATGAATGATATAACCATGCTCATGGCCTACCTCCTTGAAGTGAGATGTGTGTCTTTATCATGAAAACCCATGAAGCTTTTAGCAAGAGGTGTGCCACAAGGGTTTCTTGTTGAATAATCAATTATCCCAGATAGATAGGTGGGGATAGGAGTGTAGGGTGTTGCAATATGCAATGGCTATGGCCCATAGGGAGGCCGGAAGGTCGTGTGTGTTGAGGGTTGGTCGAGAGTGTTGCTTTGTGCAACAAGTTTCAGTCTGTAACAGTCTGGGAGTGCTCCAGGCCGAAGCGTTTGATCTTGCGCCACAAAGATACCCGGTCTATCCCCAAAATCCTGGCCGCTTGGGATTTATTGCCCTGGGTATGCTCTAATACCTTGCCGATATGTTCCCGTTCCAGCTCGGCCAGAGTGGCAAACCGGCCGGATGGGGAGTTCCTGGCGGCATGCAGGTCCGGTCCCTGCAGTCTCTTGGGCAGATGCTCGGGCATGATCACCGGTCCGTCGCTGAGAACAACCGCCCGCTCAATGATATTCTCCAGCTCCCGTACATTTCCGGGAAAAGGATAGGCAGTGATCCTGTGCATAGCCGCTGAAGAGATGTGGGTGACCTCCTTGTCGAACTGCCGCGAGTATTTGTCCACAAAATAGCGGCAGAAAAGGGGCAGATCGTCTCGGCGCTCCCGTAGGGGAGGCAGGCGGAGGGTGAAGACATTGAGCCGGTAATAGAGGTCCTCACGGAAGCTCCCCTTGGTGATCTCCTGCTTCAGGGGCCGATTGGTTGCGGCCAAAAGGCGGACATCCACCGGGATCTCCTTTGTTCCTCCTACCCGGATCACGGTCTTTTCCTGCAGCACCCGCAGGAGCTGGACCTGCATCTGGGGCGGCATGTCCCCGATTTCATCCAGAAGGATGGTCCCCCCGGAGATGGCTTCAAACACCCCTTTTTTGACCTGCTGGGCCCCGGTGAAGGCCTCTTTTTCGTGGCCGAAGAGTTCATTGCTCAAGAGCTCGGCATTCAATGTGCCGCAGTTGACGGCCAGGAATCTACGTTCGGCCCGCAGGCTCATGCGGTGGATGATCCGGGCCACCATCTCCTTGCCGGTGCCGGTTTCCCCCCGGATGAGCACTGTGCAATCCAGGGGGGCCACCCGGGTTATCTCTTTTTTGAGCTGCTGGATCTTGGGGCTTTTCCCGATCAGATCGTTGAGATAGCGCTTGTCGGAAACCAAATGCCTGAGCTCCTTAAGCTCCAGGCGCATTATTCTCTTGTCCAGGGCGTTCTTGGTTAAGAAGAGGACCTCGTCCAGGTTGAAAGGCTTGGGCAGGTAGTGGAAAGCTCCTTCTTTGATGGCCTCCACAGCGATTTCTACCGAGGCTGAAGCTGCGATGATGATAACCTCGGTTTCCGGATAGAACTCCTTGGTTCGGCGTAAGAGCGTGAACTCATCGATGGATTCGTGCTCCAAATCAATGATGACCACGTCGAACTCATGTTCTTGGACAACTGTAAAACCTCTGTCCTTACTCAAGCAACAGGTCACTCCGTACCCTTCTTCCTGGAGGCGTTTTTTCAAATCCTGCATGGAGGAGGGGTCATCGGCGATAATCAGGATGTCGATTCCGTGCATGGTACGCTCTATATGGACAGTCACGGCGATAGGCGACAAATATCCACCAAATCGTAATAGATAAGCGAGAGGATCACTGTCCAGCCCACAAAGTGGAATAATACGTTGCCCAAGGAGTCCAGGCTGGGCTGAATGGTTTTCAAGGTGGCGCTGATCAAAAATACAGTGCTGATGAGGATGAGTACGGCCACGAGATGGGTGAACACGGTCATAAAGGTGTTTTTTTGTTCCCTGTAGGTGGTCGTGGTCCATATCTGGATGAGGGTGGCCCAGATGATGGGAATGGCCACAAAATAGAGGAGGAGGTTTTCTTCTTCCGGAAAGGTGTAGCCCACTTGGAACTCAAAATACCACACCCCCAGAACGAAAATGATCAGATCGCGGATACCGACAAACAGAGCCAGGCCCTTGCCGGCACAAAGTGATGCTAGAGGCGAAGACATACTCTGGCTCTTATTCCGCATTGTCTTTCCGGTCCTGAAAGCAGGCCCGCAGCTTGTCTACCCGGCTTCTGTTTTTGCCGAAGTCGTAGTATCCGATTCTGGAAGCGGAGCGGACTTGGATATGCTTTTGTGTCGCTCTCATGGAGAGTTCCATGTCGTCCACAAATCCGAAAACCCTGGAGTGGAAGGTGGCCCATAGGTAACCGTCTTGCACTTTTTGGATATTGCCCCCGATGGTTTGCACACAGTTTTGGGCCCGTTCCCAGGCCTGCTCGGCTGGATCTGAAAACTGCAGGGGCTCTACCCAGGAGGGATGATCCTGGTCTTGCTGGCTGGAAACGCACACCGGTCGTTCCGGACAGTTCATAAGTTGACCTTCAATGAGCCCTATGGGGGATTGATGTCTGGATACGTAGCCCAGAAGCACAAGGAGCAAGCAGACCAAAAGGCCTACGAAGATCCCGTAATGGATGAGGGTGCGCAACATGTCTTTCGCCTTGTTTCAAGGTTATGCCGATAAACGTAAAGCCACTTTTGGCAGTGAGGTCTCTATTTCCGGGCCTTGGTGATCGGGCTCATGCCTTCTTGCGGGCCTCCACCAGGCAATCCATGCGCTCGAAAGAGTCCTGGCCGCTGCGGATATCCCGGATGTGGGAGAAACCTGCCTGTTGGAGGTCGTTTTCCACTTCTTCCAGGGTGTAGGTGTCCCCGCCCCGGGTATTGACCAGCATGTTCAGGGCGAACATGGCTCCGGCTCCTGGCTTGGTCCGGGTGGCGTCCATGATGTGGTCCCGGATCAAAACCCGCCCATCGGGTTCCAGGGCTGAGTAGATTTTTGTGAACAATTCCCGGTTTTCTTCACGGCTGTTTTGATGGATAATGGCTGAGAGCAGAGCGAGGTCGCATCCGGGAGGAAGAGGGTCCTGGTAAAAGTCCCCGGCCACAAAATCGACCCGGTCCGCGAATCCTTGGTTGGCAACAAACTCCCGAGTTAAGGGGATGACCCGGTCCAGATCGAATATGATCGCCCGTAAGCCGGGATTGGCCCGGAGGAAGGCCATTGTATACACCCCTGACCCACCGCCGATGTCCAGTAGACAATGGGCAAAGGACGCGTCATACAAAGCCGCGATGTCCTCGGAAAGCTCTCGACCTACGACGTGCATGGCTCCGATGAAGTCCTTCTGCTGATCAGGCTCCAGATGGGTCACGTGCTGCTGGTTGGGATTTTTCCCCCTGCGGACGGTTTCGGTCAAATGGTGCCAATTGTTCCAGGTGTGGGCCAGATGGAGGGCCATAGGCAAGACGGTTTGTTCGTGCTCTGAGGACAAGAATCGTCCGGCAGCTGTTGGGCGGTAGTGTCCTGAGGCGTCCTTAATTAAATAGTCCAGGGTGACCAAGCAGTCCAGGACCCTGGTCAGGGCCCGGGAGTCCACGTCGAGGGCCTCGGCCAGCCCTTGGGCAGAGGTCGGTTCCCGGTCCAAGGCTGTGAACAGGTTCAGTTCACAGGCGGTGAGCAGGGTTCTGCTGGTCATGAACCGGCGGATTTGGGCCAGGACATCCTGTTCCTGGGGCATAGAACCTCCTTGGAGTGGCGTCTGGTTGGTGTGTCTTTTACAAAGGCTTGGCGTCAATCTAGCCGGGATGGGAAATCAAGGTCAAGCTTTTGCGCAGCCGCTGCCGGGTGGACCAGGGCTTTTTGGTTCTGCTTTCCATTTTCAACAATTTCAGTTGATGTGCTCTGTCTCTGGATAATAGCAATTTGTGGTCAGTGTTCGGTGTTCACTGTTCAGTATAAGAACTTGATATACCTGATATTTCTTGATTTGTGTTTCTGATGCCTCAAAATATCCCAAAATATGTTTCCAAAGCCAGGAAGGGCGACCGCCGGTCGCCCTTCTACAAACTTCACGCCAGTACGGTGTTTGTATTTAACTAGGGGTCATCGAACAACTCGTAGGGGCGACTGGCAGTCGCCCTTTTGGGAATTCCAGCATCCCCACAAAACGTTTCATCCTTGATCAACCCGGCAAATTCACTTTTTTGGGCGCTTTGGCCCAAAAAATATTTCAGATTTGCCGGAGGCAAAGCTGAAACCTGAACACTCCTGGAAACTTACATTTGAGAAAAAAATTACCGTGCCGGGTGGACAGCCAGGAGGATTCGGGAATGCAATCCATCCATCAAGGACAATGGTCTGCTTACGGGGTCCACATATCTTGAAATACAGAGCGGATGAACCACGATGAGTAGGCCTCAACCAGGCTGTGGTTGTCGGTGTCTTCGGGAGGGCATTCCAATTGGGCCAGAGGGACGGTGAAAGCTTTGTCATCCGAGGTCCTCTTCACCGTGACCAAGATCCCTTTGCTGTGGTCCACGTCCTCCAGGTAATCCACCAGAAGTACGGCCTCAAACTGGGCTCCATCATCACTGCTGATGAAGAGATAGCAGGGCTCCTCCAAGTTGGAGCGCAAATGATCGCGAAATGTTTTCAGATTGTTGGAAGTTACCTCCGGAACCTTCTGGGAGCCGAAGATCTCTTGAACTTTCTGTTTCCAAAGGGGATGGGGCATAGTGGCCTCCTGGAAGATACAATGCGGGTATTGTGACTTCAAAGTGGGATGAGATTTTCATGGGTTGGTTCTTGAACCTATTAATAGACAATTGAGTGGTCTTATGTTGAAAAGTTTCCGCAAGCTCGTCAAGAAGTTTCAGTCTGTGCCGGAAAGAGATTTCCAAAACGGCCGGACCAAAGAGCAGGTCATTTATTACCTGGCCTCCCTGGGTGCGGATTCCAGCCAGGTAGAGTACTGTGTTCGTTATCTGTACGCCCATGACCCGGATATCCGCCAAGCGGCGGTTTCAGCCCTCAAGGGCATGGATTGGTCTGCCAAGAGCGCAGCCGAGATGCAGGTATGGAACATGTATACCTCCGGCGGCCAGACCACAGAGCCCTCAGTGGAGGAGCTTTTACAGGATTGGGAAGGGAAAACCTCCTTGGCTCCCGGGGCCTACTGGACTCCTGTGGTCTTGACCGGACTGGTTCAACTTGGAGAAAAGGCCAAGCCGGATTTGTATGCCGCGGTCCAGGATGCAAGCCATGGCCTGAACGCCCGGGCATTGGCCCTGTGGGCCATTGGGCTTTTGGAGAAACAGCCCGGGCAATACTTGGCTGATGTATATAGGGCGCACATAAATCACCGAGTGCAGAGGGCTGCCATTCAAGCCCTTCGGTTTTGCGGACCGGACTCCCTGCCTGTTCTTGGTGCCCTTTTAAGGGAGGAAAAAGACGAGGACCTGATTCTGGAAACAGCCTTGGCCATGGGGTGGATGGGCAAAGCCGCGGTTGCTGAGCTGGTTAAGCTCCTGGACAGTGAAAAGCGCATGGTTCGGGAGTATGCAGGGCTGGGGCTTTTGGCAAGCGCCGATTCTCAGGGTGTGACCCAACTGCTTGCCTTCAAGTCCAGCTCCCGGGACGGTCGGCTCAAGGCGATGATCACGGAATGGATGGTCGCGCTTGGGGGCGATGCCTCAACCTGGAAGGAGCTGTCCACTCCCCGGTCTGCAGCCGAGCTCTGTTCCGCAGACAATATCGTGTACGGATTGGCCAGGACAGACAACGAAGTTCTGGTTTTGGTCTGTCTCTCCATGCTGGCCCACATGCCGGATGACAAGGCTGTTTCCTATATTGGGGAGCTGATCCGCAACACGGATCAGGAGGAGGTGATTTTTCAGGCCTGTCAGACGGCAGGTGCCCAAGGGGCTGATTCTGAACTCAAAAAGATGCTCGGCCAGGGGAATCCCCTGCTCAGGACCCATGCCTGTCTGGCATTGCTGAAGGCCCAAATTCCAGTTATGCAGGTCCTGGCCGCGACCTAGTGAAAAATCAACCTTAATCTGTCGCTCCTTCTTCTTCGTCCCCCCTTGAGGGGCTGATCCTTACCCACACCTGACACCGTGGGTCTGTTATTTTCAGAGGGCAACCATACGGCGAAGACGCCTAGGATTGCCCCTACCCGTAGGATCGGAGGTTGCATTCCGGGATATGAGGTGTTTTGAAAAACCGACAGATAACCGGGGACCTCAGCTTGCCAAGGAGGGGCAGGGGTGGTTGGAATGATGACTCTGAAACCTTATTTTTTCAGCACGTTATAGCCCCACGGTGTCAAGAGTGTGCCATGCTCAGCTTGAGGTGGGGGGTGTTTCTTGCATTGCGACAGATAATTGATGACAAGGCACCAGTAGTTCTGGACACAGAGATCAGAGGGTAAAGGCCGCAAAGAAACTCTGGGACGGGCTGTGTCCGGCATCCAGTTCAGGGAATTTTTTAAGAAACTTATTACAGTAGGATGAGCAAAGAAACCGATGCACGGAAATACATTACGCAATATAGCCATTATCGCCCATGTTGATCACGGCAAGACGACCCTGGTGGACGCCATGTTCCGCCAGAGCGGACTGTTCCGGGAGGGGCAGGAGGTGGCTGAACGGCTTATGGACACCATGGATCTGGAGCAGGAGCGGGGCATCACCATTGCGGCCAAGAACTGCTCCGTGATGTGGAAAGGGGTGAAGATCAACATTATCGACACCCCGGGCCACGCCGATTTCGGCGGGGAAGTGGAACGGGCCCTGTCCATGGCCGATGGGGCCCTTCTTTTGGTGGACGCCTCAGAAGGTCCTTTGCCCCAGACCCGTTTCGTCCTGGAAAAGACCCTGGCCGCAGGCCTGAAGGTTATTGTCCTGGTGAACAAGATCGATCGCCACGATGCCAGAGCGGAAGAGGTGTTGGACGAGGTTTATGACCTGTTCATCGATCTGGGGGCCAACGACGAGCAGATTGACTTTCCCTATCTCTATGCCATTGGCCGGGAGGGGGTGGCCGGTTCCCGGGTGCAGGAAATGGACAGCAATCTGCAGGCCCTGTTTGAGACTATTCGAGAGCGTATGCCTGGACCCCAGAGCGATCCTGCGGCCGGCTTTCAGATGCTGGTCTCCGATCTTGGCTACTCCGATTACTTGGGCAGATTGGCCATAGGTAAAGTCATGAGCGGTGAGGTGCAAACCAACGACAATCTGGTGTGTCTGGGGGGAGACGGTCAGGCCCGTCCTTTGCGGGTCACCCGCCTGCAGACCTTTGAGGGCATGAGTCTCCGTGCTGCGGAGCATATCCGGTCTGGAGACATCTGCGTTCTCTCCGGAATCGAGGACATCCACATTGGAGATACCATCTGCCATCAGGAGCTGCCCAAGGCCTTGCCTCGGATCCGGGTGGATGAGCCCACGGTGGGCATGCGCTTTTACATCAATACCTCTCCCTTGGCCGGACGGGAGGGGAGTCTGGTTCAGTCCGGAAAAATCAAAGATCGCTTGCTCAAGGAAACCTTGAAAAACGTCTCTTTGCAAGTGGAAGAGATGGAGGACCGGGAGACCTTTTTGGTCAAGGGGCGGGGGGAGTTTCAGATGGCCATCCTTATCGAGACTATGCGCAGGGAAGGCTTTGAGCTCACTGTAGGGCGTCCGGAGGTTTTGTATAAAGAGGAAAACGGCCAGCTCCTGGAGCCTATGGAGCAGGTGATTATTGATTGCGACCAGGAATTCACCGGAGTGATCACCGAAAAACTGGCCGGACGCAAGGGCAAAATGACCTCCATGAATACCCGGGGCAGCGGCCGGGTCCGCCTGGAGTTCAGTCTGCCCTCCAGGGGCCTTATCGGCTACCGGGACGAGTTCTTGACCGACACTCGGGGAACAGGGCTCTTAAACACCTACTTCGACGGATACGAGCCCTATCGGGGCAGGTTCGCCAGCCGCGCAACCGGGTCCATAGTCTCGGATCGGTCCGGTTTGGCTGTGGCCTATGCCTTATTCAATCTGGAGCCCAGGGGGGAGATATTTATTACCCCGGGAGATGCGGTCTATGAAGGGATGATCTTTGGGGAGCACAATCGGTCCCAGGATCTCAACGCCAATCCGTGCAAGGAAAAAAAGCTGACCAACGTTCGAGCATCCGGCCGGGACGAGAATGTGGTTTTGACCCCAGTGCGGCCCATGTCCCTGGAGCGGGCCATGCATTTCATCCGCGAGGACGAATTGGTGGAGGTCACACCTCAAAATATCCGCTTGCGAAAGAGTGTGCTTTCGGCCCAAAAGCGGCTGTCCATGCGCTGATATCCGGTCTGAAAAAGCTTTGTGTTTTGTTTGGGGCAACGTGTCGTGAGAAAGCAAAAGCATGTGGAGTGAGCATGGCCAAGCAATACTGGCAACAGAACAGGCAGCTTTTAGTCCTCCTGGCCATTTTGTTCGTGTTTTTCGCCTGGAGCTATATTTCGCAGTATGCGGCCGGATTGAGTATCAGCTACAGCGAATTCTTGGCTCAGGTCCAGGATGGCAATGTACAGGAGGTTATGGTCAAAGGGGACAGTATTCAAGGCAAGCTGAAAAAAGAGGCCACTTTTCAGGATACGGCCTATTCCAGCTTTTCCACCTATCTGCCTTCTTTCGGGGATCAAGACTTGATGGCCAAGCTGCAAGAGCACGATGTGCAAGTGACCACCAAGCCGGAAACTGACCGCATTTTCTGGTATATCGTCATCTCTTTGCTGCCCGTGCTTTTGATTTTTTGGCTCATCTATATTCAGTACAAGCGGATGCAGGGCCAAAACGGCGGATTGTTCAGCATCGGCCAGAATCAGGCCAAGCAATACGACCAGAGCCAGGAAAAGACCACCTTCCAGGATGTGGCTGGGGCCCAGGAGGCCAAAGTGGAGCTTCAGGAAGTGGTGGACTACCTGACGGAGCCGGGCAAGATCCAGGAGATGGGGGGCAAGATTCCCAAAGGTATCATGCTCGTAGGCCCGCCGGGCACAGGAAAGACGCTTTTGGCCAGGGCCGTGGCCGGGGAAGCCGGAGTGCCTTTCTTTTCCATCACCGGGTCCGATTTTATGGAGATGTTCGTGGGGGTTGGGGCCAAAAGGGTCCGCAACCTGTTTCAGGACGCCAGAAAGAATGCCCCGTGCATCATCTTTATCGATGAGATGGACGCCATCGGCCGCCGGCGCGGAGCCGGCCTGGGAGGGGGCCACGACGAGAGGGAGCAGACCCTCAATCAGCTTCTCTCCGAGCTGGACGGATTTGAGGCCTATGAAAACATAATCGTTATGTGCGCCACCAATCGTCCGGATATCCTGGACCCGGCCTTGAGCCGACCAGGCCGCTTCGACCGCCGGATCATTGTGGATTTGCCCACTACCCGGGACAGGGAGGAGCTGCTTCACCTGTACACAAAGGACAAAAAGCTGAGCCCGGATGTGGATCTTGATCGGCTGGCCAGAGAAACCCAGGGGTTTTCCGGGGCAGATTTGGAAAATATGCTCAATGAGGCCACTTTGCTGGCCGCCAGGCAGGATCAAGAGGCCATATCCCATGCAGAGATTGAGGCTGCCCGGGACAAAATCCTCATGGGGCTGAAGCGGCACGGACTGGTTATGACTGAGGAGGAAAAGCGCATGGTGGCTTACCATGAAGCCGGTCATTCCCTGGTCGGGGCCCTGTTGCCCAATGCAGATCCGGTGTATAAGGTATCTATAATCCCCAGAAGTCAATCCATGGGTGCCACGCAGCAGTTTCCGGAGCAGGAGCGCTATATTTATCCCCGCGAATACCTGCAGGACAGGCTGGCGGTGATGATGGGCGGCCGGTGTGCCGAGGCCCTGGTTTTTGATACAGCCACCAGCGGAGCGGCCAACGACCTGCAACAGGCGACCAAAATGGCCCGCAAGATGGTTCTGGAATGGGGTATGAGCGGCCAATTTGAGCACATGGCCCTGGGCAGTGCAGGTGAGCAGGTCTTTTTAGGGGAGGAGTTGGGCAAGACAAAGGAATACAGCGAGGCCACCTCTCAAGCTGTGGATAAAGAGGTGGAGACCATCTTGAAAAATGCCTTTGAACAGGCCAAGGAGATATTGAGCCAGCATCGCCGTGCTCTGGACAGGTTGGCCCAGGTCCTTGTGGACCAGGAAGAGGTGCCTGGAGAGACCGTGTACACTATTGCCGGGAACTCTCCATAGAAAGACGTTCCGGTTCAGCTTTGCCTCCGGCAAATCTGAACTCTATTTTTGCCCAAAGCGGACAAAAAAGAGAGAATTTGCTGGATTGATCAGGTATGGAACACATAAATATCCGGCTTGCGTCCAGCCCTCTCCTGTCTTAGGATGGATTATTATTTTAAAACTCATATCCTTGAAGGAGGCCGACATGTCAGTCTGGAAATGTACAGTATGCGGACATACATTGGATGCGACCCAACCCCCGGAAACATGCCCTAGCTGCAAGCAAAAGTGCGAGTTTGTGGATGCATCCTGCTATACCCCGGATTGCGGGGGGCCGGATTCCGGGAATATAAACCCGGATATCGGCAGACAGCGCAAAAAATAAACCAGCCTTCATAGCATGTCCCATGGCTGAAGGTCTGCATCTTGTTGGCGGTGTTTGGGGTCGGGAATGCAAAAAGGGTATGAAACTTTGGAGCACAAAGGGACGCTATGCCAGTGCAAGCCTCTTTGGAAGCTGTTTTGGCCACCCATGAGCTGGTTTTGATGGAAGCCGCTGTAAGTGAACTCCTGGTTCATTCCTTTGGCATCCCGACCCATCCGCAGCTTGGCTGTGCGCCGTGCATTTATCATCAAGCGGGACGCCGGGCCTTAAAGAGGATTTACGGCGGCTTCCTGGCCCTGGCCCGGGAGAGTGGTGTGCCTCTTCTGATCACCGCTCCCACCTGGAGGGCCAACAAGAGCGTGGTGCAAGCTGTGGATTGTCCGCAGGCAATCAATCAGGATGCAGTCAGATTTATGCAGGGAGTGCGCCACGATCTGGGCCAAGAGATGACCCAACCCGTGCTCATCGGTGGCTTGCTCGGTCCGCTGCGGGACGCCTACAGGCCGGACCTGGCTGTGGACGAAAAGTCAGCCAGGCAGGAGCATTCCTGGCAGGCTGAGGCATTGGCTCAGGCCGGAGCGGACTATCTTATGGCCGCTACTTTGCCCGCAGTGGAAGAGGCCGCCGGTCTGGCCCAGGCCATGGCCCAAACCGGACTTCCGTTTATGGTCAGCTTTGTGATCGACAAGCAGGGCCGTATTCTGGACGGCAGCTCCCTGGACCGGGCCATACAGGAGATTGATGCCCACTGTTCTTCTCCGCCGAGTGGATATATGATCAATTGTTCCTATCCTTCCTTTTTGAGACCGGAAAAGGAGCCAGCCAGGGTTCTGTCCCGGCTTATCGGATATCAGGCCAACGCCTCATCCCTGGAGCACAGTGCGTTGGACAACTCCGGGGTGCTGCAAGCCGATGCAGTGGAGGATTGGGGAGAAGGTATGCTCACCCTGCATCGTCACTGGGGGTTGAAGATCCTGGGCGGGTGCTGCGGTACTGGAGACGAGCATTTGCGGTATTTGGTTCAAAACAGAACCGCGTAGAGGTCTTTGTATGCCTTCCCTCCCCAAGAAAGCTTCCCTCTCCAGGCTCAGAGAGGCCTGGATATTTTTCTTTCTCCTGGGCCTGGTCATGCTCAATTATCCGTTTCTGGTGATTTTCAACAAGATCGTCATGTTCTGGAATATTCCCTTGTCAGTCCTCTATTTTCTGGTGGGTTGGCCTTTCTCCATCCTGGTCATCTATGCTTTTTCCCGGGGGCTGAGCCTTGAGAAGGAATTGGCGGAGGAGGGCACAGCCGACAGGGAGCCGGGAGAGGAATCATGATCGGCCTGGGGGTCTTATCCCTGATTATCCTGGGATACTTTGCCCTGCTTTTTGCCGTGGCCACCTGGGCGGAACATAAAGGCGCAAAAAAACAGAGTCTGGTGGCCAATCCCACGGTGTATACACTGTCCATGGCTGTGTACTGCACCTCCTGGACCTTTTACGGAAGTGTGGGGCGGGCTGCCACTACTGGGCTTGACTTCATTGCCGTGTATCTGGGGCCGACCCTCATGGCTTTTACCTGGTGGTTCTTCCTGCGCAAGATGCTCCGGGTGAGCAAGGAGCTCAAGCTTGTATCCATCGCCGATTTCATTTCCAGTCGCTACGGCAACTCGGTGTTTTTAGGGGCTATGGTCACCCTTTTCGCTGTAGTGGGCATCATGCCCTACATTGCCTTGCAGATAAAAGCCGTGTCCCAGACCTTGGCCTTGATTTCCAGGCCGGTTTTCGAGTCCATGGACCCGCTTCAGGCCACTCTTCCCCATTTTCTGCACTTGGACACCACCTTTGTCTTGGCTTTGATCCTGGGCCTGTTCAGTGTTCTGTTTGGAGCCAGGCAGCTGGATGCCTCGGAACGGCATGAGGGCTTGGTGGCGGCTATTGCCTTTGAATCTTTGGTCAAGCTTGTGGCCTTTCTGGCTGTGGGCGTCTTTGTCACCTACGGACTATTCGATGGGTTCGGGGATGTGTTCGTCCGTTTTCTGGACCGGTTTCCGGAGAAGCAGGACCTTTTGCTTCTCCATACTGACCAAAGCTCGTACACGACCTGGGCCGCATTGACGGTTATGGCCATGATGGCCTTTATGTTTCTGCCCCGGCAGTTTCATATCATGGTGGTGGAAAATACCCGGGAGGAACATATTCGGGAGGCCATGTGGCGTTTTCCGGCCTACCTGTTTTTGATCAATCTTTTTGTCATCCCCATCGCCCTGGGCGGTCTGTTGATCAACGACGGGTCAGCCCTGGGGGCGGACTATTTTGTCGTCTCTATTCCTCTCTTGGCCGAAAGGCCCTGGTTGGCTCTTTTGGCCTTTCTCGGCGGATTCTCTGCGGCTGCGGGTATGGTTATGGTCTCTTCTGTGGCCTTGTCCACCATGATGCTCAACAACCTGCTGGTGCCGATCATACTCAAGATAAGGGCCTTGCAGGACAGGGATATCTCCGGCCTTTTGATCCACCTCAAGCGCCTGTGCATATTTATAGCCATACTATTTGGCTATGTGTTCTACAAGTTGATCGGCGACTCCTACGCCCTGGTCAAAATCGGATTCATCTCTTTTGTCGCTGCCACCCAGTTCGCTCCAGCCGTGATCGGCGGGCTGTTCTGGCGGCGGACCAATAAGCTGGGGGTGGCGGTGGGGCTCATTATGGGCTTTATTGTCTGGTCCTATACCCTGCTTGTGCCCTCATTCGTCTTTTCCGGCTGGCTTGGACAGGGCATCCTGGAGAACGGCCTGTTGCATTTGAGTTGGCTGCGACCCTTGGAGTTGTTCGGGCTGCACGGTCTGGACATGTGGAGCCATTCCTTGCTGTGGACCTTGTTTTTCAACGTCGGGTCCATGGTTGCTTTGTCTTTGCTCATGGAGCAAAACGAGGAGCAGAGAAAGCAGGCAGCATTGTTTGTGGATGTCTTTGCCAAGCCCCTTATTCCAGATAAAAGGCAACGCCTGAACAAGGCCCCGCCTGTAACCGAGTTTGTGGAGTTGATGAGCAAGTTCATCGGGGAGGAGAAGGCGGAGGCGGCCTTGAACTCCTATCTCGGGGACCGGCGCATTGTGGAGACCGATCTGGCCGATATCAAGGAGTTTACCGAGCGTACTTTGGCCGGTTATGTGGGCAGCGCCCCGGCCAAGATCATCGTAGACAACTACTTGGCCACCCGGGGCAGCAAAATGGAGGATGTTTTCGACGTCTTTGGGTCGGTGAACATAAGCCGAACCGCATCCCGGGAGCAGCTGCAGGTCCTCTTTGAAGCCGCTAAGGTGGTGGCCAGCGGGCGGGAGCTGCAGACAGTACTGGACAACCTCCTGGATCTTTTGACCCGGCAGTTTCCTTTTGATTTGTGTGTGGTCAGGATTGTGGATGAGGAAGGCAAGAAGCTCAAAGTTCAAAGCCAAAAGGGAATGAGTCACAGGCACTTGGGCGATTCCGACCGGGAGGTGAACAGGGATACCGTGATCGGAGAGGCCTTTGTGACCAATACCATCCAGGTGGTCAACGATACGGATGAGATCGGCAGACCGGTCACCGCACAGATCATGCAGCAAGAAGGCATCAAGTCCTTTGCCCATGTCCCCATTACTATTGAAGATAGGGCCATCGGGGTTTTATCCGCTTTTTCCAAAACGGATAAAGGGATCTTTACAGAAGAATTCATTGAAGTCTTTTCGAGCATTGCCGCTCAGCTGGGTATTGCCTGGAGAAACGCACGTCAGACCGAGCACCTCATTGCCGCCCGCCAGCATGAACGGGAGCTGGAGATAGCTAAAGAGATCCAGCTGGGTCTTTTACCTACAGAGCCGCCCCAAGTCCCTGGAGTGGCCCTGGCTGGGACCTGCGTGACAGCCTACCATGTGGGAGGAGATTACTATGATTTTCTGCTTGATAAGGACAGGGTGCTGGATGTGGTCATAGCCGATGTCTCCGGGCATAATGTGGCCGCCGCCCTGATCATGGCTGAAGTCCGGACCTTCATTCAGGCCCAGGCCAGGGAGAGCAACGAAGCCAGGCAGATAGCCTCAGCCTTGAACAGATTCTTTTATGCCAACCTGGTTCAGGCGGAGATGTTTATCACTTTTTTCTATGTGAAGTATTTTCCGGAAAGCCGGCGGATAACCTATATAAATGGTGGGCACAATCCCCCCCTGCTTTGGCGGAAGGGGCAGGGAGAGTTCCAGCACTTGGACGCCGAAGGCCTGATATTGGGCATCCTGCCGGAAGTGAACTATGAAGAGAAAACAGATTGGGTGCAGCCTGGGGATGTGCTCCTGTTATATACGGACGGGATTACCGAGGCCAGAAATGCACAGGGAGAGTTTTTCGGAGAACAGAGACTGCGCTCTGTCATCAGGGATACGCACAGGGCGAGTGCAGAGGACATTATCCACAGGCTCCTGGACGCTTTGTATGATTTTACCGGCAGCCGCAGCGTTCTAGACGACATCACTTTGGTGGTTATGAAAGTGGAGGAAGGCCCGGCCGAAGCTTAGTACACGCAGTCATAAATACAGTGACATTACAAAGCCGACAGCAGGTTCACTATTAGGATCTGAAGCGACGTTGAAAAATCCGAAATCCGAAGCACGAAGTACGAAACAAGCACGAATGACCAAAATTCAAAACAGAACGGGATTCCACCCCAATTGAACTGAATCAGCAGAGGGTTTTCTTTATGTTTCAATCATTTGGTCATTTGAATTTCGAATTTGTTTCGTATTTCGAATTTCGTATTTACAAATGTTATGATTCGACTGGACTGATAGAGAATACGTTACCGAACTTACGAATCGGAGCACTTAGGGATTTTCCGGGGTGTAGGCGTCCTGCACCACCCGGCGTTTTACCTGATCTGCCCATTCCATGACCGGATGGATCTTGAGGATATCTTCCAGGCGGTTCTGGTCGTGCAGGCGGGTATAGATGGCCTGCCAGGCGCAGGGGACCTCGTCGGACACTTCGCACAATCCGTCGTG
Organism: Thermodesulfobacteriota bacterium; assembly: GCA_051749205.1. Classification (GTDB taxonomy): domain Bacteria; phylum Desulfobacterota; class Desulfovibrionia; order Desulfovibrionales; family Desulfothermaceae; genus Desulfovermiculus. The sequence continues at coordinate 3,155 of JBNJII010000031.1, read as the reverse complement.
GGTCCCTCCACACGGGCCGTTGAACAGTTTTTTGGCGCAGTTGGCCAGAGGGCAGATCCCTCCAGTGTAGCCAATCACGCACTGTCCGCAACCTTTGCACACCTCTTCGTAGACCCCAAGCTCCCTGTCAACCCCGATGCCAAGGGTGTTTATGGCCGGAAAGACCGGAGTGAGAGGGTAGCGTTCGGCGATGAACTGCACCCCGGCGGAGCAGGCCATGGAGATGAGACAATCGAAAGCAGGGACCATATGGTCCAGGTCAGCAAAGAACGAAAAATTGCAGGCCCGCTCCAAAGTGTAGTGGGCAAAGCGCTTGGGGGTACCGGCGGCCTTACAATGTCTCTCCAACCTGGAGTTCAGGACAACTATTTCTCTTTGACCTCCGGCCAGACATACCGAAGCGCATCCGCCACAGCCGATATTGAGGACTGCATCGTACTTGGCAATGCTGGCAATGATTTCCTCAAACGGCTTTTGTTTCAGCTTGATCATGGGTGGCTCTCCTCGCTGTAGTCCCTGAAGATACCTTTTTGTCTACAAATGCGCCGGCCCAAGGCAATCATGTCCGGGATGTCGATGCCCAAGGGACAGTAGCAGCGCATGCACAAGACACATCGGTGCCAGAGCATGTCCTGGGCAGTATGCAGCTCTTCCCAGGAGGCGCGTTTCTTTGTGCTGTTCAGGACTTTGAAGGCATTGATCATCTTGTAGGCTGGCGTGTACTTGGGGTCCCGCTTGTGGGAGACGTACATAAAGCAGCTTTCGGCACACATCCCGCAATGGGCGCAGAGCTGCATGACGAGCTGTATCTTGTTTGTGTTCAGGGCGAGAATCTCTTTTGCTGAACCCGGATGCATGGGGCTCTCCTTGCTGGCTGGGAAACGGTGTTTTCCTCGCCTATGCGTATGGTGGTTGCTGTTGGGCGAGTGCAAGGTGTACTGCATCAAGCCCAGGTCCTGGTTCCCGGAAACAGGCTATGTTCGCTTTGGATCAGAAAGCGGTTGAGGAAAAAGTACAGCATATGGTTGAGCATGGTAAAAGGAATGAGGATCATCAGTAACTCGCCGGAGATGATATGCAGATACAAAAAGGTCTGGTAGGCGAAAAACTGGTGGTAAGCGATGAAACCGGTCAGGAAAGGGGTGAAAACCAACACATAGATACCCACGTCCCGCCAGGTGGTCAGGGCCCGGACCTTAGGGACCAAAAGCCGACGGCCAAGAAAGAACGCCCCGCAAGCAAGGACAAGGATGGTCAGCTTGTCGGATAAGGATTCGGACACAGAGGGCAGGGAGACCCCCCAGGACCAGTCAAGCAACATATTGTGGGCCAGAAGGAAGAGGGGGGTAAAGATGAGGCAGAGATGAAAGACAAGAGTCACCCCGGAGATGACTGGATTCATGCCCACTCCGGTTCCTTTTCTCGTGCTGGGGTCGGCCAGGTTTTTCCAGGTTCCTCTCAGGCCGGCTTTGAGTATTGTCGTGCACGAGGTTTTGCCTTTTTGAGGAATGCTCTGGGTCAGACGGGTGAATCTGTAGATTTGCATTCCGCACCCAACGAGAAAAATGATAAAAGAAACCGAGGCCAAAGGCCCCCGGAGGAGTTCGTACATTGTTGCTCCTGGATGTATTTCCAAGTGAAATATGCATCACATGCTGTGCATAACGGGTTTGGTCTTCTGCTCAGCATCCAATGAAGGGTACGAATGTACACCACAGCGAGATGAAATTCAATCAACTCCCAGTGACGCGTCGATTGCACGGAGTCGGTTTTCCCTTCTTCGTCCCCCCTCGAGGGGGTTGGGGGTGTTTCTTCTTTTGCGGCATCGTAATCTCCTGATCGGTTCCCTTTGCCATGAATAGACGCCAAAGGGCTCTACGAGCACCGGGTAGGAAAGCTTCTTGTGCAGACGTCAGGTCTGGGTCAGGCTCAAGCGAGACGGAGATGGGCATGGTGCGAAAATTATGCGTGCCCACTTAAGGCCAGGCTGGAGCCTGGCGATCCCGGGAGGATAAGGCTCGTGAAGGTGGTTAAATCATGATTATCAATTGACTTGCAAGAGAAAGCCTGTTCTCAGGCTCTGCCTGGGGCAGATTGATAATAGTGATAATGGAGGCGCTACCTGGGCGGCTATAAAACCCAAAGAAGATATCGATCCTGACAAATGGGATTATGTCCTGCCCTGGATCACCAGCAGCAGGAAAACCGCCTACTAAAGTTTACAATGCCGAATGTGCCCGTAGCCTCATCAAAAAACGAACAAGGTTTCCATCACCACGTCACCTGGACATCATACTGGTGGAGGATAGAATCATTGGATAGAAGAACAAGTGATTCGGTTTGGGCTTGGGCAATGAGCATCCGGTCAAACGGGTCTTTGTGGTATCTGGGCAATGCACCGGCATAAAAGGCATGAATATCCTTGACAGGAATGGAATCAATCCGATTCTTATTCAATTCTTGAGGGATGAATACTTCCGGCCTTTCTGGAAGAGGAAGCCGGCCCAGGTTGTATTTGATGGCAACTTCCCACGAGCTTGCAGCACTCCAGTGTACACAATGCATGCTTTCGCTGATGAGTTGGCGGGCGGTTTCTGAGAGCTGATGGTCATTCGAGATCCACCACAGAAAAGTGTGAGTGTCTAAAAGTATTTTCATTTTTCAAATGCGTCCAGGATATCCTCCGGCAGAGGCTCAAAGAATTCAGGCGGGACCGTAAATCTGCCTTCAGCAGATCCTGGGGTACGGGGAACAGAAGGCTGACTGTACGGTATCAGCTTGGCTACTGGCTGGCCATAGCGAGCTATGATGACTTCCTCTCCTTTTTCCACGGAAAGAATCAGCTTTGAAAACTGGGTTTTCGCCTCATGAATATTTACTTGCATAGCTTTTCTCTTTTTTGAATGTACTCATAGACTAAGTCTAGTCTGTCCCAGAAAATTGCGACTGTCAATAGTTTTGTTTTTGAACATTGACCCGGCCAAACATGTTTGTGATTGACCATCATGCCATGAGTGTGTATATACTATGGATATACATTGGAGGCACGTTATGTATACAAAAATTCAAAGATGGGGAAATAGTCAGGGTGTGCGCCTGCATAAGGAACTGCTAGAGAGAGCACAGCTTCAAGTCGATGAAGAGGTTGAGATACG
>JBNJII010000030.1:0-33343 GCA_051749205.1 Thermodesulfobacteriota bacterium | reverse complement strand
AGGCTCTCCGGGCAATCTAGGGGAAAGCCTTTCTATCTGCTCTTGCTTCCCGCCTTGCGCGGGAATGACGGACGAAGTGGTATCTAGTTTCATACGAGCCATGCATCCTTTGCGGGATAGGCCATGTTCAGAGCAGCCAAACAAAATAAAGTTTTTCAAGATGTCGTGGATCAAATCCAGGAAGCGATCTTAAACGACAAACTCAAACCTGGCGATGTCCTCCCTGCGGAACGCGAGCTCAAGGAGATGCTTCAAGTCAGCCGGGGCACCTTGCGGGAAGCTTTGCGGGTTCTGGAGCAAAAGGGGCTTATTCACATAAAGCTCGGGGTGGGAGGAGGGGCCATCGTCCGCGATGCATCCTATGAACCGGTGAGTGAAAGCCTGGCCTTGCTCATCAGGCACCAAAAAGTCTCTTTGACCCATCTGGCCGAGTTCAGGGCCGGGATGGAAGGCGAAGCCGCTGCCCACGCCGCCAGACGTATCAGTACAGCTGAAGCTGATGAGCTGCAAAAGCTTTTGGACAGTGCAGTCACCTGTGCCAATCGGGATACACCCCAACCCCAGGCCTTTCTGGAGGCAGACAAGGCCGTCCATATGCACCTGGCCGCCATTACCCGCAACCCCATCACCATCTTTGTACATAAGTCCATTCACGAAAACATCGATCGCTATTACGAACGCTTCCTGGTCTTGGATGTTTCCACTTTGCAGGAAAATGTGCAGGACCTCAAAGACATTGTCCAGGCCGTGGTCACCGGCTTGGAGGAACAGGCCAGGGATCTGGCCATAGGCCATGTCTACCGCTTCAACACCTACATGCAAAGTGTCCTGGCCCAGGACCGAAAGACAAGCGATGCATAACCTTTCGGTCTAAGCGGTCTCCAACGTATACATTGCCTATGAGAGGTGTCTTATCTGTGTACACGTGCCCGGACTGAACGTATGCCCGGGCCCAAACCAAGGCTAGGTGAGGATCATGTCTTTATTCAACCACGTAGTCTCCAAGACCATTATGTTCGTTCCCGGCCCCATTGTGGGCATATTCGCCCGCAAATATATCGCCGGCAACACCTTGGACCACGCGGTCCAGACCACCCGAAACCTGAATGCGCAAGGGATCAAGGCCACCATTGATATCTTGGGCGAATTCATCACCACCAAGGGCGAGGCCTCCTGGTTTAAGAACCAGGCCCTGGAAGTGCTCAAGACCATTCATCGCACAGGCATAGACGCCAATTTATCCATCAAACCCACTCAAATGGGCCTCAAACTGGACCAGGACTTCGCCTATGCCAATATCGAAGAGATCGTGGCCTACGCCAAAAGCATCCAGAATTTCGTGCGCATTGACATGGAAGACATTTCCTGCACCACGCAAACCATTAACGTTTACCACCGCCTGCGGCAGGCCTACGCCCCCCATGTGGGCACTGTCCTGCAATCCTATCTGCGGCGGACGGTTCGCGACATCAATGGTCTCGGCTCAGGACCCATGAACATACGGCTGTGCAAGGGGATTTACAATGAGCCCCGTGAACACGCCTTTAAACATCCGGACGTGGTCAACCGGAACTACGTCCTGGCCCTGGAACGGCTTTTTGAGAACAAGGCCTATGTGGGCATCGCCACCCACGATCCGGTACTCATCTTTGAGGCCATGCGCTTGATTGAGAAATACGGGCTCAAGGCCTCGGATTACGAGTTCCAGATGCTTTTGGGTGTGGATGAACCGCTCCGACAGATCATTACCTCCCAGGGCCACAACCTGCGCGTCTACGTCCCCTACGGTTCCTCCTGGCTCCCGTACGCCAAACGCAGGCTCAAGGAGAATCCGGATATAGCCAAGCATGCCCTCAGGCAAATGCTCGGTCTGAAGGCCCACCGATAACCCCGACACCAGCAATATCAACAAAGAAGGAGGTTGAAGGGATGGAAAACGCAACACTCAGTGCAGCAACCTGGTTTTGGCTGATGATTCCCATGCCCGTGCTCGTGGTCTTGTCCTTGATCAACATGCTGGTCAAAAAAGGGAGGGATGAATAGTTATGAATGCACCCACCTTTACCGCATTTATCGCCTACCTCATTGTTTTGATGAGCATAGGCATCTTCTTTTATCTGCGGACCAGAAGCCTCTCTGACTATATCCTGGGCGGACGGGGGCTCAACCCATGGGTTGCGGCCTTAAGTGCTGGGGCCTCGGACATGAGCGGCTGGCTCCTTCTGGGCCTGCCCGGGGCCATGTACGCCGGAGGAATGAACAACATCTGGATCGCCATCGGCCTGTCCATCGGCGCTTTTTTGAACTGGCAGTTCGTGGCCAAGCGTTTGCGCTTGTATACAGAGGTAGCCGCAGACTCCATCACTCTGCCCGACTACCTGGAAAACAGGTTCAACGACACCTCCCGAGTCCTGCGGGTCATTTCCGCAGTGGTCATTCTCGTCTTCTTCACCATTTATGTTTCCTCCGGCCTGACAGGTGGGGCCATCCTGTTTGAGAGCACCTTCGGCCTGGACTATCAGGTGGCCCTGTGGATCGGCTCCCTGATCATTGTGTCCTACACCTTTTTGGGCGGATTCATGGCTGTGAGCTGGACCGACTTTCTGCAGGGAACCCTGATGTTCTTGGCCCTGCTCATTGTCCCCATGATTGTGGTCCAAACCATGGGCAGCTGGGGGGACGTCGTGGCCAAGGCCGGGGAAATCGATCCCGAATACCTGGACGCCTTTTCCGGCATGACCTTGATGTCCATCATCTCTTTGATGGCCTGGGGGCTTGGGTATTTCGGCCAGCCGCACATCCTGGCCCGGTTCATGGCCATTCGACATCCCAAGGACACACCCAAGGCCCAGATGGTGGGCATGACCTGGATGGTTTTCGGTCTTTTCGGGGCTATCTTCACCGGATTCGCCGGTATTGCCTACTTTGCCAATTCACCCTTGGACAATTCGGAAACTGTGTTCATTTCTCTGGTGCAGGTCCTGTTTAATCCCTGGATCGGAGGCGTATTGCTGGCCGCCATTCTTTCGGCCATTATGAGTACCGTTGACTCCCAGCTCCTGGTCTGCTCCAGCGCCATAGCTGAAGACTTCTACAAACAAATTTTGCGCAAAGATGCCAAGCGCCAGGAGCTGGTCTGGATCGGCCGTATCTCTGTGATCATTCTGGCCTTGATCGCTACCTCACTGGCCGCCAATCCGGACAATAAGGTCCTGGATCTGGTGGCCTATGCCTGGGGAGGCTTCGGCGCCTCTTTCGGCCCCATAGTCCTTCTCTCCTTGTTCTGGCGGCGCTTGACCCGAAACGGCACTCTGGCCGGAATGGTTATCGGGGCCGTGACGGTGATTGTATGGAAGAATCTTTCCGGTGGGTTCTTCGATCTCTACGAGATCCTGCCCGGATTTATCCTCTGCTCCTTGGCTGCGATCATAGTCAGCCTGCTGGACAAGGAACCCTCGGCAGAAGTCCAGGCTCAGTTCAACTCAATCAAGTACTAAGCTCTTTGGCGGGCCCAAAGCCTTGTTCTGGGCCCGCCGCAATCAAATCTCCGTCCAGCCCTTATCCCCAAACACCTCCCGGCCATAGACCCAACATCCGGCTTTTTTTCCTCGGCGCATTCCCACCGGCTCAAATCTGTGCTAGGTTCACATATGCTCTCTTTGTGCCCAACCCCAACCGAGCAAGGAGCATCTGCATGACTGGCCCCAAAGATCTTGACCGAACTCAAGTGCACCAAGCTCTGGACCAGGAGCTCGCCGCATTGTGCACTCCTCCAGCTCAAGAACACAATGGACAACAGGCTCCTGCAACCATCAATCAGCAGCAGATCACTTCCCTGCACCAAAAGCTGGGAGCGCCCATTCCGACCATATACAGAGCTGCCCTGGAAAAGGGGATTTTGCCTCTGCGCTACCTGCGCAACTATCCGGCAATTTCTGTGTCCGAACAGAGGCAGCTGGCCACGCGAAGGGTCGTGGTCGTAGGGGCGGGCGGCCTGGGAGGACAGATCCTTATTTCCCTGGCCAGGATGGGTGTCGGACAGTTGATTGTCGTGGATCCGAGCAGATTCGAGGAGAGCAACCTCAATCGTCAAGCCCTGTGCACACCCATGAGCCTGGGCATGACCAAAGTGCACACAGCCAAAAGCGTTGTTGAGGATCAAAATCCTGCGGTGGAGGTCACCATCCACCCGGTGCGGCTGACTGTGGAAAACAGAATGCAGATACTGGCTGATGCGCATGTGGCCGCCGATGCCCTGGACAGCATCCAGGACCGGCTCATCCTGGAGGAAGGAACCAAAGAAGCGGGCATTCCTTTAGTCCATGCAGCCATTGACGGCTTTTTCGGACAGTTGATGACTATCTACCCCCAGGACCCGGGACTGACTCGGATTTACGGGTCCGGAGACGGCCTCCAGCCGCCATCCCACGGAAATTTGCCTATGACCGCCCTGACCATGGCCAACCTGCAGGCCATGGAGGTGCTCAAGGTCCTTTTGGGTCGAGGGCGCCCTATTCGGAACACAATGCTGACCCTGGAGCTGGAGGAGGGGTTGATGGAACAGTTTTCCTTTCCCCAGCCCTAAGCCGTTCACTTTGATCAACATTCAGCTGAGCCTCCGGCAAGTCTGAGAATATCTTTTGGGCCAAAGCGCCCAAAACACACGTTTTTCCGGATTGATCCAAGGTGAAACATACCCAAAACCACGCTCACCTCAAAATTGAGCAGGAAATAACTTCAGCATGCGTGGCTGGACCCAGCGGTCCCAGACAGCCAATCCAGAATCGTGTAAGCTAAGTTCTCGTTTCATACGAGCTCTCCCGATCCTCGCTTTGGACTTCTTGGGGGTGGAAGCGGAATATATACTCCCGAAGGGCCTGCGGCCAGGGCCGGGCCTTGGTTCCGGCCAAAGCCATGCTCTGCCTGGAATCAAGGACAGAGAACAGGGGACGAGGTGATGGACAGTCCTGGACCCGGGTATGAACAGCCTGGACTTTACAGGTGCATCCGCAGGCATTGAGGGTCTCAGCGGCCAACTCGCACCAACTGGCTTGACCGCTGTTGCACACATGATGAATTCCAGTCACCTTGTGGGCAAGAAGGCGCAGGGCATAGGCAGCCAGGTCCTTACTGTAGGTCGGAGAACCGATCTGGTCATGGGCCAAATACAGGCATTGGCACCTGCGGCCTTGATTGAGCACCCAGTCCACAAAGTTGGGGCCAAAGGGGCCGAACAGCCATGAGGAACGAATGATCAACAGGTTTTCCAGTCCACTGTCCAGCAAGGCCCGTTCACCGGCCCAAAAGCTTTGCCCATACACTGAGAGCGGATTGGGCATGTCCTGGATGGTGTAGGGAGTCTGGTGTTTACCGTCGAATACGCAGTCGGAACTGAAAAAGACAAGGCCTACGCCCAGGGTCCGCGCTGCACAGGCCAATGCCCGCGGCAGTTCCTTGTTCCAATAAAAGGCTTTCCTTGGTTCCTGTTCCGCCAGATCCGGATCCGTATAGCTCAGAGTGTTGATGACCAGGTCTGGCTCCAGTGCTTCCAAATGCCTACACCAGGCCTGCGTCTCCCAGCCCTGCACCCGATCTTTGCTTTCTAGGATCAATTCGCATCCCGCTGCCCGAAGCTCTTGGGCCATAGCCCAGCCCAGCATGTCCTGCTCCCCGCTCAAAACCATGACCCGGGCGGGCAGACGACCGGCATTCCAGGATTTCTCCCCAGGGTTGTGCACCTCTTTGTTCATCTTGTGTCTCCAACGCTCGCGGAAACAATAGCCCAACCAATATCTCCCTCGGAGCCTCATGCAAGCTACGGTCCCAAGATAGCTCCTCGTACCGTGTCTTATGAGTTCTGTCCACTATAGAGAGAGTTTTTCTTTTTGACACGCAGTACGAGATGATAGCGCATTTGAGCCCTTGCCAAGACACATGTTTTCAGCTAGTATTTGGTGAATCGGGCGGTTAACTCAGTGGTGAGAGTGCCATCTTCACACGGTGGAAGTCCGGGGTTCAAATCCCTGACCGCCCACCACGCAAAATACATCCCTGTTCTTGGAACAGGGATTTTTTGTATGGTTTTTTTCAAAGCTTGGTGCACGTATCCTCTCCAGAACATACCCGGCCATACTTGACCAATCATCATGCAAATTGTTCTTTTTCAACCAGAAATACCCCCTAACACCGGCAATATCGCCCGCCTTTGCGCAGCCACCCAGACTCCCCTGCACCTTGTCCAGCCCTTGGGCTTTAGCCTGGAAGACAAGTATCTCAAACGGGCCGGACTGGATTACTGGCCCCATGTGCATGTTCGGGTTTGGCCGGACTGGGAGACCTTGGTCCAGAGCTTGTCCGAGTCCGGCCGCATCCTGTTGACCAGCGCCCGCCAGGGGACCTCTATTTTCTCCCTGGTCCTGAAGGGAAATGAAATCCTGGTCCTGGGCCCAGAAACCACCGGGCTGCCGAATTGGCTGTGGACAAGCTATCCGGACCATGTGCGCATTCCCATCTGGGGCCATGTTCGCAGTCTCAATGTGGCCAATGCAGCCGCCGTGTGCCTGTATGAAGGCTACCGCCAGGGTGGCTGCCTCACCAATCGCTGAATGTCTTTCTTTTTTGCCTGCTGAGGGGGCAAGATATATGGCACATATGCCGGAGGCAAAGATGAACATGCTCGTCTTAGCCCAGCTCTTCACTGCGCTTGCAGGCAGCCAGGGTAGCGTCAATCAACGCGCTGCGCACGGCCCGACGATCCAGCTCCCGCATTCCGGCACTGCCCGTACCGGCCGGAGATGTGACCATTTCCCGCAGCTCCGTTGCCGACATACCGCTTTCCTGAGACATCTTGACTGAACCGTCCAGCAAGGCCTGAATCATTTCCTTGCTTTGCTGCCGCGGGAAGCCTAGGGCCACCCCGGCTTCAATCAAGCTGTCCATAAAGTAGTAGACATATGCCGGTCCGGTAGCCACCAGAGCGGTAAAGGCGTCAAAGTATTCCTCGGCCAAGATCTGTACCTGCCCCAAATTCAGAAAAAGGCGCTGGATGAGATCCTTCTGATCGGCGGAGAGCTTTTTGTCGTCGTAGCACAGGGCAAAGATCCCTGCTCCAACCATAGCCGGGGTGTTGGGCATAACCCGGACCACCGGACAGGTGTGTCCGCTCCAGCCGGCCAGAGTCTCCCGCCTGATGCCGGCGGCAATAGATATCAAGCACTGATTCTTCTGCAGCTCCGGAGCGATGGATGTGAGCAGCTTCTGCATCTGTTGAGGCTTGACCCCCAACACCACATAATCACTCTCCGTGACCACCTCCAGGGCCGAGTCTTTCGCCTCCAGGCCGCTTTCCTGGGCCACTTTCTGCAGCTGCTCGTTGTTCACATCAAAGCCGGCCAAGCCTAAGGTCTTATCTTGGGTCCATCCTTTGAGCAAGGCGCTGCCCATGTTGCCGATGCCGATCAAGCCCACTCGGGTCATGAGACCATTACCTCCAGTTGATTGAAAAAATAGGATATCTCCTGAGCGGCAGTCTCAGGTGCATCAGAACCGTGCACAGAGTTTTTCTCAATATCCTGGCCGAAACGTTTGCGGATGGTCCCTTCTTCAGCCTCGGCCGGATTGGTGGGACCCATGATCTCCCGATAGCGGGCAATGGCGTTTTCCCCTTCCAGGATGGCCACCACGACCGGTCCGGAGCTCATATACTCGGTCAAGCTGTCGAAAAAAGGCCTTTCCTCATGCACAGCGTAAAAACCCTGGGCTTGGGCCTTACTCATGTGCACCATCTTCAAAGCCCTGATCCGCAAGCCGCCGGTCTCGATCTGGGCCAGTATCTCTCCGATCAGATTGCGCTGAACAGCATCCGGCTTAATAATGGACAAGGTCTTTTCCACCATATACGGCTCCTTAGGTGTTTTGTTTGTATAAAAAACTGCTTTTACTGACTGTCAATCAACCGACTCAGCTTAACCAACTGCACATCGGTGTCCCTCTCTTTGGACCACTTGTCTAAGGCTGTCAAGGTCTCCGGATAGGGATGGCCGATGGCCACCGCCTTTCCGGAGCGTAAGGCCAAACGCTCTGCCTTGCGCAGTTGAGTGACTACGGCCTGCACATCCTGCTGATTATCCAAGAAAACATCCCGAAAGGCCACCGGCATACGCAAATCCTTGGCTATGTCCCTGACCTTGCTTTCCGGACTGGTCAGGCTGTCCATGAAAAAAAGGTGTCTGGATTTGATCTCTTCAAGGACCACCTGCATCCCGTCAAGATCTTCGGTGAATCGTGATCCCATGTGGTTGTTGGCCCCCACCGCCCCCGGGACCTGATCCAGGTTATTGTCCAATATGGCCCGGATCTGTTCCGGACTCATCCCCACAAGGATGCTGCCCGGGCCGGAATCGACCTGTGGGTACCGTTTAGGTTCCATGGGGACATGCAATAAATACTCAAGCTCATGCTCAGCAGCCAATTGGACGACTTCAGGAGTCTTGGCGGAAAAGGGCAAAATTGACCAGGTCAGATCTGTGCCCAAAATGCGCAGCAGCCGCCGAGCCTTGGACAGAGACTGGCCCATGTCATCGATGACCACTGCCATGCGGGGGCCGGAAAGGGACTTTTGATTCTCCTGGGGTGCTTTGTGCTCCGGGGCCGGGGAGGGCTCTGATTCCGGAACCGGTTTTGAAGCCGGTTTCGGGGCCTCTTGGGGAATCTGCTCATAAACCCGTGGTTTCTCTGGGGGGGATCTTTTTTCTTGTCCAGATGCTTTGGTCCGTGGCTGGGAGATGGATGTATCCAGGGCAGCCTGTTGTTTTTGATTGGGCCTTTCCTGAATTATGTTTTGAGGAACCAAAAGGGCACCTGCCAGGCCCAGAGCGGTCAAACCCAGAGCGGTCATCCACAGAGAGAAGGTAAGGCCCAGCCGTTTCCAGGAGAACGTGCTCCGGCTCCGGGCAGTTCCCTTCTTTGTCCGGCTGGGCTTTCGAGAGCGGGCAGCGGCCATGGATCAGAAGAGCCCGCTCATTGCAAGGCCTTGATAACCGGCAGACTCTTGACCAGCTGCAGGGCCAACCTGAGCTGGTTGTCCTTTTGCAGCCTGCGTTCAATCCTGCTCAGATCCTCGTCGTCAACTTCCTTGGACTCTCCCTCCTCACCGTTCTCCAGGTGCCTGGCCAAGTCCCTTTCCCGGATAGTTCGAAAGACGGAGTCTTCATCTGTGTCTTCAATGGGATTAAAGGCCAGCTCAACGTCCGGAACAATCCCTTCCGCCTGTATAGAGCGACCATTGGGCGTATAGTACTTGGCTGTAGTCAGCTTTATGCCCGCCCCGTCGGGAAGGGGAATAACGGTTTGCACCGAGCCCTTGCCGAAACTGCGTACCCCGAGAATAAGACCCCGCTTGTGATCTTGAATGGCTCCGGCCACAATCTCCGAGGCAGAAGCGGTCCCGGAATTGATGAGCACCACCACCGGCACTTGGATATCCGAATCCTCTTTGTTGGCGTGGAAATCCATCTTGGCCTGCTTCACCTTTCCCTGCGTATAGACTATCTTGCCTTGCTCCAAGAAAAGATCGGCTACCGATACCGCCTGATCCAGAAGACCGCCGGGATTGTTGCGCACATCCAAGACCACTCCCTGCAGGTCTTTTTCGTGCTCGGCAAGCTTTTCGCGCAGATCCTGGGTCGTGTTTTCATTGAAGTTGGTAATGCGCACGTACAGATAGCCGGGCTCCAAAATCTCGGTCTTCACGCTCTTCATGGGGATGACGTCGCGCTTCACCGTAACCCGCTCCGGCTTGGCCGCCCCTTCATGCAAGATGGTGAGTTCCACTTCCGAGCCTTGGGGGCCGCGGATCTTATGCACTGCATCCATCATACTGATATCCTGGGTGGACTCCCCGTCGATCTCCAGAATAATATCTCCAGACTCCAGCCCAGCCCGAAAGGCAGGGGTGTCTTCAATTGGAGAAACCACGGTCAGCCTTCCGTTTTGCATAGTTATCTCAATGCCCACCCCGGAAAACTCCCCGGAGGTCTCCGCCTGCATATCCTTGAAGGCCTCCTGATCCAGATACCCGGAATGGGGGTCAAGGCTTTGCAACATGCCTTGGATGGCTCCCTCAACCAGCTCTTTGCGCTTTACGTCAACCACATATGTCTTTTCGATCAGATCCATGACCTGACTGAAGTTCTTCAGCGGTTCATACCGCTCCGTGGCCGTGGTTGTTTGGGGGGTGGCGGCCAAGGTAATAAGCATGAGTATGATTCCAAAGCTACGGCTCCATCGCATAATCATCTCCAGATTGGACATTTTGCACAATTTACTCACATGGCAGTGTTGAGCCCTGCCTCCGGCAAGTCTGAACATACGACTTTCTAGAAACGGCATTCTCAAAGGCCTGTATATTGATCATCTGGCCGCCAACCAGGAGCGTGGATCAACAGGGGTTTGTTTTTTGCGCACTTCAAAGTACAGACCCGGTCCCTGGGCCTGGGGATAATATCCGGCCAGTCCCAGAGTTTCTCCTCTTTCCACCTTGTGTCCGACCTGGACATTGCTCTGAGCCAAAAATGCGTACAGGGAATAATACTCCTGTCCGTGATAAATGATAATCACTCGACCGAATCCGCGCAACTTATCGTTGTAGGCCACCTCTCCCCAGGATACGGCCTTCACCGCAGTATTCTCCTCCAGGGCGAATCCCAGCCCGCGTTTGCTCTTGCCCGCACCCTCTTGAAAGTCAGCGATCACCCGTCCCTTGACCGGCCAAGGAAGATCTCCTTTTTGCAGATGAAAGTCACGCCCTTTCCCGGCTGCAAGGGTGCTCTGCAGCTTTTGTATCCGGTCCTCGAGGGCAGCCAGTTCCTCTTCGGCGGTCTGGCGTTTCTGACGTACCCTTTGCACCCGGCGTAAGAATGTCAAACGTGTCTCGGCCAGATCCTGGACCAACCTCCCGAGTTCCTTCTTCTTGGCCTCAAGCTTGGCTTTGCTCGCTCGCAAGGCCTGTTCCTCTTCCCCCACTTCTTCGTGCACGGCACGCAGCTTGTCCAGTTTGGTCCGGGCGGTACGGACTATCTCCGCCAGCCAGACCATGTGCCTGTCCGTCTCCGGCCAGGAGGCAAGTAATCTGGACTTTACGCTCTCACAGCGAACGGTTATCTCCCACAGCTGAGGCATGAGCTGTTCACATTCAGAACGGACCTTGTCCTCACGGCGGCGCAGTTTTTCAATCCGGGAGACCAACTCCTCGTGCTTTCGCTGTATCGTCTGGACTTGCTTGTGAATGGACTTTTCCTGTGCTTCCAGCTTCTGAATCCGGTCCTCCAAGGAAGCGAGCTTTGCATGCACAGACCGTTCCTGCCGGCTCAGGGAGGCTACTTCCCTTTCCGTTTTTTCTTTGGCTTCCTGCTTTTCCCAGAGTCGTCGCTGCACAGTCTCCAAGTCCTGACCCCAGGTCAGGCCGACATTGAAGAGAGTCAGGGCTGTGCATACCAGAAAACACAATTTGCAAATATGTATACCCAAAATTCAAAACTGTCCCAAGGGGCAGTCCTTGCACACAGGGGACGACTTTTTGCACCACCTCTTGCCTACCCGAACTAAAAGGGCGTGGTACTCATTAAACACCTGCACATCACTCGGCAAGTTGTCGGTGAACATCTCCTGGAGCTGGCCGTAGTTCACGTCTTCAGGGACAAAAGCATGCCGATGCATGATTCTGGCTGTATATGCATCCACCACAAAAACCGGCTGTCCCAGGGCGTACAGAAGGATACTGTCCGCCGTTTCCTGGCCGATACCCTTGACTGCAAGGAGCTTGGCCCGCACCTCCTCAAGAGGCTGCTGAGCCAGCCTGTTCAGATCGTACCTTGCCTCCCGGCCCAGAAAATCCAACAGGGCCTTGATCCGGGACGCCTTGACCCGAAAATACCCAGTAGGCCGGATGAGCTCCGCCAGCTGGGCCTCTGTGAGCCCTTCCAGCCCCTGGGGAGTCAACAGGTCTTGCTCCCGCAGAGCCTCAATGGCCCGAGAAACATTGGTCCAATTGGTGTTTTGGGTCAGCACGGCTCCAATGCAGACCTCGAATGCGCTCTCGGCCGGCCACCAATGGCTGGGCCCCAGGGCCGCGTACATAGCCCGATAATATTCCATAAGCAGTTCGGTGCGGTTCATTCCCGGCCGTGCCCCAACCAGGTCAAGGAGGCCCATTCTCCAAGATGCTCGACCTGGGGAGTTCCCAATCCAAGGACTTCGTAGGCCTGGCGCACAGAGTCCACCTGAGAGGTGAGCACGCCAGACAGGATCAAGGTCCCTTGTTCCTGCACACAGCCCACCAAGTCGGAGGCCATGCGGATCAAAGGACCGGCCAGTATATTGGCCACAACCAAGGGATATCCTCGACCGGAGCGCACACAGGGCATATCCCCGCACAAGAGGCTGACCCTGTCTTCAACTTTGTTGGCCCAAACATTCTCCCGGGCGTTGTCCATGGCTACCGGGTCAATATCCATGGCTACACCGGTGCAGCCCAGATGAGCCGCAGCAATGGCCAGAATGCCGGAACCTGTGCCCACATCCAGGATGTGGCCCCCTGTCGGCCACAGATCCTGCTCCTTGACGTGAACCAAGGCCTGCAGACAGAGGATGGTGGTCGGATGATGGCCGGTCCCAAAGGCCATCTTGGGATGGATGATCAAGGGCGTGAGGCTGTCGTCTCCGGCTTCCTCCAATTTCCACGGGGGAAGAATGCAGAAGGTATCAGCCACTTTTACCGGCTGAAAGAAAAACTGCCAAGCAGTCTGCCAGTCGGCGTCTTTGACCTTGTCCGCATCCAGCTTGGCCTCGGGCCATACCCTGCGTATCCGTCTTTGCAGCTGCTTGAATTGCTTCCGATCTTCGACATGCACGCGCAGGTCGCACCCCCCCCGCTTGGCTACCTCTTCCCAGCCCCACGGAGCGAGATCGGAGAGCAAATCTACCGCGGCGTCAAGATCCTCATCCGCAACGTGTAATTTCAAAATATAGGACATGGTGTCGTGTAAAGCGCGCCCATTGGTATTTTGGTTCTTTGTTTTAATACGTGCGCAGGATCCGGTCCAAGGCATCGGCAAAGGCCTGCAGATCAGACTGGTCAATGATCAGTGGGGGAAGAAGACGCAAAATGGTCTCCTGGGTAAGATTGCAGATAAAGCCTGCATCCAACAGATCTTGCCATACCTGGGGACCAAAGCGGTCAAGCTCAACACCGAGCATCATCCCCTGGCCCCGCACTTCCCGGACATGATCCGGATGTCGACGGGCCACCTCCTGCAGTTGCTCCTGAAACTCCCATCCCACGGCCTGGGCCCGTGTACACAGATCATTGGCCTGGATAACATCCAGGACAGTGCCTGCGGCCGCAGCCACCAGGGGACCGCCTCCGAAGGTCGTGGCGTGGCTTCCGGCCGAAAATCCCTTGCTGGCCTCTTCTGTGCACAGCATGGCCCCTATAGGCAGTCCGTTGGCCAGCCCCTTGGCCACAGTCATAATGTCCGGGGTGATATCCACATGCTGATGGGCCCACATTTTGCCCGTCCGGCCCATACCGGTCTGCACCTCGTCCATAATGAGCAAAAGCCCTCGGCGGGTGCACAATTCCTTGACCTGACGCAGATACTCGGCCGGAACCGGCCGCACACCGCCCTCCCCCTGGATCACCTCCAGCATGATCGCGGCTGTTTGTGGGGTGACTGCCTCCTGCAAGGCCTCAATGTCCGCAAAGGGGACGATAACAAAGCCCTCCGGCAGCGGTTCAAAGCCCTTGTGTATCTTTTCCTGACCGGTGGCGGTCAAAGTGGCCAAAGTTCGTCCATGGAAGGACCCTTGGACAGAAACAACCTCAAAGGCCCGTTTACCCAGGACTTCTTGGGCATAGCGCCGGACAAGCTTAATGGCTGCTTCATTGGCCTCTGCACCGGAGTTGCAAAAAAAGGCCCGGTCCAGATCACAGGTGCGGAGCAGCTTTTCAGCCAGATCAAGCTGCGGGGTCTGATAAAACAGATTGCTGACGTGCACCAGCAAAGCGGCCTGGTCACACACAGTTTGAGTCACTTGCGGATGGCAATGCCCCAGGTTGCACGTGGCTATACCGGCCAAAAGGTCCACGTATTCACGGCCTTGCCCGTCTTTGAGCCGGGCTCCTTTGCCCTGGACGATATGCAGGGGATAACGGGTGTAGGTAGGACAAAGAAGGCGTTTTTCCCGTTCAACGATCTCAGCTTGTGTGGACATGGCCTTGCCTCAGACGATTTTGTATCAAAGCTGTGGGTATTGTAGGCAACCAGAAAAGAGATGACAACATCATATGCTCCAAAGCAGTCCGCCCTTGCCGGAGGAAACACCTGACAAGGGCGGAACAGACAAAGTTTTCTTTTTGTCCGCATGCAGACAATAAGAGCTTTCAGCTTTGCCTCCGGCAAATCTGAAAGCTAAACTTCCGGCCGGGGAAGAACTCCGGCCATGTCGGCAATCTCCGGCACCCTGTGCTCCCATTCTATGGCCATGAGATGCACCCCGGCAATGCCCTCCATTTCCTTGAACTCCTGGATCTGTTCCACTGCTATCTTGATGCCTTCCTCTTTCTGTTTCTTTTTCTCCACGCCCCGCAAGCGCTTGATAATGTCTTCCGGAACATCCATGCCCGGGACTTTGGTTTGCATGTACTTGGCCATACCCACGCTTTTCATGGGCGTGATGCCGGCCAAAATAGACGTCTTCTCGGCCAGGCCCATATCCACTGCCTGCTTGGTCCACTCCCGCATCCGGTCCATATTGTATATGCACTGGGTCTGAATAAAATCCGCGCCGGCCTGGATTTTCTTGGCCAGGCGATGCACACGCCAGGCATAGGGCTCAGCAAAAGGATTGGCCGCAGCACCTATGAACATCTTCGGTGGACCGTCGATATCGGCACCTCCCTGAAACTTACCGGCATCCCGCATGTTCTTGACCATAGCCAGAAGCTGAATGGAATCCACGTCAAAGACACCCTTGGCGTGAGGATGATCCCCGAACTGCTGATGATCCCCGGAAAGGCAGAGCATGGTATTGACCCCCAAGGCATTGGCCCCCAGGACATCAGCCTGCATGGCCAGCCTGTTCCTGTCTCTGCACACCATCTGGTATATGGGCTCCAGCCCCTGCTCCTTGACGATGAGAGAAGTGGCCCAGCTGGACATGCGGACCATCCCGGTTTGGTTGTCGGTGATATTCACTCCATCCACAATTCCCTTCAGATGGGAGGCCTTTTCAGTGACTGTTTGAACATTCGTGCCGCGAGGTGGACCGAGTTCCCCGGTAAAAGCAAAGTGACCTGCGCGCAAGACCTTTTCCAATCTACTCTGCGTCTTCATAGGCACAATCTCTTTGAGTTAGACATTGAACACACAACCCAGCACAAAACACAAGGCACAAACTCAATTTGACTGCTCGCTCAATGGACGGGCAAAAGGCTTGAGCTGGATTTCATCTTGATGAATACATGGACCGGCAAGGATATACTTCTTTGTACAGCATATGTGCAAAGAGGACATTCTTTGTTAGAGGGTTAGCAAGCTCATGGCCGGCATAAAAAAACTGAGAACAGAGCCCGAGATATGACTCTTGGAACCGTGGCCGCTTTGCTTGACCAGACCCAGGTTCTTAAAACCCATGGGATCAAAAGCGACCACGGCTGAGCTTTGCCCTCTATTCAAACAATCGACAATAACTTGAAAGGAAAGCTCGCGCATATCGCACAGATACTCACCGCATTCCCGGCTGGGAAATTGCTTGGACAGAATGCCCAAAGAGGTGGAGGTTGTCGTATTCCGGCTCAAGGCTAAGCCGGATTTGAACAGCCGCTTTTTTAAAGAAAAGGTCACCCGCGATTTATGCAAAGTGGACAGCAGGAGGGCATCGGCATCCGGGAGTGAGGCCTGCATGACTTTCTTGAGCTCAGATTTGGAATACCTCGTTTGTCGATCGGCCTGCATCTCAATATACACATGGGTCAGCTTTCCCCTGGCCCGGCCCATTTGCAGCATATTGGCCACATAATAGTTGTGGGCTACCACATCGGCAGCCAAATGGCTCAAGTATCCACAGGCATAGGCCTGTAACCGGGGATTGTCTTCAGTTTCCACCATGCGCAGGCCGGCCTGCCAGCTGTGACAGTGCGTGGGGGTGAGCCTGCGCCCTTTGCCCACCAAGATATCTGCACTTAGGCAACCATACAAAAAAGCCTGCGTATTGCCGGATATAAGCGAAGCCACTGAGCCGCTGATCAGGTGCAAGTTGCCAAGGACCTGATTTCCAAGGGCCAAATGCATGCCCGGTCCCCAAGCCCAGGCGGCTGCCGGAGCGGCAAGTCCTACGACCAGCAGCACACTCAAAAAAATAAGCATTCGCAGCCACGGCTTGCCGGATGCAGATGCCCCGTCAGACGGGGCGCACAGAGTGGTCCTTTCCTGTTCAAGCTTGCTGGTGTGCATTATGATATTATTCCTCGCCTGAGCCCGCCCCAACCGGCGGGAAAACGGGCTCAACTTATTTGACATGGCACTGTCCACAGGCAAGAGGGCCTTTGCTCTTGTCCTGATGGCAACTCAAACACTGTGTATGATAGGCGGAAAGCAGATCGACCTGGTTTCCGGACCCGGCCTGTACAAGGTGACAATCTGAGCACTCCTGCCCCACAGACATAGCTCCTTCCACTTTTTGGCCGTCTTCATACACATGATGGCACACACTGCAATCATACACTTCAGCCTGGGCATTGTGCTCATCATGGACAAAAACCGCAGGCGGGCGCTGATCGTCTAAAAAGGACTCCTCGGAAAGCACCTGCATGTCGGCTTGGGAAAAGGCCAATCCTGCATGCAGAACAAACAACAAACCTAGCACTGTCCCAAAAATCGTGTATTTCATGCGCTGCCTCCCGCAGCTTGATGAGGGCGTGAATCATGAGGCGTGATCTCAGGGCACATAGCAAAATTCATCAATAAAGACAAGTCACCGCTCTTGGCTGAAAGGCCCAATACGCTCTTCCAGAAAAGTGGCCCTATCATCTATGGCCTGATCCTCCAGGCATGAGTATACACATTGAACCGTCCCGGCCGCAAGAAACCAATCAAAGTCATCCCGGCTTGGGCAGCCAGATCCACTCCGTGCTGAGTTGGGGCTGAGACGCCAGCCAAAATGGGAATCCCGGCCTGTATAGCTTTGCTGACCATCTCCGCGTTCAACCGGGAAGAGATCACCACTATAATCCCCTGAGTCAAATTGACTCCCAGGGTCCGGCCAATGATCTTATCCAGGGCGTTGTGCCGGCCTACATCTTCAGCCAAGGCCAAAAGCCGAAGACCCAAGGCAAATATGGCTGCGCAATGCGTGCCCCCTGTGGCTTGAAAAAGCTCCTGTCCAGACACCACGGCTTCTCGAGCTCGAAACAACACATCCACAGATACGGCTTGCCCAAAACGCACTGATAAATTTGCATTTTTTCCCGGATTGCCCGTTCCCGAGCAAGGGTGAGCCTGCTCCTTGTCCAGACTGGAGCGGGCCGTATTGTCCAAAGCAAGCTCTAAGCAGGTTACCTGTTCCTGTTGTGTTTTTTGTATGTACACAAGATCTTCGCGCTGGGAAATAAGCCCTTCGCTCAGGCACCACCCCAGGGCCAGGTCTTCATCCTGTCCAGGCAGACGCACAGTTCTGGTCAGGCAATGCCCCTGGTTCCAGATTTCCAGCGGCTCCTCCCTGATCACCCAATCGTTCACTTCCCAAAGACTCCCTTCTTGATAACGGACAATAGGCACCTCCTGCATGGTCGTGGATTGCCGGGAGTCTTTTTTACTCATGGTCTCCTCCCTAAGGTATGCCCGCCTTTAAAGGGCTGTACAGGCATTTTCAGGAACATACTTTCAACATGCGCTCCAAAGCCAGCAGGGCATCTTGTTGCACCTCAGCGGGCACCTGCACCTTGGACTGGTTATGTATATCCTCCAGATGGTCTGCCAGGTTCTGGGCTGTTATCTTGGCCATATTGGAACAGGCCGTATCCAGCACCGGGAGAACCGTCTTATCCGGGGCATGTTCCCGAGCCAGGCGCTGGACCAGATTGATCTCCGTTCCTACATATATGCGAGCGCCCGGCTCGGACTCGCGCACGTAGCGGATGATTGTCGACGTCGAGCCGCTGGCGTCGGCCAGATCCGCCACCTCGGGCAGACATTCCGGATGCACAATAATCTTGGCAGCTGGATCAGCCTGACGGATGCTTTGAATATGGTGGACCTTGATCAGATTATGCACTACACATACGCCGGGCCAGAAAAAAAGGCGGGCCTTTGTCCCATCCGCTGGAGACCGCAAATCCACTCCGGCCTGTTCCTCAGCCGGAACCTGTAAGGCCTTGGCCGTATTGCGGCCCAAGTTCTTGTCCGGCAAAAAGACCACTCCATCCCCCTGCTGCAGAGCCCAGTCCAGCATAGTGCGGGCATTAGCCGAAGTGCACACCGAGCCGCCGAACCGACCGCACAAAGCCTTGACCGCTGCCGAGGTATTTACATAGGCTAACGGTATAATCCGCCGCCCTTGGGAATTGAGTTCGTGCAGCTTGGCCTCCACCAGCCAGGCCGGGGCCATGTTGGACAGCAGGCAGCCTGCATTCCGGTTCGGAATGCTCACCCTTTGCCCCGCTGCAGCCAGAATAGCCGCCGATTCAGCCATAAAATAGACCCCGCACATGACAATGCTCTTGGCCTGCAAGTTGGGAATTTTCCTGGCCAGTTCCAGAGAATCCCCGCAGTAATCGGCATGGGCCACAACTTCGTCCTGCTGGTAATGATGGGCCAAAATGGCCAAATGGGATCCATATGCAGTCCGCAATTGTTCAATCCGAGAAGCAGTCCCTTGGGGTGTCACCTTTTTAAACCTCCTCCATGATCGTCAGTGCTCCTTGACATTGGCTGCACTCTTAGTCAGTTATGTTTTGTTTTGCAAGGATGAAAAACAACCCGGAGCCATATCATGTCCTGGAAACCCGAAACCCTGGCCCTGCACGGCGGGCATCATCCGGACAGGGATACCCGCAGCCGGGCCGTACCTATATACCAAACCACCAGCTATGTATTCGACAGCCCGGAACATGCTGCCGGCTTGTTCAACCCCCAACCCCGGGAGACCGAAGATCCCGCCGCCTCAACCAGTCACGGACTTCCGGCAAACATTTATGCCCGGATCACCAATCCTACCACCGAGGTCCTTGAACAGCGCATGACCCTCCTGGAAGGCGGAGCAGGGGCCTTGGCTTTGGGCTCCGGGGCCTCAGCCGTAGCTTTCGCTTTGCTCACCATCTGCCAAGCCGGGGACCATATCGTCTCCTCCAGAAGCCTGTACGGCGGCACGCACAATCTCCTCCAGCATACCCTGCCTCATTATGGGATACAGAGTTCTTTTGCCGCCTCCATGCAGCCCGAGTCTTTCACCCGGGAAATCACCGAGGCCACAAAATGCCTGTTTGTGGAGACCCTGGGCAATCCCCGCCTGGACATACCAGACCTTGCAGCTCTGGCCGAAGCAGCCCATATCCACGGACTGCCTTTGATCGTGGACAACACCGCGGCCACACCTTTTCTGTGCCGACCCATGGATTTTGGGGCCCATATCGTGGTCCACTCCCTGACCAAGTTCTGTGCCGGCCATGGAACCAGCATGGGCGGGGTCATCATCGATTCTGGACAATTCGATTGGTCCTCCTCCGGCCGCTTCCCCATGTTGACTGAACCAGATCCTTCTGTCCACGGTCGGACCTGGATGGAGCTGGGGGGAAAGCAAGCCTTCATCCTCAGGGCCAGGAATGTCCTTTTGCGCGACTTTGGTCCCTGCCTGTCTCCGTTGAACAGCTTTCTCATCCTTCAGGGCCTGGAGACTCTTCCCCTGCGCATGGAGAGACACTGTACCAACGCCCTGGCTGTGGCCCGGCATCTGCGAAAGCATCCCCGGGTAAATTGGGTCCTCTATCCGGGATTGTCCGAACACCCCAGCCACGAGCAGGCCCGTTTGTATCTCTCGCATGGATACGGAGCCCTGGTTGGCTTTGGGATCCAGGGACAAACCTCTGCAGGCAAGGAATTCATCCGCAACCTGGAACTCTTCAGCCATTTGGCCAATATCGGAGACGCCAAGAGTCTGGCCATACATCCCGGGTCCACCACCCACTCCCAACTGAGTGAAGATGACCAGGCTGCATTGGGGCTTTCTCCGGATTTCATCCGCCTGTCCATCGGCCTGGAAAACATCGAGGACATCATAAACGACCTGGATCAGGCTCTGGCCAAAGCAACCACATAACTTGAAAGGCTCACTCATGCACTCCACTGTCGGTTCCGTGCACACCCAATATTTTTCCTTTGCAAAGCCTCCTAACGAGATGAAGCTGGAGTGTGCTCGAAGTATCGGCCCCTTGACCCTGGCCTATGAAACCTACGGACAGCTCAACCCAGATCGAACCAACGCTGTTTTGGTCCTCCACGCCTTGACCGGAGACGCCCACGCCGCAGGCTATGCCCAGGACCAAAACGACACCCCCGGCTGGTGGGAAGTGATGATCGGACCGGGCAAAGGGATAGATACCAACCGCTACTTTGTCATCTGCTCCAATGTCCTGGGCGGGTGCATGGGCTCCACCGGCCCCGGGTCCATAGATCCCAGGACAGGCCGCCCCTATGCCTTGCGCTTTCCCATGGTTACCATAGGGGATATGGTCCGGGCCCAGAAAAAGCTCATCGATCACCTGGGCATACCTCAACTGTTGACCGTCATCGGCGGTTCCATGGGCGGCATGCAGGTCCTGGAATGGGCGGTGCGCTATCCGGAGCGGGTGGTCTCTGCAGTACCCATAGCCACCACCACCCGCCACTCGGCCATGGCCATCGCCTTTAACGAGGTGGCCAGGCAGGCGATCATGAAGGATCCCAACTGGAACCAGGGCGACTATTACGGCCGCGGTCAGCCAGGGCACGGGCAGGCTGTGGCCCGGATGATCGGCCACGTCACCTATTTGTCCGAGGAGGCCCTGCGCAAAAAGTTCGACCGCAGCCTCCAGGACCGGGGAGCTTTTTCCTACGACTTGGACACAGACTTCCAGGTGGGCAGCTACCTGCAATACCAGGGAGAAAAGTTTGTCCACCGCTTTGACGCCAACTCCCTGCTCTATCTGACCAAGGCCGCGGATTATTTCGATTTGGCCGAGTACTATGGCCGCGGGTCACTGGCCCAGGCCTTTTCCACAGCCAAGTCCGATTTTCTGGTCATCTCCTTTTCCTCGGACTGGCTCTACCCCACAGCCCAGTCCAAGGCTATGGTCCAGGCCATGAAGAAGAGCAATCTCCAGGTCAGCTTCTGCGAGATTGAGTTCGACTACGGGCACGATTCCTTTTTGGTCCCCAATCCGCCCTTGTCTCAGCTCATATCCGGTTTTCTGGACAAAAAACTGCGCAGTGTGACTCCTCCGCGCTATTGCCTGTGAACGATGCTCTTCTTTATACACACTGAATACCCAGTTAAATACGGCATTACCGTAGATCTATGATCTTTTAACCGGGTAAACCGTGGGATAATAATTCATAAACCTTCAAACTCTTTTTTTGCCAGGCTGGCAAAAAACATTTCAGATTTGCCGGAGGCAAAGCTGAAAAGGACCAACATATGCGCTTTGATCTGCAAACCATCGCCTCCTGGATCACCCCCCGCAGCCGGGTCCTGGATCTGGGCTGCGGAGCCGGAGAGCTCCTGAAATATCTACAGGACCAAAAAGAGGTCACCGGTACCGGCATTGAGCTGGACTCGGAAAAGGCCAGCCAGGGGATCATCTCCGGGGTGAATATCATCCACGGGGATATCCATGAGGAAATCCGGGACTACCAGGACCAAACTTTTGACTACGTCATCCTCAGCCAAACTCTGCAGCAGGTGTACAAGCCGGCCTTGCTCCTGCACGAGATGCTCCGGGTGGGCCACAAAGGAGTGGTCAGCTTTCCTAACTACAGCCACTACAAGAATCGAGTCTTCTTTTTCTTCCGCGGCCGGGCCCCGATGTCCAAGGAACTGCCCTACGCCTGGTTCGACACCCCCAACATCCGCGTAGTGCCCATCAAAGACTTCCGGCATTTCTGTTCGGTCTTCGGCTTTGAAATTTTGAAGGAAACCGCCATCAGTACCTACTACCACGAAGAGTACGGACGGAAAGTCCGCTTCCTGCCCAACCTCCTGGCCACCTACGGCATCTATCTCTTGACCAAAAAAGACCCGGCATAACTCTGTCTACACGTGATTCCGCAGTTTGAGCTCCAAGGGATGCGGATGCAGATAATACTGATTGTGCAGATAGGGCTGATCGTACTTGCGCACATAGTGATTCACCAAGGTAATCGGGACAATGAGGGGCAGATTGCCTGTCTTGTACTCATCGATGATCTCCAAAAGCTCCTGCTTCTCATCTGCTGTCAGATCCCTTTTAAAGTACCCCATCAGATGATGCAGGACGTTGACATTCTTCTTGGTCGTAGTGTGCAGCCTCAAGGCGTAATGCAGCTTGTGCAGATAGGTGTCAAAGAGCTCATCTAAGGGCTGTTGCTTGCCCTCAGCCACCAGCTTGCCCAACTCCCGGTAGGTGGGAACGTGATGGGCCATAATCAACAGCTTGTGCCGGGAATGAAAATCCACCAGCCCGCCCAAAGTTTTATTTGTGCGCACCAGCTCCCGCCAGCGTTGAAAGACAAAGATACGGGTGATGAAGTTCTCCCGCAGCACAGGATCGTGCAGCCGTCCGTCGTCCTCCACCGGCAGATCCGGAAAGCGGTCCATGAACATTCTGGCCCAGATGCCCACCCCCTTGTTCACCGGCATGCCGTTTTCCTGGTACACCTTGATCCGCTCCATACCGCTGGACGGGGAGCGGCTCTTGAATATATACCCGCACAGCTCTCGACCGGCCAGGTCCTCCAACCGCTTTCGGCCCCAGTTCTGCATCTGTTCGGTAAAGTCCTGGTTGGTCTTCTGGGTCACCAGCCGGGGACTGTCCGGATCGCCCACCAGACGCAGGGCCTCCCGGGGAATGCTCATTCCGCACTCCACCTCCGGACAGACCGGAACGAACTCCACGTACCTGCCCAGGGTATCCCGGATGAACCGGTCCAGCTTGTGCCCCCCATCATAACGTACATCTTCTCCCAGCAGGCAGGTGCTGATTCCCAGGGTAATCTTATTTTCCATGCCCGGCTCCTGTTGAATTGATATGCTGATTTGAATGCCAATAGTCGTACTACGCAATGGATAGGAATTGCAAGATGATAGCCCATAATCAAGTCTGAATTTATATCTATGAGGTTTATTGACAGTCAAAGTAAAATGAAAGAGTATTGTGAATACAAGTATTCAATACAAGGAGAAAGTCATGCCTACCTCTATACGATTGCCAAGCGAATATGAGCAGAGGCTGGATTACCTGTCCAAACAAACTGGACGCTCAAAGGCCTTCTATATTAAGCAACTGATTATGGATCATCTCGATGACCTGGAAGACGTATACTTAGCCGAACAGAGGCTGGAGCAGCTGCGGCAAGGTCATGATGAAATTGTAAACAGCGAGGAGTTTTGGGGCGGATTAGATGTGGACGATCAGATACCTTAAATCCGCTCGCAAGGAGGCACAAAAGCTTGCTCCCTCAACCCGGGAACGGATCAAGAAATATTTGGAGCAACGAGTCGCCAGGCAGGAAGATCCACGTCAACTCGGTGAACCTTTAAAAGGCCAGTTAGCCAGATTATGGCGGTATCGAGTAGGAGACTATCGCATTGTTTGCGAGCTGCGAGATAAGGAGTTCATCGTCTTGGTAATTCGAATTGGACACAGAAGAGATGTGTACAAATGAACAAACCCAATATCCCAGTTCGCCTCTACCCTCTGTCCTCTGACCTCTCCTATGAAACAAGATTTTAACCTGAAGAGGCCAGCCCTTGGGGGCAAGGGCGGCCTACCTGCGAGCCGGGGTCTTCCAGTAAGACGGGCTTGACCCCAAGCCCTGTCTTCTTTGCCAGTTTCATACTCGATCAAACTGGCGGCCGCCGCCAGAGGCGCACCTGACATCTGATCTCTAATCTCTGTCATCTGTCCTCTGTCATCTATCCTCTGTCTTCTGTCCTCTGTCTTCTGTCCTCCGTCATCCGTCTTCTGGCCACCCAGACCCCAAACCGAGCCGCCTGCTTATGCCCAACCCCCACGGCACCCTTGTGCAGATACAGGGCAAAAGCCCAGTCCGGCTCGAATCCGCTGGAGGTGGACGACCACAGCACCTCCGGACTTCCGGCAAAGGGATGTCCCTGGGGCAGGGCCGGTGATGACTGCGAGGCATCCACCAAGGATTCCAGCTCGTTGATGTTGGGCAGGTGCCAATCCATCCCGGTCTCTTCCCTGAGCTGCGCAACCGACTGCAAGGCCTGAGACCAAGTGAGCAGCCCCGGTTCCTGGTTGATCATTTCCCGCCAGACCAGCCCGGTCAGGCGATCCAGAATATCTTCCTCTGTCCGTTCAAAGCGAGGCTTCGGCCAGGCCGCCCCTTTTTGAAACTCTCCATCCTGTCCGGTCCCGGGACAGAAAACAGCCTTGCCTGGGGAATCAAAACATCTCCATTGCCCGGTCCGAGGCAGAACTGTGCTTTCCCCCCGCACCGGCCAGACCATGGAGATCTGGTCCTTGCGGTTCCAGAACATGCGCCCCCCGGCCAGATGCACAGCCCAGGCATAAGCCGGATACATGGCCGAAGAAGTTGACGTCCAGTACCAGGTCTGCTGCACATGGGAAAAAGGATGATCCCGGGGCAGGGCCGGACGGCTGCGGCCGTGGCTGATCAGGCTGCGCAGCTCCCGCCGGTTGGGCAGCCGCCAATCGCAAAACCCCAAAAATCCCTCCCGGTTCAGATCCCGGATATGATCCAGGGCCTCGGCCCAGCGCAGGGCAAACTCAAAGCTGACTCCTTTTCGCGGCCAGACCAGGCCGGTCAATTCATCCTGGATCATCTCCGGGGCAAGCTCTGCAAATCGAAAAATCGGATCCCGGAGACCGATCCCCAGCTCCCCGTCCTGTCCACTCCCGGCACAGGGCATTTCTTGCCCATAGGAGTCAAAACATCTCTTTTGGTCAGTTGGTAAAACGTAAGCAATTGACATAGTTTTAATATGATAGCTGGTTATGAGTATGTGCCTGCAAAAGGAGAATGCCATTAGGTCAGAGTATGCCCCTGCAGGCAGTCGAGGCTGAGGCCATGCGTCTTAAGTACAAAATAATAAAAACATGAACACCCTGGTCCCAGGACCAGGGTGTTCATGTTTTTATGGGTTGAAAAAACCGCAGCCGCAAAGCGTTGCTGACCACGGAGACCGAGCTCATGGCCATGGCTGCAGCCGCGATCATGGGATTTAATGTCGGCCCGCCGAACACATGCAGCACCCCGGCGGCAATAGGAATACCCAGGGAGTTGTAGAAAAAGGCCCAGAACAGGTTCTGCTTGATGTTCCGCACCGTGGCCCGACTTAAGGAAATGGCCGTGCTCACCCCGGACAGGTCCTCGCCCATGAGCACAATGTCCCCGCTCTCAATAGCCACATCAATGCCCGAGCCCATGGCCAGACCCAGATCGGCCTGAGCCAGGGCCGGGGCGTCGTTGATTCCATCCCCGACCATGGCCACCTGCAGCCCCTGGTCCTGGAGCTTTTTGATCTCCCTGGCCTTGCCTTCAGGCATGACCCCGGCTATGACCTCGTCGATTCCTGCTTGATCCGCAATCACTCGGGCTGTTTTTTCCGTATCCCCGGTGAGCATGATCACCTTCAGGCCCATGGCCTTGAGTTCCAAAACTGTGTCCGGGGCGGTTTCCTTGAGCCGGTCGGCCACAGCCAAAAGAGCCGCAACCTGGCCGTCCACTCCGGCCAGGACCACGGTCTTTCCGGCCTGGGACAGATCCTCCATCCTGGCCTTCACAGCCTGCTCATCCAGACCCTGAACCCCTTGGTCAGTTAAGAACGTCCGGCTTCCCAGATACAGACTGTGTCCATTGACCTGGGCCCGTACTCCCCGACCGGACACGGCCTCGAAGTCCTCGACCTGGGGCCAGGCACCCGCGGACTCTTGTTCCAGCCCCTGGACCACAGCCCGGGCCACGGGATGTTCCGAGGCCTGTTCCACTGCTCCTATCATGGCCGCCAGCTCCTGGCGATCCATCCCGGCCCCTTCCAGAGGGATGAAATCGGTCAGCTCCGGACGTCCCCGGGTCAGGGTTCCGGTCTTGTCCAGGACCACGGCCTGGATGTTCCGGGCCGTCTCCAAGGCCTGCCCGCTTTTGATCAAGGTCCCCAGCTGGGCCCCCCGGCCGGTGCCGACCATGATGGCCGTGGGCGTGGCCAAGCCCAGGGCGCAGGGGCAGGCGATGACCATCACGGCCACAAAGATGCGCAGGGCAAAAGAAAACTCCGCCCCGCCGATGAGAAGCCAGGCCAACCCGGAGATAACGGCAATGACAATGACCGTGGGCACAAAGTACAAGCTGACCTTATCCGCCAGATTGGCGATGGGGGCCTTTGACCCTTGAGCCTCCTGGACCAGGGCGATAATCCGGGCCAGGGTCGTCTCCCGGCCCACTTTTTCCGCCTGCATGCGCAGGGAGCCCTGCACATTGACCGTCCCGGTGATCAGACTGTCCCCCGGCCTTTTCCCCTTGGGAATGGGCTCTCCGGTGAGCATGGATTCATCCACACTGGATTGCCCGTCTTCGATCCGTCCGTCCACCGGGATCCGCTCCCCCGGGCGGATAAGCAGCAGATCCCCGGGCTGGATGGAGTTCACCGGGACAGTGGACAGTTTTTGGCCCTCAATCCTGGTGGCTGTCTCCGGCCTGAGCTGCATAAGCTCCCGGATGGCTGCCGAAGTCCTGGCCTTGGACCGGTTCTCTAAGTACCGGCCCAGTGTAATCAAGGTCAGAATAATAGCCGCGGACTCGAAATACAGATCATGGGCTTTGGCTATCGGATTATGCCCCAGGAGAATCTCCCCTAGATTCCAGGTGGAGTAGATAAAGGCCGCACTGGTACCCACGGCAATAAGTGAGTCCATGTTCGGCCCGCCCCGGGCCAGACTGGGGAAACCCTGGAGATAGAACTCCCTGTTGATGTACATAATGGGCACGGTCAGCAGGAACTGAACCAGGGCGTGGTTCAGGGGAGCTGTGCTCGCATTGAGGAAGGAAGGAATAGGCAGTCCGAGCATGCCGCCCATGGACAGCAAAAACAAGGGAACGGCCATGGCCAGGGAGATAACCAGACGATTCTTCAACCCAGCCAACCTTTCCTGCATCTCACGGTCCTGGGCGCCCGAGGTCTCGCTGTCTTCCTGTACAGCCACAGAAGCCCCGTATCCGGCTTTCTCTACCGCAGCAATGAGATCCGTGCTCTGAACCTGCTCGGGATCAAAGTTCACCCTGGCCTTTTCCGTGGCCAGGTTGACCTCGGCCCGGTTGACTCCGGATAGGCGGCTCAAGGCCTTTTCCACCCGGGCCGAGCAGGCGGCGCAGGTCATGCCTTCTATATCCAGCTCCACCTGCGAGTCTTGCCTGACCTCCTTTGCCTCGTACCCGGCCTTGTGCACCGCAGCCTTGATCTCTTCCGGACCGATCTTGTCCGGATCCCAACTGACCTGCATGTTTTCTGTGGCCAGGTTGACCTGGGCCGAGTGCACTCCCTCCAGCCAGGAGACCACCCGCTCCACCCGGGCCGAACAGGCCGCACAGCTCATGCCCTGAATGGCGAACTTCTGGCTGCGCACATTACCACCCTGGCCCTGATCCAACTCCTGTTCACTCATATTCCGTTTTCCTTTGAACAAGATTCAAAGTGTTCAGATTTGCTCCGGCAAATCTGAACTCTCGTATGAAATAAGATTTTAACCTAAAGAGGGTCAACCCTTGGGGACAAGGGCGGCCTCCTTACGAGCCGGGCTTTTGCGTAGGGCGGGCTTGCCCCCAAGCCCTGCCCTTTTGATACAAAAGCTTTCCCCTAGATTGCCCGGTGAGTCTTTTCCCGGTGTATTCCAAGAATCAGGGCCGGGCAATGACGGAGGGGGACATCCGTGCGTTTCATTCGTGATCAAACTGACGGCCGCCGCCATCGGCGGCGCTGATCTCTGGTCATGATTCCAGCATTCTTCTCTTCTTCCTCTTCGCTGACCTCTGATGTCTGATCTCTGACTTCTGGTTACGCATCCCAGCATTCGTAGTCATCACACCTCAACCTTGTATCCGGCCTCCTTGACCGCCTTTTTGACTTCCTCCATATCCACGGGCTTTGTCTCCTCAAAGCTGGCCTCGCCCTTGGACAGGCTCACAGTCACGTTTTCCACGCCTTCAATCCCGGCCAAAGCCTGGGTCACAGCCTGAACACAGTGCTGACAGGTCATTCCTTTCACTTTGATCGTAGCCATACCAATCCTCCTGTTTTTCTGTTCAAGGTTATTTTTGAAGGTTGTAACATCTCTGGTTCACGGTTCACAGTTTGAAAAACAAAATCAAGATGATTCATAAAATATACCCATCAGTCTCTAAGCATCTCATACTCCGCATCTTTTTTCTATCCCCGAGTCTCTCTTTCTCCCTTCAGTCGCACTGTCTTTCTTTTTCATCGCAGTATGCGCAATGAATTGCCCACAGCCAGGAGGGCCACCCCCACATCGGCGAACACCGCGGCCCACATACTGGCCATTCCCAGGGCCCCAAAACCCAGGACCACGCCTTTTACCCCTAAGGCCAGATAGATATTCTGCCAGACGATGCTCCGGGTTCTGCCGGCCAGGGCCACGGCCTGAACCAACTTGCCCGGATCGTCGTCCATAAGGACCACATCTGCGGCCTCAATGGCTGCATCCGAACCGAGTCCGCCCATGGCTACTCCGATATCGCTTCTGGCCAGAACAGGGGCGTCATTGATCCCGTCCCCGACAAAGGCAGTATACCCCCGGCCTTGGTTTCTGGACATGATGGCTTCCAGCTTGGCCACCTTGTCCTGAGGCAAAAGCCCGGCCTCCACTCCATCCAATCCCAGAGAAGTGCCGATGGCCTCAGCTACCTCCGGGCTGTCCCCGGTGAGCATATACTGGGCCGCACCTAAACCTCTCAACCTTTGAACAGCCTGGCTGGACTGGGAACGAAGCTCGTCCTGGATCTGAATCCATCCGGCCGCCTTTTTGTCCACAGCTACCCACACCCCGCCACCGACTCTATTCCGATCCAAACTGACCACGCCCTGCGATCGCAAAAAATCTTCAGTACCTACCAGCACTTCGTGATCACCGACCCGGGCCTGCACCCCCTGTCCGGACAGCTCCCGAACCTCAACTCCAGCCTCCTTTCCGTCGCTTCCCTCAAACTTCAGGCTGCTTCCAATCCCAGCATCTCTTTCAATCCCAGCCTTGTTCTCTTCTTCCTCTTCCTGACCTCTGATCTCTGATCTCTGACCTCTCTCTTCCGTCCTCCATCTTCTGTCTTCCCGCACAATGGCCCGGGCAATGGGATGAGAGGAATGGCTTTCTGCTGCAGCTGCCAGGGCCAAAACCTGGTCTGGAGAGAACCCAGGTTCAGCCTGGATGTCGTACACGGCAAAGCGGCCCTGGGTCAGAGTTCCGGTCTTGTCCCAGACCACAGTTCGCAAACGACTCAAAGCCTCCAAAAAATTGGCTCCCTTGATCAGGATACCCTGCCTGGAGCCGGCCCCAATACCGGCAAAAAAGCCCAGTGGTATGGAGATGACCAAAGCACAGGGACAGGAGATAACCAGAAAAACCAACCCCCTGTACACCCAGTCCGTCATTTCGGGAGCAGTGGTAAACAAGCTCTTCAGCCCCGGCAGCTGAAATGCAGCAACCGGACCAAAGGCAATAAGTGCGGCCAGCCCGACCACAATCGGGGTATAAACCCGGGCCACCCGAGTCATGAACTGCTCGGTGGGAGCCTTGCGTTGGGCTGCATTCTGGACCAGATCCAAAATCACAGAGACCGTGGACTGGGCCAGGGGTTTCTCCACCTGCACGGTAAGCACCCCGGACAGATTGACCATGCCGGAGAGAATGGAGTCCCCGGGGCCAAGACTCCGGGGATTGGATTCACCGGTCAAAGCCGAGGTGTCCGCCTGGCTTTGGCCACTGTGCACGGTCCCATCCAATGGGACCCGTTCTCCGGGATGGACCTGAATGACCTGACCCACCTTTACCTGAGCCGGATCCAGAGAATAGACTGTGTTGTTGTCCACCACCCGAGCCGTATCCGGCCGCAATTGGAGCAAAGAGGCCACAGATTGCTTGGATTTACGTACCGCGCTGTCCTGAAAAGATTCTCCTATCCGGTAAAAAAGCATAACAGCCACAGCCTCGGCATAGGCCCCTATGGCCAGGGCACCTGCAGTGGCCAGGCTCATGAGCACAAACTCATCCATGAGTCCGCGGGTCAACAGACTGCGCAAGCCTGTGGCCAGCACATTCCAACCGACCAGCCCATAGGCCGCAATATATATCACAGGAGCCAGCCAGGGCGCACTGAGCGGAACGAGCTGTGTAACAATCAACCCAGTAACAAAAAGGACTGCCCCGGGCAGGAGGTTCAACAGTTCCCGACGTAAGGAGAGGTCAGCTCCATCCTGTTCGGGTCCGTTCACCTGGCACCCGCCTTTGCATGCGCACCCGCCTGAAGCGGATTGCACCTTGTCTACTTGGTATATCTCAGTCATCATCTGTCTATCTCAGGTTGAAAGCTGACATCTGGGAGTTCATTCCCGCACATGTTCCAAGGCCTGCTCAAAGAGCTTTTGCACGTGGTCATCGGCCAACCGATAAAAGACATTTTTGCCTTCCCGACGAAAAGTAACCAGTTTGGAGGCCCGCAACACGCGAAGCTGATGGGACACGGCCGAGGAGGACATACCCAGGACCTCGGTCAAGTCGCAGACACACAGCTCAACTTTAGATAAGGCGAACAAAATATGTACCCGGGTCCGATCGCTTAGGGCCTTGAACAAGTCGGCCAGATCGCAGAGGACATCGAATTCGGGCATTTCCCGCCGCACCTGTTCAAGGCTTTCCGGATGAACTCTTCGTTCCTGGCAAATATCTGATGAAACCTGTTCGGACATAGGGCATACTCCCGCTCAAGAAACGCTCAATTGAACATATGTTCATATATAATACCCAAAGTTCTTCTCGTCAAGGCACTCAATACTCCGGACCAGGACTTTTGGGCCCTGCTTTTTTCGCCGTGTCTTGACTTCCCGGCCTGCACTTTCTAAACTTCTCATGGGTTTCCATGGGCAAGACAGCTTTCGAACTGGAGATTTAAAATGGCCAACTGGCAGGAAGTTCTTATCCCAAATTCCACAGGACAACGCTTGTCCGCCCTTTGCTTCCATTCTGGACCGGATTCCCGAGGCTGGATTATTGTCTGCCATGGCTTTACCGGCAGCAAGGAAGGCGGAGGAAAGGCCATGGCCATGGCCGAAACCTTGGCCGCTCAAACCGGCTTTTCCTTTGTTCTGTTCGATTTTGCCGGCAACGGACAAAGCCAAGGTAAGTTCGAGAACCTCACTCTGAGCGGTCAGATCCAGGATCTGAGATCCATAATCGACTGGAGCCTGGACCTGGAAAAAATGCCAGTGGTGACCATGGGTCGCAGCTTCGGCGGAAGCACAGTACTGGCTCAAGCAGCATCAGATCCCCGGGTACAGGCTGTGTGTACCTGGGCTGCCCCGGCCCATCTCACTGACCTGTTTTCAGATATCATCCTTTCGGAAACCGAAGACGGCTGGGTCCAGCTCGCAGATGCAAACGGAACCGTGTTCTTGAAAAAAGATTTTTTGCAGGACCTCAAGGCCTTTGATCTTTTCCAAGCGGCAGTCGTCCTCGCTCCCCGCCCCCTTCTGGTCATCCACGGAGAAAATGATGATGTCGTCCCGGTCAGCGATGCCCGTGAACTCTACCTAGCAGCCCAGGACCCCAAGGAACTGCACATCGTCCCCCAAGCGGATCACCAGTTCAGCACCACTTCTGAACAGGTCTGGGAGATTGTCGGTCACTGGTTGAATCGGTTGCATCTTGAGTAAGTTTTGTCTGTACTCTCAGACTGTCATGGACAGATTTCTCTCACCTCAGCCCCACGGTAATTTTGTTCTCAAATGTAAGTTTCCAGAAGTGTTCAGGTTTCAGTGTTCAGCTTTGCCTCCGGCGGCCTGTTATTGGTTATCAGTTATCTGTTCTTTGCAAGAAGCCGCCAGTTTGATCACTAATGAAACGCACGGAGGTCCGGTCCCTCCGTCATTGCCCGGCCCGGACCCTTCGATTACTCCGGGATCAGACTCACCGGGCAATCTAGGGGAAAGCCTTTCTATCAAAAGGGTAGGGCTTGGGGTCAAGCCCGTCTTACTGGAAGAGCCCGGCTCGCAAGGATGCCGCCCTTGCCCCGAGGGCTGGCCTCTTCAGGGTAAAAACCTTGTTTCATACGAGCTTTAGAAGTCCTGATCCATGCGGATATTAGACTTTGGAAACATATTTGGGGACATTTTGAGGCATCAGGAATGCAAATCAAGAAATGTCAGGTATCTCAAGTTCTTATGCTGAAAAGTGAACACCGAACACTGAACACACATTGCTATTATCCAGAAACAGAGCAAATCAACTGAAATTGTTGAAAATGGAAAGCAGAACCAAAAAGCCCTGACCCCAGCCTTCATTGAGCTTGACAATTACTCAGCTGTAGCTTACAAGCTTTTTTTTATGCGCCAGTAGCTCAGCCGGATAGAGCATCTGACTACGAATCAGAAGGCCGGGTGTTCGAATCGCCCCTGGCGCACTCTGAAAAACAGGGGGTTAGGCAACATGCTGAACCCCCTTTTTTTCACCCCAAAATGGCTTGGGTAGACGCTCGGGTAGACTTTGGTCTTAGCTGCAATGAGACAGCACAAGACTTTTTCCGCTCACCTGTTGCCACAATCCCCTTGTAGATCACAGAACCCGCATCCATGAGCCGCAAACTGATCAGCCTCCATCCTTCCCTCATTGAGCCGACTTCCATGTTTTGGTGTATAGTGAATATCAAGGCGACTTGCCAATCGCCTGGCTTCTTCCGGCTCAAATGCTTTATATAACGATGCAATATTGTGTGTATTCAAATTATCCATAACAAGTCTTACCTTGATTGCCTCAGGATAACGTTCATCAAGCATTTGCTTTATATGATGCGCC
>JBNJII010000029.1:0-33855 GCA_051749205.1 Thermodesulfobacteriota bacterium | reverse complement strand
CTAGTGCCTTGTCATCAATCATCTGTCGCAATGCAAGATACACCCCCAACCCCCCTCAAGGGGGGACGAAGAAGAGAGAGCGACAGATGAAGGTTGATTTTTCACTAGTACTACGTCTCAAAAATGTTGCACCAATTTTTGGCAATTGGTTCTGTTTCGTTTGTAAGTTTATAACATTCGAATATCGTTAATATTTCAGAAGCGCCAATGGCGCTTCTGAAATATTAGCTGACCTGGAAAAAGGCCTTGGCCTTGGCTCCGCATACCGGGCATTTTTCCGGGGCTTCCTTTTCACAGGTATATCCACAGACTGAGCACACAAAGTAGTCAGTCTCTTCCAGGCCGTCCATATTGTCCAAGGCCTTTTGGTACAAATCGGCATGCACCTTCTCCACCTCATTGGCATAGGTGAAGCTGCGTTCAGCCGACTTATTTCCCTCTTCCTTGGCCTTTTCGATCATGTCCGGATACATGCTCTTGAATTCATGCGTCTCCCCGGCAATAGCCTCTTTCAAATTATCCACCGTAGAATTGATCCCTCCGGCAGTATGCAGGTGGGCATGGGCATGCACAGTTTCGGCCTCTGCCGCAGCCCGAAACAGCTTGGCCACCTGGGGATAACCATCCTTGGCCGCCTGCTGGGCAAAGGCCAAATACTTTCGGTTGGCCTGGGATTCACCGGCAAAGGCCTCCATCAGATTGTCCAATGTCTTGCTCATACTTTTGTCTCCTTGTGGTCAATGTTGTTGAATGCGCGACTTACTGATAAGAATAATTATCGTTATTGAATAAAAATGTCAACCCTCCATCTCCAAGGGCTTTGTGATCCTGCTTCCCTTTGGCAATGAATTCAGCCAGGAAGGGCGACCGCCGGTCGCCCCTACAAACTTCACGCCTGCACTGTGTTGATTTGTACATAGGGGTCATCGAACAACTTCTAGGGGCGACTGGCAGTCGCCCTTTTGGAAATTCTTATATGACCACAACACACCTTTCATTCCTGATCAACCTGGCGGCTGCTTACACATAACAAATAACGAATAACAGGCCAACAGGCCGCCAGAGGCGAAACTCGTATGAAACGAGGCCCAGCTTTGTTCGTCATTTTCGCGGGAATCCAGAACAGATAGCTTGGCTTTCCCCTGGTACCGTGTCTTATAAGTTCTGTCCCATATAGTGGCAATTTCTAATGTTGATTTTCTTTTGAAACTTGACCCACTATTCAACGACACGGAAATACGAAATACGAACATCGAAATTCGTACTTAATGAATTTATAAAGGGACCGGACCTCCGTGCGGTTCATACCTGATCAATCCGGCAATCTCATTTTTTGCCCTCTCTGGGGCAAAAAATATTTTCAAATTTGCCGGAGACAAAGCTCGTATGAAACGAGAATTTACTCCGAAGAGGGTCTGCCCTTGGGGGCAAGGGCGGCTTCCTTGCGAGCCGGGCTCTTCCAGTAGGGCGGGCTTGACCCCAAGCCCTGCCATTTTGATAGAAAAGCTTTCCCCTAGATTGCCCGGTGAGCCTGATCCCGGTGTATTCGAAAGATCCGGGCCGGGCAATGACGGAGGGGAACATCAGTGCGTTTCATTCGTGATCACAGCATTTCCACTATACTCTGCTCATCTTCATCCATCATGGCCTTCTATAGCATCTGCATGGGATCCAGATCCAGCTGGATACGGCAGCGTCCTGGCTGCACATTGTGCACAAAACGAGAATAGGCAGTGCGTATGGCGGCCCAGGAATCTGCCTTGAGCAGGCATTGAAAACGCATTCGCCCCCGCAGCTGACTCAATGGGGCCGGGGCCGGACCCAAGACCTGCACCCCCTCCTGAGGACCGTCCCGACGCAGAGTTTGACCCAGATCCCGCAGTCGTTGGAGGTCGGTGTCCGAATCGGCGGGTGCACTCATGCGCACCAGGGCCAGCTTGACAAACGGGGGATAGCGCATGCGCTTACGCAAGGCGATCTCATGGGCGTAGAATCCTTCAAAGTCATAGTCCTGCACAAAACGCCAACAATAATGATCCGGATTTCGGGTTTGGATATACACCTTTCCCGGCCGATCACCTCTTCCTGCCCGTCCGGCCACCTGCACCAAAAGCTGAAATGTCCGCTCTGTGGCCCGGTAATCCGGCAGATTGAGCCCCACATCCCCGTCTACGACAAGGACCAAAGTCACCTGCGGGAAATTGTGCCCCTTGCTGCACATCTGAGTGCCCACCAGGACCTGGGCCCGACCATCTGCAAAACGCTCCAGGATTTTTTCCATGCTCCCTTGAGTCCGGGTACTGTCCCGGTCCAGGCGCAGGGTAGAGAGCTCAGGATCCAGCCGAGTGCGCAGATATTCTTCAATCTGCTCCGTACCCTGATTCAAGGGCACAAACTGATGCCCTCCGCACTGGCTGCAGGGGGAGGGAAAGGGACGGGTATGCCCGCAATAGTGGCAAACCAGCCGATGCAGCTTCTTGTGATAGGTAAGCCCTACAGCGCAGTGCTCGCAGCGGGCAACCTGGGCACACGATGTGCAATAGACCAGGGGAGCATACCCGCGCCGATTGAGCAAAATAATAGCCTGCTCACCTCTCTTTAGACACTGGTGCAGGGCCTGCCGGCATCGGGGGCTGAAAGGGCCGTCTTCTTCAGGCTCTTGCAGGAGGTTGACCACTTCGATCTCGGGCAGGCTGCGGCCACTTATCCGGCCAGGCAGGGAAACCATGCCCACCTGGTTGCTCACAGCGGCGTGAAAAGTCTTGATGTCCGGAGTGGCCGAGCCCAGGACAAGCATAGCCCGCCGATCCTGACTCAAAAAGTAGGCCACTTCCTTGGCCTGGTAGGCCAGACGTTCCTCCTGCTTGAAAGAGGCGTCGTGCTCCTCGTCCAGTACGATGAGCCCCCAGTCCCTTCGGGGCAAAAAAACAGCCGACCTGGTGCCCACAACACAAACAGGTCCCTGGTCCCGGCCGGCTTGCTCAAAAGCAGCCGCCCGCTTGGTAGGGGCCATAGAACCGTGATACAAGACAGCCTCTGTCTCCGGAACAAGGGACCTGACCTGAGCATGGATCTGCATGGCCAGAGCCACTTCAGGAACCAATACGAGCACAGAGCGCCCCTGGCGAAGACATCTGCTGGCCAGGCGGGCATAGACAAGAGTCTTTCCGCTTCCGGTGACCCCGAACAACAGGCGGGAGCAGGCCTTTTGGGCATCCAAATCTTTTTCCAGGCTGACCAGGGCGGCTTCTTGATCTGCACTCAGGGTTATTGTCCCCCTGGCATCGGCTTGAACCTGCCTGGCCACCGGATCCGGGTCCCGGACCTTCACCAAGCTTTTGCCGCTGAGTTCCCGCAGGGCCCTGGAGGTCCACTCCCCCAAGGTACGGGATAACTCCCGACTGCTTTGAGGACCCTGGGCCCAGATATGGTCAAGGACCTGCATCTGTCGGGTGGCCTGGGGCCGCAAAGGCCAGGGAGGCTGACAGGCAAGATCCCAGACCTGCAAAGCCCGTTTTCCCTCCGAGGCCTTAAATTCCAGCTCCCCGGCCATCCACTTCTGCGCCCAAGGCCTTTGTTCCTCCTCTTCCAGGCCGGCCAATTGATGCACATTGATGCTCTGCCCGCTGTCGCTGACCAAGGTTTTGGCTAAGGACCGGACTTGGGCCGGGAGCACTGAGGCCAGTATCCGACCCGGGGTGGTCACGTAGCGCAGGCTCAAAGCCTGCAGGAGGCGGAGAAATGAGTGGGGAAAAAGGGGAGCGCGTTCCCTGGGCCAGAGCAAGGACTTGCTCTGGCCCAACTGATTTCTGATCTGGACTCGATCCAACAGCAATCCGGATCGAATCTCCTTGCGTACCGGGACAATGACCCTTTGGCCAGGGGACCAGACCCAATCAGGAAAGCTCCCGGGCTGGACATAGGTCAGGGTTGTGTATGGCGGGCTGAAAAGAGCGACGTCCCAAGCCTGGACATTTTTTTGGTGCATGCAGAATAAGGCCCCTCAAGATCGGTGACCGCTGCCAAGCGACGTCCCCATAAGAGCATGGATACACAACCAGGAGCTCAAAAAATCATACTCAGGACGGCGGGGGGACCAATTCATGCAGACGCTGGACCAAATCGTCACGCAGCTCTTCGTCTTGGAGCCCGAAATAGATGTTGGCGATCAAGTAATCGACCCAATCCCCTATATCAAAGCGCATGCCCCGCAGACGAACGGCCAGCAGCCGGTTGTTCTTAGCCATGACCTGCAAGGCCTCGGTGAGCTGGATTTCACTGTCCGGGGAACCGGCACACAAATCATGCAGATGTTCAAAGATATTCGGGGTCAGGACGTAGCGCCCGACAATGGCCAGCCTGGAGGCGGCCTGGCCGGAACTGGGCTTTTCCTGCAGATCGCGGACCCTGTACATGTCCGGTCCGATCTCCTCTCCCCGGATGACTCCGTAGGAAGACACCTTGTGTTCCGGAACAGGCATGACTCCGACCACAGCCATATGCTCGGATTCGGCCACTTTGATCAGCTGCCTGATGCCCGGTTCCACGTTGAACATCAGATCATCCCCGACCATGAGGGCAAAGGGCTCGTTCTTGATCACCTCCCGGGCGCAGAGCACAGCGTGTCCCAGGCCCAGCTGCTGCTTTTGGCGCACCGAAATGATGTTCACCATCTCAGCAACTTCCCGGGCAACCTTGAGGAGTTCGGGTTTGCCCGTCCGTTCCAGGACGGACTCCAAGGCCAGATTGTAGTCGAAATGGTCTTCGATAATCGTCTTATTCTGGTTGGTGACAAAGACCACATCTTTGAGCCCGGACTCAATGGCCTCTTCCACAATATACTGCACCCCGGGCTTTCTGAACACAGGGAGCATTTCCTTGGGCAGGTTCTTGGTTGCCGGCAAAGACCGAGTTCCCCACCCGGCAACTGGAATGACGACCTTGGAAATACGCATAGCTCCCTCCTGGCCTGAATACATTCACACACAGCCGTCCACCTCACGACGGACGTTTTCCGAAAAAGCAGTTACAGGATAAAAAACATGCGGACATGTTTTTTATCGGACATGGTCCTGAATGACCTGGGCCAGATCTGATGTCAAGGAGTGCACCAAATCCGGGTCCTGGCCTTCCACCATGACCCGGGCCTTGGTCTCAGTACCAGAATAGCGCAGCAAGATGCGTCCATGGCCCTGCAAGGCCTTTTCCGCAGCCTGTACTGAGCGTTGAACCTCTGGAACTTGTTCAAAGGGGATTTTGCGCTGCACCGGCACATTGACCAAATGCTGGGGCAAGAGCTCCAACATGCCGGCCAGCTCAGATACCGGGCGTTCCTTTTCCTGCATCATTTTCAAGACCTGCAGGGCAGCCAAGACTCCATCCCCGGTTGTGCTGTACTGCAGGAAGATAAGGTGACCGGATTGCTCGCCTCCCAAAACCGCCTTATGTTTGCGCATGGCCTCGGTGACATATCTGTCTCCCACCGGGGTACGGATCAAGCGCCCTCCCCGGTTGCGCATAAAAAGCTCTAAGGCCATATTGCTCATGACCGTTGCCACCAGGGTCTTGCCCGGCAGGCAATCCTTATCCATAAAATCCTGGGCGCACATGGCCATTATTTGGTCCCCGTCCAGGATGGTTCCCTTCTCATCTACCAAAAGAACCCGATCGGCGTCTCCGTCCAGGGCGATTCCCAGATCGGCCCCGGTTTCCAAGACCTTGTTCCGCACGTATTCCGGGTGCAAAGAACCGCATCCAGAATTGATGTTCAAGCCGTCCGGTTCAACACCCAGGGAAATCACCTTGGCCCCAAGCTCCTGAAAAACCAGAGGAGCTACCCGGTAGGCCGCTCCGTGAGCACAGTCCAGAACAATGGTCATTCCGTCCAGACTCAAATGCGAGGGAAAGCTGTTTTTCAAGGACACAATATACCGTCCCGGGCTGTCCTCGATCTTATAGGCCCGGCCGATGGCTTCCGGTTGGGGGCTGTCCCACACCGTATCTTGACTGCACACCAACTCTTGTATTTCCTGCTCTGTCCCATCACTGAGCTTAAACCCCTCCCGGTCAAAGAACTTGATGCCGTTGTCCTGGAAGGGGTTGTGGGACGCGGAAATAACCACTCCCAGATCGGCTCGCATATTCTTGGTCAGAAAAGAGATGGCCGGGGTGGGCATGGGACCGACCAGAAAAACATCCATGCCTGCAGCGCACAAACCGGAGGTCAAAGCGGTTTCAAAGACATACCCGGACAAACGGGTATCTTTGCCGATCACCGCCCGATGCCGCTTTTTCCCGTTTCGAAAATACTGCCCTGCGGCCAGGCCCAGGCGGATGACGGTTTCCGGATGCATGGGAAACACATTCACCTGCCCTCGCAGACCGTCCGTCCCGAACAGACTATCCGTCATTTTCTTCTCCTCTGCTATGCTCGTAAATGGCCTTGACAATACGCAAGGTGCGCACTGTATCGGCTACCTCGTGAACCCGATGTATATCCACTCCCCTCTCGGCCATCAGGGCTGTGGCCACCTGAGTGGGAGTTTGCCGTTCATGGGCAGCCACCCCCAAGAGCTTGCCCCACATGGACTTGTTGGACAGCCCCATGAACACGGGCCTGCCCAGGGCATAGAACTCTTCAATATTGGCCAACAATTGCAGATTGTGTTTTAAAAGCTTGCCAAAGCCTATCCCAGGATCCAAAACAATGCTTTCTTCAGGCACGCCCGCCTGAACCAGCTGGTCCATGGCGGTCTCGAAAAAAGAAAACACTTCCCCGACTACATCCTCATAGCTGGGGTCTTTCTGCATATCTTCCGGACGCCCTTTGGAATGCATGAGCACATACCCGGGCTGGTAATCAGCCAGCACCTGCTTGAGATCCGGGTCAAAGGAGCACGCGGAGACATCGTTGACGATTGTTGCCCCGGCCTGCAAAGCCGCAGCCGCCACCTCGGCCCGGTAGGTGTCCACAGAGACCACCGCCTGGGGAGCATGGCTCAAAACACCACGCAGCACCGGCAGGACCCGGTCTCGCTCCTGGTCTGCTTGCACCCGGCTTGAAAACGGCCGTGTGGATTCTCCTCCGATATCCACAATATCCGCGTCTTGCTGCAAAAGATCCAGGCTGTGGGCGACTGCCGCTTCTGCATCCAGAAAATTTCCCCCGTCATAAAAGGAGTCCGGAGTACAGTTGACGATCCCGACCACAAAGAAAGGGGCCGGGCCCAAAAGCCGGCCCCCGGCAATCTTCCAGGACACAGGTGCTTTCATCTCACCTTTTCTCTTCCTGGTCATCTCGGTCATCGTCTTCTTTAAAAGAGAACTCCTCATCCTGGTTCACAGCTTCCTCGTCGTCCTGCTCCTCAGCAGGCTCAATTTCATCGTCGTCTTTATCGTCTTCGTCGTGGTCCAGATCAGCATCTGTTGCCTGTGCAGTGCTCTTGGGCCCGTTTTTCCGGTCCGCAGGCGGCTCAAAAGGAGGCAGCTCTTCGTTGTTCATCAGCTTGGTCAGATCACTGCCGGAAATGGTTTCCCGCTCCAAAAGAGCCTCGGCCAAGCGATGCACAACATCCTCTTTTTCCTCCAAA
Organism: Thermodesulfobacteriota bacterium; assembly: GCA_051749205.1. Lineage (GTDB taxonomy): Bacteria > Desulfobacterota > Desulfovibrionia > Desulfovibrionales > Desulfothermaceae > Desulfovermiculus. The sequence continues at coordinate 26,266 of JBNJII010000029.1, read as the reverse complement.
AGGCTCTTGGCCTTATTGAAGGCATCCTGAAGAATCTTGCGCACCTCGGCATCAATAAGCCGGGCGGTCTCTTCACTGTACTGCTTGTGCTGAACCAGCTCCCGGCCCAAAAAGACCTCGTTGCCGTTGTCGCTTAAGGCCATAGATCCAAAAGTTTCACTCATTCCCCACTCGCAAACCATCTTCCTGGCTACTTTGGAGGCCCGCTCCAAATCATTCCCAGCTCCTGTGGTCATCTGCTGCAGGAAAAGCAGCTCAGCCACCCGGCCGCCCATCATGACGGCCAAAGTGGATTCCAGATAATCTTTGGAATAATTGTGCCGATCATCCAGGGGAAGCTGCATGGTCACCCCCAGGGCCTGGCCTCTGGGAATTATGGACACCTTGTGCACCGGATCAGCCTTGGGCAGGAGGTTGGCTACTAAAGCATGGCCGCCCTCGTGGTAGGCGGTGGTCTTCTTTTCCTCTTCGCTCAAGATGACGCTGCGCCTCTCTTTGCCCATCATGACCTTGTCCTTGGCCTCTTCCAGATCGGCCATGTCCACATGATCCTTGTCGTTCTTGGCCGCGATCAAGGCCGCCTCGTTGACCAGGTTTTCCAGATCCGCACCGGAAAACCCCGGGGTTCCCCTGGCGATGACGTCCATATCCACTTTTTTGGACAGGGCCACCTTATGGGAGTAGACCTTGAGAATAGATTTGCGGCCGTTGAGATCCGGATTGGGCACAACAACTTGGCGGTCGAAGCGCCCGGGCCGCAGCAAGGCAGGGTCCAAGACATCCGGGCGGTTGGTGGCTGCAATCAAAATCACCCCTTCGTTGGACTCAAAACCGTCCATCTCCACCAAAAGCTGGTTCAGGGTCTGTTCCCTTTCGTCATGCCCTCCGCCCAAGCCTGCACCTCGTTGCCGGCCGACAGCATCGAGCTCATCGATAAAGATGAGACAGGGGGCGTTTTTTTTGCCCTGCACAAAGAGATCGCGCACCCGGGAAGCGCCTACCCCAACAAACATCTCCACAAAATCGGAACCGGAAATGGAGAAAAAGGGCACCCCGGCCTCGCCGGCTACGGCCCGGGAAAGTAAGGTCTTTCCTGTTCCTGGAGGCCCGACCAGCAAGACGCCTTTGGGGATCCGGCCCCCCAGGCGGGTAAACTTCTTCGGATTACTCAAAAACTCAACAACTTCGGTCAATTCTTCCTTGGCCTCATCCACGCCGGCCACATCGGAAAAGGTGACCTTGGTGTTCTCCTCGGTAAACATCTTGGCCTTGGATCGGCCAAAGGAAAAGGCCTTGCCTCCGCCTCCTCCGCCCTGCATCTGGCGCATGAAGAATATCCACACTCCGATAAGCAAAAGCATGGGGAACCAGGAAACCAGCAAGGTGATATACCATGGAGAGTCTTCCGTGGGTTTGGCCGTTACCTCCACATTTTTGCTCATCAAGGTCTGAACCAGATTGGGGTCCTCGGGCGCATACGTGGAAAATCGCTGATCGTCCCGAGTGGTTCCGGTGACCTTTTTGCCCTGAATCTTGACAGACTGTACCTTTTCATCAGCAACCAGGCTTCTGAATTGGGTATAAGAGATCTGGTTTTGCACCGCCTGGGGCGTATTGAACATATTGAAGAGGGCAACCATGACCAGGGATATGGTAGCCCACAGGATGAGGTTTTTCAGAAAGTTATTCAAAAGAAGTCCTCCAAGAATGTCGAATGTACATCTTTATACACAGTCTTTGTCGCTTTCTCCGCGACCCACACAGCTGATCAAAAATATAGCATGCCTGCAAAGTTGACAAGCAAGAAAAGAATCATCACCCGGTCTGGTTCGTGTCGGCTCTTCTCTGCTCCTTGCTTCTCATGCACATATCTGTTACAAGATCGCCTTGAGCGGAAGCGTTTCGTCACCGGTGTGGCGCCTGGACTTCAAATCCAGTGGATGGGTTCGCCCCCATCGGTAGGTTCGACTCCTATACGCTTCCGCCACCTCCTTTGGATTGATACCCGTCCAGCCACTCCCGCAATTTTCTGATCTGCTCGGCGACAGCTTCCGGTCCTGTTCCTCCATGGCAGTTCCGTCTGGCTACAGCCGTGGCGTAGTCCAAAACATCGTACACGTCATCTTCAATGAGAGACGAGAACTTCTGCATGTGACCAAGGGGCATATCCTCCAGCCCCAGACCCTGCTCCTCGGCCTTGGCCACTATCTGTCCGGTTACCTGATGGGCTTGGCGAAAGGCAAGGCCTTTGCCAACCAGATAGTCGGCCAGCTCGGTGGCATTGAGAAAACCGGCCCGAACTGCTTGAAACATCCTTTGTCCGTCAAAAGTGGAGGCCTGCATCATCTCAGCCATGATGGGCACAGAAAAGCTCACCGTCCGGTCAGCGTCCAAAAATCCGGGCTTATCTTCCTGGAGATCCCGATTATAGGCCAAAGGTAAGGCCTTCATGGTCGTGAACAGGGCCAGGAGATCACCGAGGACCCTGCCCGTCTTGCCTCGCATGAGCTCGGCCACATCCGGATTCTTCTTCTGGGGCATAATGGAAGAGCCGGTGGCAAAACCGTCCGGAAGGTGAACAAAACCAAAGTTGGGATTGGCCCACACAATAAACTCTTCGCACAACCGACTCAAGTGGGTCATGACCATTCCGGCAGCAAACAGGGCCTCCAAAACAAAGTCCCGGTCGGAGACCGCATCCATGCTGTTGGCGAAGACACGGGAAAAACCTATTTCCCCGGCGGCGAATTCCGGATCCAGATCATAGGTGGTTCCGGCCAAGGCCGCCGCCCCCAAAGGAGAGACCCGCACTCTCTCCTGGCAGTCGTCAAGACGCTGCACATCCCGGCTAAACATTTGGGCATAGGCCAAGAGATGCTGGGCCAGGCTCACCGGCTGAGCCGGCTGCAAATGCGTATATCCGGGAAGGATGACCTGGGTATGTGTGCAGGCCTTATCTGTGAGGACGACAATGAGTTGGAGGAGATGAGCTGTCCACTCCTGCAGACGGTCGGAGACAAAAAGGCGAAAGGCTGTGGCCACCTGATCGTTGCGGCTGCGTCCAGTGTGCAGCTTCTTGCCCACCGGTCCAATAAGTTCGGTCAGCCGGTGCTCGATATTCATATGCACATCTTCGAGGGCCCTGGACCAGGCGAAACGCCCTTCCTGGATCTCATCTTCAATGGTCGCCAGCCCGGCAACGATCTGCTCCGCCTCCTGGGTGCCGATGATGCCCTGCCGCCCGAGCATGGCCGCATGGGCCTTTGAGCACCTCACGTCCTGAACGGCGAAATGACGGTCCACATCGATGGATTCGGTATACTCCAGGACCATATCCTGGATGGAATCCTTGAACCTGCCGCCCCAAATATCCGATTTGGGCATAGTTTCCCTTTTGCAGATGTTTTGTAAAGTGTCAGCGCCGCCTCTGGCGGGCCTGTTATTCGTTGTTCGTTCTTCGTAAGAGGCCGCCGGTTTGATCCAGTATGAAACTGGCGGGTGAGTAGTAGGGGGAAATAATCATTCGCCCTCTTCTACCTGGGCGGACACAAGGTCCGCCCCTACGCTGCTTCCCCAATCATGGTTCAAATCGTAGGGGCGAAGCTTGTCTTCGCCCGCCAGGCCAAACAACGCCAGGCCTCAATTTCTTACGTCATTCCCGCGCAAGGCGGGAATCAAGAGCAGATAGAAAGGCTTTCCCCTAGATTGCCCGGAAAGCCTCATCCCGGTATGTTCGAAGGATCCGGGCCGGGCAATGACAAAGGGACCGAAACCAGACCTCCGTGCGTTTCATACCTGATCAATCCGGCAAATTCCGCTTTTTTGCCCGCTTTGGGGCACAAAATATTTCAGATTTGCCGGAGGCAAAGCTGAACACTCATCTGCCTCAATCCCCCTGGCTCCCCCTGGCCAACAAGCGAAGCCCCTGCAATCGGATGAAGCCGGCTGCATCCGCCTGATCGTAGACCTCATCTTCTTCAAAGGTGGCCATGGCCGGATTGTACAGAGAGAATCGAGATTTACGGCCCAGTGGATAGACCTGGCCCTTGTACAGCTTCATGCGCACCCTGCCGCTGACCTTGGTTTGGGAGGAATCAATCATGGCCTGCAAGGCCTCCCGCTCCGGGGCATACCAGTAGCCATTATAGACCATGGTGGCATACTTGGAAATAAGGCTGTCCCGAAGATGCATGGCTTCCCGGTCCATGCAGATACCCTCCAGGTCCCTGTGGGCCGCGTGCAGAACCGTCCCCCCCGGAGTCTCATAGACACCCCGGGACTTCATGCCCACAAACCTGTTTTCCACCATGTCCAACCGGCCTATGCCGTGGGCCCCAGCCATGCGGTTCAAGGCCTTGATCAGCTCCGCCGGGCTCAAGGCCTGCCCGTCAACAGCCACTGGATTCCCGGCTTCAAAGTCGATCTCTACTGTTTGGGGCCGATCCGGGGCCTGCTCCGGGGGGACACTCAGGACATACGTCCCCGGGCCGGGCTCCAACCAGGGATCTTCCAACTCTCCACCTTCAAAGCTCAAATGCAGCAGATTCCGGTCGCAGCTGTAGGGCTTCTCCTGGGTCACCGGCACAGAAATACCGTTTTTTTGTGCAAAATCAATAAGATCTGTCCTGGATTTCAAGTCCCATTCCCTCCAGGGAGCAATGGTCTTCATTTCCGGAGCCAGACCCATGGCCGCCAACTCGAACCTGACCTGATCGTTTCCCTTTCCTGTAGCCCCGTGGGCCAGGGCTTGCGCCCCTTCTTTGCGGGCCACTTCCACCATATGCTTGGTGATCAAGGGCCGGGCCAGAGAAGTGCCCAAAAGGTAGCGGCCTTCATACACCGCATTGGCCCGCAGGGCGGGAAAGACGAAATCCCGGGCGAACTCCTCCTGCACATCCAGAACATAGGCCTTGCTCGCTCCGGTGGCTCGAGCCTTATCTTCCAGACCGGCCAACTCTTCTTCCTGGCCCAGGTCGGCGGTCAGGGCAATAACCTCACAATCATAGGTCTTTTGGATCCACTTCAGAATCACCGATGTATCCAATCCCCCGGAATAGGCCAGGACCACTTTCTCTATACGGGCCATGATATCTTGCGCTCCTTGCGAAATTTTGACTGTCCAGCAATGGATAAGAACAGGAATGTATACATGAAATATGATTTTTGGGCCTCTTGAGCCCAAAAATCAGGAATATACCCATTCCAAAAGGGCCTTTTGCATGTGCAGTCTGTTTTCAGCCTGGTCCCATACCAGGCTGCGCTCGGATTCCAGAACCTCATCCGAGATCTCCTGGCCGCGGTGGGCGGGCAGGCAATGCATGACCTTGGCCGTGGACGGAGCCAGCTCCAAAAGGCGGGCATCGATCTGAAAGTCTGCAAAAGCCCGGTATCTTAGGTCCTCTTCATCTTCCTGGCCCATGGAGAACCAGGCATCGGTGTTGATGAAGTCGGCCTCCCGGACAGCAGCCTGAGGGTCGTCTCCCCAAACAATATCCGCCCCGTTTTCCCGGGCCTTTCGGAGGATCTCCTGGTCGGGCTTAAAACCCTTTGGCGTGGCCATACGCAACCGAAAAGGCAGCAGCCTGGCTGCATTGATCCAGGAATGGGCCATATTGTTTCCATCCCCTATCCAGGCCACAGTCACCTGGGAGAAATCTTGGGTGTGTTCGGCAATGGTCATCAGGTCGCTGAGGACCTGGCAGGGATGGTAGGAGTCGGTCAGGGCATTGATCACCGGAATCCGGGCATATCGGCTGATTTCCCGCAGGTCGTCCTGAGCATAGGTACGCACGATCATGCCTTGCGCATACCGGGACAAACAGCGGACCGCATCTTTAAGCGGCTCACTGCGGCCCAATTGAGATTCGGAAGAGGTCATAAACAAGGGGCTGCCGCCCAGCTCGTTTATGGCCACTTCAAAGGACACCCGGGTTCGGGTGGAGGATTTTTCAAAGACCAGAACCAAGGTCTTGTCTGCTAAGATCCTGCACACATATCTCTCGGCTTTCATCTCCCGCCCCCGGGCGATGAGGCCGGTCAAGACTGGGCTGGGAATATCCAGCAAGGTCAGCACATGGTGCGGCATGGGACCATCTCCAAAAGCTCTCGCATCCTTCAAAAAAGTCTTCAAGATCTCGCCGAAAGAGGCTGAGTATATGCGCTCTGCGTTATTTGTAAACCCATGGACAAAGGGCGGCATGGCTTTTTGGTTCTGTTTTCCATTGTCAATGACGAACAAAGCGAGGCCTCGTTCATACGAAATCCAAGTTGTCAGGAGTGTTCATGCCTCCATCTCCATTCGGGCCGCATGCACCCCTGAGGCGGTCATGGACTCCATCACCTGCCCGTGTTCCACACCGGCCAGATGCAGCAGGGCGTGGACGATCAAGCGCGCGCAGTGCTCTGGGAGCTCTTGGGCATACAGATCCGCTTCCCTTTGCAAGGCATGAGCTGAAAGCACTATACTGCCGTTGAGTCCGTCTGCCGGGTTGAGGTCCAGGGGAAAGCTGAGCACATTGGTCGGACCGGGCAGGCCTAAAAACTCCGCGTTCATCCGGGCTATCTCCTGATCGGAAGTGACCAGAACCTCGATATCTTTGATCTTCCAACCGAAGCTGTCCACCACGGCTTGAACCAAACGACACAGCTCAGACCTGGAAAAACAAAAAAAAGGACGAACGTGGGGCAGGATATGGACGCGGACCATCAGGACGAGCTCTTAGCCATCTCATGCCGGGCATAGGCTTGGACGATTCTGGCCACGAGCTCATGACGCATAACATCCTGCTCTCCAAACTGGACAAAATGGATGTCCGGAATATGGGCCAAGACCTCCTGAGCCTGGATGAGGCCGGAGTGGACTCGAGGCGGCAGGTCTATCTGCGTTATGTCACCGGTGACCACGGCTTTGGAGCCAAATCCAATCCGGGTCAGAAACATCTTCATCTGCTCCGGAGTAGTATTTTGGGCTTCGTCCAGGATGACAAAAGCCTTATTCAAGGTCCTTCCGCGCATAAAGGCCAAAGGAGCCACCTCTATGACCCCGGTTTCCAGCATGTCCTGAACCTTTCGAAAGTCCAGCATTTCATGTAAAGCGTCATACAGAGGACGCAGATAGGGGTTTATCTTTTCCGCCAGATCTCCGGGCAGAAAGCCCAGCTTTTCTCCGGCTTCCAGTGCAGGCCGGGTCAAGATAAGACGCTGAACCTTGCCTTCCAGCAGATGGGCCACAGCCAGAGCCACGGCCAGATAGGTCTTGCCCGTGCCTGCCGGCCCTATGCCGAAAACAAGCTCTTTGTTTCGGATAGCCTGCAGATAATCGCTTTGAGCCACAGACCGGGGGGAAACCGTCTTTTTGGGGGAGACGACGAAGTGCTGTTCGGAAAACAGCTTGCGCAAATCGGCCTGAGGGTCTTGGCTCACCAAGCGCAACCCGGCTTCAATGTCCTGCGGTTGCAAGGAATGGCCTGCCCGAAACACCTCGTACATTTGAAACAAGAACCGGGCCGCAGTGTGCACGTTGTCCTCGTCCGGTCCTGAGACCACGGCCCTGGTGCCCCGGGTGTGCACGTGGACCTGCAGGGTATTTTCCAGCATACGCAGGTTGTGTTCCTGAGGTCCGAAGAGGTCCCTGGCAAGTTCAGGATCCTGGAATTCCAGCTCTTTGACGTGTTCTTTAGTATGTGGCATGCAGCCGGCCCTTACCCTCCAATGGCATTCATATCCCGCTGACACAAGGTCCCCTGTCCGACATATGCTTCCAGAAGCTGGGAACCAACCGGTTTTTTCCGTCCAGCAGCCCGCAGGACCCGAAGGACTGCCTCGGGGCCCAACTTTGGAGATCGAAGCAGGGGCTGCAAGGTATATTCACGGTCGGAAAACAGGCAGGTCCGGAGACGACCGTCCGGGGTGATCCGGAAACGATTGCAGCGGGAGCAGAAATGATCGGACATGGGGGAAATAACTCCCACCCGGCCCTTGCCCTCGGGCAATGTGTACATGCGGGCCGGACCACTGTTCTCAGTGTGCTGGACAAGGGGAACCAAGGGGGTGATTTCTTGGGCCGCTCGGAGGATATCTTCTGCTGACCAGAAATATGTACTGCTCCAGGATGTGCAATGTCCAACAGGCATAAACTCTATGAACCGGATATCCAGGGGATGATCCAGGGCCAAGCGCAGAAAGTCGGACAGTTCCTGGTCGTTGACCCCCTTCAGGGCCACGACATTTATTTTCACTTTCACCCCTTCCTGCAAACAGGCCTCAATGCCCCGGCGTACTTTGGGCAACAGGTCGCGCCCTGTGATGCGCGCAAACTTGGCCCGGTCCAAGGAGTCCAAGGATATATTCACCCGATCTAAGCCGGCTTTATGCAGACGCTTGACCTCCGGAGCCAACAATGTGCCGTTGGTGGTCATGCGCAGGTCCACTTCCGGATATTGGTCCAGGACCCGCTCCACAAAGTGCACGCAATCCCTGCGCACCAAAGGCTCCCCTCCGGTCAGGCGGACCTTGCTCAACCCCAGTCGAGTGGCCAGGCCAATGATCTGCAGGCATTCCTCATAGCGCAGGATCTGATCGTGGGGAATAAACGCATAATCCGTGCAGGTATTGCAGTAAAAACAGCGCAGATTGCAGCGGTCGGTCAGACTCAGCCGAAGATAGCTGATGGTCCGGCCGTGTCCATCCACTAAAGTCTGGGCCAAAGGAGTGCTTGAGAGTGTATCCATGGTGGTATCCAGTTCATAATGTTGTCTCAAATTCTTCACGTCCTGGTCAAAACAGCCCTGCTTGAAAAAAGGGGCGTTGCAGCGTAGAAGGGGCGCAGGGAGAGAGTATGCGCTTTAAAGATTTTAAGGACCTTCCCCCGGTCCACAAACAGAGGAACAAGCTCACATCCAAAGGGAGCTCCGGACAATCCGAACAGGACCCGCCAGAACCACCAGAGCCGACCCCTGAAGAAACGGAATCCGATATTTTTTTGCAAGCCATGCAAGGAGTCAAGCCCCTCAAAGACCAAGGGCGTGGTCGCAAGGTGACCTGCAAGCAGCCCCCGCCAGAGACCAAACCCACCCCGGAAAAGGAGATGGGCAAGAGGTACTTGCAAGACCTGGTCCAGGGCAAAGTGGAATTCGATATCCAATTCACCGACGAGTACCTGCAGGGCTCGGTTCGCGGCCTCAACCATCGTACCCTGCGCCAGCTCAAAGCCGGAGAGTTCAGCCCCGAGGCCCACCTGGACCTGCACGGCTTCAATGCAGATGACGCTCACAGCCTTTTGCTGCGATTCGTCAAAGAGAATTATCTGGCCGGTAAGCGCTGTCTGTTGGTTATCCCTGGACGGGGCAAAAACTCCCCAGCCGGCCGGGGAGTGCTCAAAGAACAGATTCAATATTGGCTTATCCGGGATCCTTTCAAGCGGGTCCTGCTGGCCTTCAGCACTGCCCAGCCGCAGCACGGAGGAGCCGGAGCCCTGTATGTTCTCCTGCGCAAGTACAAAAAAAGCCGCGGCAAGATCTTCTGGGAACGTGTGCTCTCGGACTCAAACTTGTAAACCATCTCGGAGCATTTATCAACTCACGACAATTTTGAATCTCTCACGGTTCTTTTGCTATGTTTCTTTGTGTGATCAATGCAGCAAATCGTTCTTCTTTGCCCGCTTTGGGGCACAAAAGATGGAGTGAGATGTATGGGTTTTTTCAGTAAGATAAAAAAGCTGTGGACGTCTGATCAGGAGGCCCAGACCCAAGCTCCCACAGACCGGGAGCAGGAAAACAGGCCTGGATCTGCAGGCGGCCTTTCCCCCTTGGTTGCCGATAATGACAGCCAGTGGCAACGAGAACTTCTCCGCGATCTGCAGCAGGCCGAACCCAGATTAAGTGCCTGGCTGGACCATCTTTTGCAAGATGTACACAAAGCCGACCAGGACCTGTGGGACCGGCTGCTTTTCTTGTTGCAATGCCTGGAAGTCCCGGATGCAGAGGCCCGCGACTTCCTTCGCCGTTTCCAGTCCTGGCTGGAGGATATGGATTATGAGCGGGTGGAGGAGTTCCGCTCCGAGCTGCAGTACCGCCTGGCCTTGGCCCTGGACCTGGAAGACGAAGAGGACGAACAGAGCCGGCTGTTCATTAAGCTCAGTCAAGGTCTGTCCAAGACCAAGGAGCAGTTGTCCAAGCAGGTCGATTCCCTGATCAAGCGCAGCTCTGAATTCGACGACCGCTTCTGGGAGGAGTTGGAAGAGATCCTGATCATGGCCGATGTGGGCATGAAGCCCACCCTCAAGCTTCTGGAGCGCCTGCAATCCAGAGTCAGGGATAATAAGGCTCAGACCGGGGAAGAGTTCAAGGCCCTGTTCCAGGAAGAGCTGGCCGGGCTTTTTCCCGCCCCCCCAAGGCGGATCAAGCCCGAGCCGCCCGAGGTCTGGCTCATGGTCGGAGTCAACGGGGTGGGCAAAACCACAACCATAGCCAAGCTGGCCCACAGAGCCCAAATGCAGGGCCGCAAGGTATTGATTGCGGCCGGAGACACCTTTCGGGCCGCGGCCATAGAACAGCTGGAGATCTGGGCCAAGCGGGTAGGAGCCGGATTTTACGCTAAAAAGGCCCACTCCGATCCGGCGGCTGTGGCTTGGGAAGCCCTGGACCGGGCCATGCGGGAGGAGTACGACCTGCTCATCGTGGACACAGCCGGCCGTTTGCACACCAAGCGCGATCTCATGGACGAGCTGGTCAAGATCCGCCGGGTGTTGAACAAGAAGCACCAAGGCGCCCCGCATCGGACCATGCTGGTCGTGGACGCCACCACAGGTCAAAACGCCATCTCCCAGACCAAGCTTTTTCAGGAAGGGGTCAATGTGGACGAGATCATTCTGACCAAGCTGGACGGCACAGCCAAAGGCGGGGTGGTTTTAAGCATCGCCTCCGAGTACAAGCTGCCTATAACCTTTGTCGGGTTGGGGGAAAAGATGGAAGATTTGCGCCCATTCTCCGCCCAGGACTTCGCTCAGGCCCTTCTTGCATAGCCATCACCGGCCAAAGGCGGGTGCGAAGCATTTTTCGGACCCGCCTCAGGCTTCCCTTTCCTTGCAGAAGCCTATAACATACCAAATATGTTCTTTCATCATCTTCTGGGCTCTCTCCGGGTTATGATCCTTGATGCATTGCAGGATTTGAGAATGCTGTTGGCCCATATGCTCAAGGTTTCCAGTCTCTGAAAGATAAAATCGACTCTCGTTAATCCCCTGAAATAAAAGTTCATAGAAATTACGCATCAAATAGATCTGGGCCGGATTCTTTGTGGCATAGGCAATAGTCATATGAAAGGCCACATCCTCTTCCGAGCCCACCTCGCCCTCATCGACCTTGGACAGCATGTCTTGCACACACATTTCCAGGGCATCTATGTCTTTATCAGTTGCCCGCTTGGCAGCCATGGAAACCGCTTGTACTTCTAACCCCAACCTGACCTCCAGGAGATCAACCAAAGTGACTTCTTCCCCTTCCAGGACCGTGCGCAAGGGGTTTTGAGCATACCTGGACTCCAGGCTGCGGATAAAGGTCCCTTGTCCTTGTCGCTGTTCAATGAGCCCGGTGTGGATCAGCTTGTCCATAGCTGCCTTGAGCGAGGGCCGGCTGACATTAAACGCTGCCGCCAACTCCCGTTCTGGGGGAAGCTTCTCGCCAGGTTTGAGTTGCCCACGGTATATTGAGTCGCGAAGCTGTTCAAATATTTGGTCCGAGAGACGCTTTGGTTTGATCGGTTTTACAAACACATCCATTGAGTTGTCCCTTAGCTGATTTGGTCTAGCCATTTATCTAAACATCTGGAGGAACACTCCCCTGTATCCCACGAAGTCCTGTTCTTGGCTGCTGCAATTCTTCTTCAGTCAACTTCTTCCTGATCAGTTTGAAAAAGGCTACCACCAACGGACTGTAAAGCCAAGCAAAACTCCATCCAACTTCATTTTTTTTTCACCCCCCTCAATGACGATGTACAGCCCCTGCAGACTATTAGACCAATTTCCCACCCAAGGGAAAGTTTTTTTATCCTCCCCATTGACAAGAAACAAGCAAAAAGTCTATTGGTATTACCAATAAATCAGCATCCGACAAAAGAACAGTGTTTGAACCAGACTTTTCGTCCTTTGGCAAAAATTTCCAACAGAGCACAAAGCAATATTTTTATCTAACATATCAGTATATTGAAGACTTACACAGACCAGGCGACCTTTTATCTGTCATTTGGTTTGACCTTTTTTGAATGCGATCAATTAGTTTTCTGCCTTTGCAAAGGATAAGGAGACAAACAAACAAATCGTAAATAAGGAGAGGCTCTATGTCTGTTGGATTACTGGGTATTGTAGCTTTTATCCCTATCTTGGTGGCTCTGGTGCTCATGGTCGCCTTTCGCTGGCCGGCAACCCGGGCCATGCCCTTGGCTTGGCTCGCCGCCGCTATTTTGGCGGCAGTGGTGTGGAAGATGGACCTCACCCTCATTCTGGCTTCCACTTTACAAGGCTTTGGAAGCGCTGTAACCGTCCTGCTCATTGTCTTTGGTGCCCTGCTCATCCTATACACCCTCTCGGAAAGCGGAGGCATGGAAACCATTAACCATGGATTTCACGGCATTACCACAGACAGGCGAATTCAGGCCATAATCATTGCCTTTGTATTTGCCGCCTTTTTGGAGGGCGCGGCCGGATTCGGCACCCCGGCAGCCATTGCCGCTCCATTGCTTTTGAGTCTGGGATTTCCTCCTTTGGCTGCCGTCCTGGTTGCCTTAATTCTCAACTCTGTTCCGGTTACCTTCGGGGCTGTAGGCACTCCTATCTGGTTCGGTCTCAAAAATCTGGAAGGCAAAATAAACGCTGCTCTGGCTTCGTCAGCCCAAGATCTCGGATTTACGAACATGGACGGATTTTTCATGCTCATCGGCAAATGGGCTGCTGTCTTTCACTCTGTAATGGCCTTTATACTTCCTTTATTTGTAGTCTGTTTCTTAACCAGATTTTTCGGTCAAAACCGATCCTGGAGAGAAGGCTTGGCGGCCTGGAAATTCTCTTTGGCTGCTTCTTTGGTCTTTGTCATTCCTTACCTGGGGTCAGCCTTCCTCTTCGGGGAAGAATTTCCAGCCCTGCTCGGCGGCCTCATCGGGACCGGAGCTGTCGTCTGGATCGCCCGCAAAAAATTCTTCCTTCCGGAACAGGAGTGGGATTTTGGACCACAGTCCCAATGGGACAGCTCATGGACCGGTGAGATCTCCACAGCCAAAAACATTGAATTCCAGTGCTGCATGAGTCAATTCCGGGCGTGGCTGCCCTACGTTTTGATTGGTTTTTTCCTGGTCCTAACCCGAGTCAAATTCCTTCCTCTTGGTGAGCTGATAAAGTCCGTGCAGTTTACCATTCCGGACATCCTGGGCCAGGCTGGAGTCAGCTATGCATTGCAGCCCTTGTACAATCCAGGAGTCATCCCCTTCATCCTGGTTGCTCTTTTGACTATTCCTTTACATAAAATGGGTGCTGCCAAGGTAAGAAAAGCCTGGAGCACTGCATTTAAGCGAATGAAAAACCCGACCATCGCTCTGCTTTTTGCCGTAGCCCTGGTCCAGATTTTTAAGAATTCAGCCATGAATCCTGCAGACTACGCTTCAATGCCTCTGGCCATGGCCCAGGCTGTGGCCTCGATTGCCGGAGCCAGCTGGCCGTTCTTTGCCGCTTTCATCGGGGCCTTGGGCTCGTTCATTACCGGTAGCAACACGGTTTCCGATCTCCTCTTTGCCGATTTTCAATACGGAATCGCCGAGACTCTTGACCTTCCGCGGCAGATAATTGTCGCTTTACAGGCAGTTGGTGGAGCCATGGGCAATATGGTATGCATTCACAATATCGTAGCTGCCTCGGCCACTGTAGGCTTGGTCGGCGTTGAAGGACTTATCCTCAGACGCACAGTCATCCCGCTGATACTCTACGGCGCAGTGGTTGGTACCATGGGCTTGCTTTTCAGCTATGTCTTCTTTCCCACGATATTTTAGATCAAACCGAGCGGGTATATCTCGGCCCTCGGAAAAGGGGGCAGCTGAGGCGTCTTTCGCCCTATGGCTGCCCTCCTCCTGCCGGGCCGGCAGCCTGGCTTTTTCGGACGGCAAAGGCAAAACTACTCAAGGTATCTTATCATCTCATACGAGCCAGGGTCGATCCTTCCCTATGGAGTTCATAAGATGGCATTATCCAGCCTGATCAAAGAGTTTCAGTCCCTTCTGGGCCCAGAGAACGTGATGACCGAGGAGGCCGACCGTCAGGTCTATGCCTATGATTCAGCTGTTCTTGAACCAGTCATCCCGGAACTGGTCGTCCGGCCCACGAACTCAGAAGCCCTGGGCAGCATCGTCTGCTTGTGCAACGAGAACAAGCTGCCCATGACCGTGCGCGGCTCGGGGACAAATTTGAGCGGAGGGACCATCCCCAGCAAGGAAAACGGGGTGGTCGTGGTCACCAACGGCCTGAACAAAATCCTGGAAATCAATACCGAAGATCTCTATGCCCGGGTCCAGCCCGGGGTCGTCACCGCCCCCTTTGCCCGGGCAGCGGCGGACAAAGGTCTTTTCTATCCACCGGACCCGGGCAGCCAGACTGTATCCACCCTGGGCGGGAATGTGGCTGAAAACGCCGGCGGCTTGCGGGGCCTGAAATACGGAGTGACCAAGGACTACGTCATGGGCGTGGATTTCTTCGACGTGGACGGACAATTGATCCAGTCCGGGGGACGCACGGTGAAGTGCGTCACCGGTCTGAACCTGCCCGGACTCATGGTCGGCTCTGAAGGGACCCTGGGGGTATTCAAGGAAATCACCCTGAAGCTCATCCCTCCGCCCCAGGCCAGCCAGGCCATGATGGCTGTCTTCGACTCTGTGGACAAGGCCTCGGAAACCGTATCAGCCATCATCGCCCACCAAATTGTACCCTGCACTTTGGAGTTTCTGGATCAGTTCACCATCCAGACCGTGGAAGACTTCCGCCACGCCGGCCTGCCCACCTCAGCCAAGGCCTTGCTGCTCATTGAAGTGGACGGGCATCCGGCCCAGGTAGCCGAAGATGCGGAAAAAGTCCGCGATCTGTGCACCAAGCAAGGGGCCACCCAGATCCAGGTGGCCGGCTCCCCAGCCGAGAAAGAGGCCATTTGGCAGGCCCGACGGGATGCCCTGCCCGCCCTGGCCCGGGTCAAACCGACCACGGTCCTGGAAGACGCCACCGTGCCCAGAAGCAAGATCCCGGCCATGATCCGGGCCATAAACGACATCGGAGCCAAATACGACCTGACCATAGGCACCTTCGGCCACGCCGGGGACGGTAATCTGCATCCCACCATCCTCACCGACCGCAGGAACAAACAAGAGTTTGAGCGGGTGGAGCGGGCTATTGAAGAGATATTCGACGCCGCCCTGGGCATGGACGGCACCCTGTCCGGAGAACACGGCATCGGCCTGGCCAAGGAGGGCTTCATGGGCAAAGAGGTCACTGCAGCCACCCTGGCCTATTCCCGCAAACTCAAACAGGCCCTGGATCCGAATCTGATCCTCAATCCGGGCAAGATCATCGGGGGCTGATATGGCTGATGTCCACGAACTGGCCAAGAGCCTGCAAAAGCTCGACGATGAACTGGTGACCTGCATGAAATGCGGGATGTGTCAAGCGGCCTGCCCCTTGTATGCCGAGACCGGCCGGGAGACGGATGTGGCCCGGGGCAAGCTGGCCCTGGTGGAGAACCTGGCCAGTGAAATCCTGCGCGATCCCAAGGCGGTCAAAGAACGTCTGGACCGCTGTTTGCTTTGCGGCTCCTGCGCCGCCAGCTGTCCCAGCGGTGTCAAGGTCCTGGACATCTTCCTCCAGGCCCGGGCGGTGATCACCGGCTATCTGGGACTCTCCCGGACCAAGAAGGCCATTTTCCGGGGCATGCTGGCCAATCCCAAGCTGTTCAACGCGGTTTTGGATCTGGCTCCCAGGTTTCAAAACCTGTTCACCAAACCGATGAACGAGACCCTGGGCTCATCCTGCGCCCGGTTCATGTCCCCTTTGCTCGGAGATCGCCACTTCCAGCCCCTGGCCAAGACCTCCTGGCACAAGCAACAAGGGACCGTGGACTCCCCCCGGGGAGCAAGCAACCTCAAGATCGCTTTCTATCCCGGATGCGTGGTGGATAAGGTCTTCCCCAAGGTGGCCGAGGCGGCATTTTCCATCCTGACCTCCAACCAAGTGGGCATCTATATGCCTTCCAGGCAGGTCTGCTGCGGCATTCCGGCCCTGTCTTCCGGGGACAGGCAGACCTTTGACCGCCTGGTGCAGGACAACCTGCGCCTTTTTTCCGAGCAGGACTTCGATTATTTGCTCACTCCCTGCGCCACTTGTACTGCAACCATCAAAAAGATATGGCCGCTTATGGCCCGGGATTATCCGAAACAGGAACAAGAGAAGATCCAGGCCCTGGCTGATAAGACCAGAGACGTGACCGAGTTCGTGGCCCGCTCCCTTCCCCCTTCAGACTCCGGGCAGCAGGCATCGACACCTCGGAAAGTGACCTATCACGATCCATGTCATCTCAAAAAATCCCTGGCTGTGTCTGAGGAGCCGCGAAGACTCCTCCAGGCCAGCCCTGATTTTGAACTGGTGGAGATGGCTGACTCTGATCGCTGCTGCGGCATGGGGGGGACCTTCAACCTGCAGCACTACGATCTGTCCAAGCAGATTGGAGACAAGAAGCTGCAATCCATCCTGGACACCCGGGCGGATGTGGTGGCCACCTGCTGCCCGGCCTGCATGATGCAGATAACCGATCTCCTTTCCCGGGCCCAGGCCAGTGTGGAGGTCAAACACGTCCTGGAAATCTATGCCCAGCGGCAGTCCTGGTAAGAACAAGACGTAAAGTATGCAGTCAGGAGCAGACATGGATCCAGAAAAATCATCCCTTGTACAGGCCTTCACCCAAAAGGCAGAAGCGGTTTCCGCCCAGGTATCTTGTGTCTCGGACATTCATCAGGCCCTGCACCAAGTGGTCCAAAGCTGCGTGCACAAACAGGCCTGCACGCCCCTGGCCACTGGATGCGAACAAAACCTCTCCGCAGCAGCCACAGATCTCTGCACTCTCAAAGAGTGGTCCAAGATCATGGCCGTTCCCGGCCTGGGGACCCCAGAACTGGACATCCTGATCCCTGAGTGTCGAAAGCAGTCCATCAAGCTGATTCAGGAAGGCCTGCGCCAGCACTTGGGCGGCATTGATATCGGCCTCACCTGGGCCGAATACGGAATTGCCGAAACCGGAACCGTGGTTTTGGATTCCACCCTGGAGGATATCCGCCTGGCGGGAATGATCAGCGAGATCCACTCCGTGCTTTTGCCTGCCTCCGGCCTTGTCCCGGACACCTCGGCTTTGAACCAGGACCTAGGGACATGCTTTGACAATCAACCAAATTACACCTCATTTATCACCGGCCCCAGCCGGACCGCGGATATCGAGCGGGTTTTGACCCTGGGCGTGCACGGTCCGCTGCAAGTGCATATCTATATCATATCAAGCTGACAAGGATATCTCCTATGCAGACAGCCACTACTTTGAAGGAATACCGCAAAGAGCTCAAGCAGGCCCTGGACCAGAACTTTCAGCGCCAGGCCCTGGATGCCTTTGCCCGGACCTATCCCACCGGCCGGGCCAAGGCCTTTGCCCACACAGATATTACCAAGCTGGTAACCTCCATTGCCCATTGCAAAGACCATGCTGTTCAGCACCTGGATGAGCTCTTTGAGCAGTTCAAGGCCCAGGCCGAGGCAGCCGGCGTCCATGTCCACCTGGCCTCCACGGACCGGGAGGCCAATGCGATCATCACCCGCATAGCCAGGGAGTCCAAGTGCAAAAACATTGTCAAATCCAAATCCATGACCGCTGAAGAGACCTTGCTCAACCACGCCTTGGAGGAGAGCGGATTGACGGTCACTGAGACCGACCTGGGAGAATGGATCATCCAGCTTCGGGAGGAAGGACCGTCGCACATGGTCATGCCGGCCATCCACCTCTCCAGGGATGAGGTCAGTCGCCTGTTCACCCAGGTCACGGAGAAGGAGCAAGGCACAGATATTGAAACCTTGGTCAAGGTGGCCCGCCGGGAGCTCAGGCAGCGCTTCGTGGATGCGGACATGGGGATCAGCGGAGCCAACTTCGCCATTGCCCAAACCGGGACTCTGGGTCTGGTCACCAATGAAGGAAACGCCCGCCTGGTGACCACCCTGCCCCGGGTGCATGTGGCCTTGCTTGGCCTGGACAAGCTCCTGCCCAGTCTGGACGACGCCCTAACCATCCTCCAGGGACTTCCCCGCAACGCCACCGGCCAGGCCATCACCTCCTATGTGACCTGGATCACCGGGGCCGTCCCGTGTAGCTCCGGACCGGACGGGCACAAGGAAATGCACGTGGTATTTTTGGACAACGGTCGCCGGGCTCTGGCCCAGGACCCGGTCTTTTCCCAGGCCCTGCGCTGCGTACGCTGCGGGGCCTGCGCCAATGTCTGCCCCATCTATCGCCTGGTGGGCGGACACAAATACGGCCACATCTATATCGGAGCCATCGGCCTGATCCTGACCTATTTCTTCCACGGCCTGAAAGCGGATGCCAACCTGGTCCACAATTGTCTGAATTGCCAGGCCTGCAAGGAGGTCTGCGTGGCCGGCATCGATCTGCCCCGGTTGATCAAAGAAGTCCAGAACCTGATCCAGAGCCAGGGCAAACGTCCGCTGATGAACACGTCCATGGCCCAGGTCCTCACCCACCGCCGCCTTTTCCACTCTCTGCTCAGGGCCGGCAAGCTGGGACAAAAGCCGGTCCAGAAAGGCCCCTATCTCCGGCATCTGCCCCATTTTCTCCTGGCCAAGGAGCACGATTTCAAAAAACTGCCCTCCTTGGCCCCCAAAGCCTTTCGGGACCAATGGTCCAAGCTGCAACCTCAGGTATCTCGACCCAGGTATAAGGTCGGTCTGTTCACCGGCTGCCTGCAGGACTTTGTCTATCCCGAACAACTTGTCCAGGCAGTTGATTTTTTGGCCCAGCATGGGGTGGAAGTCAGCTTTGCCCGGGATCAAGGGTGCTGCGGTCTGCCCCTGCTCATGCTCGGGGAAAAGGAGGCGGCCGGCGAGGTCGCCAGGCACAACATCCGGGCCGTGGACCCCAACGAGGTGGATTTCATCCTCACCCTGTGCGCCTCCTGCGGCTCCCATCTGAAGGAAAACTATCCCCTGCTCCTGGAGGACCAGCCCGGGCTGCAAGTCAAGTCCCGGCAGTTCGCAGACAAAATCATCGACTTCAGCTCTTTTGTCTTCACCTACATCAACCCGTCCACCTCCATGTTCCGGGCCAAAGGGCCGCGGACCGCCTATCACGCCCCTTGTCATCTGTGCCGGGGCATGGGCGTCAAAACAGGTCCCAGAGAACTCTTGCAAAAGGCCGGCCTGGAATATGTATCCACCCCGGAAGAGGAAACCTGCTGCGGGCTGGGCGGAACCTATTCCCTCAAGTTTCCGGAACTCTCTTCGGAAATTGTGCAGGCCAAGCTGCAGCGACTGGAAGAGGAGGGAGCAAAAATCCTGGCTACCGATTGCCCGGGATGCATCATGCAGCTTCGGGGTACTGCCGCCAAGCGGGAAAGCACAATGGACGTTATGCACACTGTAGAGGCCATAACCCGTCAGCTTCGTCTCCAGCAAAGCTGACATATTTTTTGGGCCAAAGGGCCCGAAAATGAAAAGTGCCGTATTGATCAGTCCGGTTACATTGACCTCAATGCGCTTTGGCATTACGATGCATTCCTCGGATGAAGCTCGACGAAGCTATGAACTTCGGCTTGGACTCTGTGAACATCTGTACACAATAAGGTGGCTTATGCCACAAAAAAAAACACGCCTCCAGCCTGCATTGTTTGTGGCATAAGCATTGCGGGGAGGGGTGTCCCATTTCAATCAATCCGGCAATTTTTTGCGCCAAAGCGCAAAAAATCATTTCAGCTTTGCCGGAGGCAAAGCTGAAATGTAAACATGGTCCACACGGATCAACACACCAGTCGAGGAGTACGATATGGCCAAGAAGACACAAACCATTGATGGGAACACTGCCGCAGCCCATGTAGCCTACGCTTTAAGCGACGTAGCGGCCCTGTATCCCATCACCCCTTCCACCTCTATGGGAGAGACAGCCGACGAATGGGCCTCCCAGGGCCGAAAAAACATTTTCGGTCAAACCGTTTCCATCCGGGAGCTGCAATCTGAGGCCGGAGCTGCCGGAGCAGTGCACGGAAGCCTGGCCGCCGGTGCCTTGACCTCTACGTTCACCGCCTCCCAGGGCCTCTTGCTCATGATCCCCAATCTGTACAAGATCGCCGGTGAGCTCCTCCCCGGGGTTTTCCACGTCTCCGCCCGGGCCATTGCAACCCACGCTTTGTCCATCTTCGGAGATCACTCCGACGTTATGGCCTGCCGTCAGATCGGAACCGCTTTATTGGCCGGCGCATCGGTACAGGAAGTCATGGACTTAAGTCTTGTGGCCCACTTAAGCTCTCTGCAGGGCAGCCTGCCCTTCATAAATTTCTTCGACGGCTTCCGGACCTCCAGCGAGATCCAGAAAGTGGATATGATCGACTACGAAGCCATGGCCGAACTCATCGACCGCGAAGCCCTGGAAGAGTTCCGCTCTCGAGCCATGAACCCCGAACATCCCCACCTGCGGGGCACAAATCAGAACCCGGACATATTTTTTCAAAACCGGGAAGCGGCCAATATGTTCTACGAGCAGTTGCCGGCTATTGTGGAAGACAACATGAAAAAGGTCTCCCAGCTCACCGGCCGCCAGTACAAGCTTTTCGACTATGTCGGCCACCCTGATGCCACCCGGGTTATCGTATCCATGGGCTCTTCCTGCGACACTATCGAGGAAGTTGTCCGGCACATGAACAAAAACAACGAAAAAGTCGGGCTGGTCAAGGTCCGTTTGTATCGGCCCTTTGTTCCGGAGTCTTTTCTGCGGGTATTGCCCGCCTCAGCCGAGCGGATCACTATCTTGGACCGGACCAAAGAGCCGGGCGCTTTGGGCGATCCTTTGTACCAGGATGTGTGCACCGCCTTCATGGAACGCGAAGAGATCCCCTCCCTGTGCGCCGGACGCTATGGCCTGGGCTCCAAAGAGTTTTCCCCGGCCATGGTCAAGTCTGTTTTCGACAACATGAACTGCGCCGGCCCCAAGAAGCACTTCACCGTAGGCATTACCGACGACGTCACCCGGAACTCCCTGGACGTGGACCCGGAATTTGCCGACACCACCCCGGAAGGGACCGTACAATGCAAGTTCTGGGGCTTGGGCTCAGACGGCACAGTGGGAGCCAACAAGAGCGCCATCAAGATCATCGGGGACAATACCGATCTCTACGCCCAGGGCTATTTTTCCTACGACGCCAAAAAGTCCGGCGGATACACGGTCTCCCATCTCCGCTTCGGCCAGGAACCCATCCAATCCCCCTACTTGGTCAACGCCGCGGACTACGTGGCCTGCCATCAGCCGGCCTACGTCAATCAATACGACGTCCTGGAAGGCATCAAAAAAGGCGGGACCTTTGTACTCAACTCCCCATGGACCTCGGTCCAGGCTATGGAAGAGAATCTGCCCGCGTCCATGAAGCGAAATATTGCCCTCAAAAATCTAAAGTTCTACACCATCGACGCGGTGAAAATCGCATCTGACGTGGGTCTGGGCGGCCGGATCAACATGATCATGCAGACCGCTTTTTTTAAGCTCTCCGAGGTCTTGCCCTTTGAAAAAGCCATTGACTTGCTCAAGGATTCCATCCGCAAGACCTACGGCAAAAAGGGCGACAAAGTCGTGAACATGAACATTGCCGCTGTGGACCAGTCCATTGAGAACATTATCCCCATCGAGTACCCGGATTCCTGGGCCCAGGCCACGGATACTCCTCAGGCCCATGCCGACGAGCCCGACTTCGTGCGCAATGTGATGCGGCCCATCCTGTCCCTGAAAGGGGATGAGCTGCCTGTCAGCGCCTTTGAACCGGACGGGACCCTGCCCACGGGCACAAGCAAGTACGAAAAGCGGGGCGTGGCCATCAATGTCCCGGAGTGGATCCCGGAGAACTGCATTCAATGCAATCAATGCGCTTTTGTCTGCCCCCACTCAGCCATCATCCCGGTTTTGCTCACTGAAGAAGAGCGCCAAAGCGCTCCGGAAAACTTTGTCACTATTGCCGGCAAAGGCAAGGACCTCAAAGGCTACCACCTGCGTATCCAAGTCAACCCTCTGGACTGCCAGGGCTGCGGCAACTGCGCCGACATCTGCCCGGCCAAGGACAAGGCCCTGGTCATGAAGCCCCTGCACACCCAGACCAAGGAACAGGTTCCCAATTACGATTTCTCCACTACTGTGGACCTCAAGGACGACATCTTATCCCGCAACTCGGTGAAGGGCTCCCAGCTCCAGCAACCCCTGCTTGAATTCTCCGGGGCCTGCGCCGGCTGCGGGGAAACGCCCTATGTCAAGCTGCTCACCCAGCTCTACGGGGAACGCATGCTCATCGCCAACGCCACCGGGTGCACCTCCATCTGGGGAGGAACTGCTCCTACAGTGCCCTATTGCACCAACAAAGACGGACACGGCCCCACGTGGGGCAACTCCCTTTTCGAAGACTCGGCTGAATTCGGCTACGGCATCCTGTTGGGTGTACAACAGCAACGGGAGAAACTGGCCGACCTGATTCGGGAAGCCATGGACACAGACATTCCCCAAGAGCTCAAAGAAGCTATGAGCAATTGGTTGGAGAACAAGGACAATGCCGAAGCATCCCGAAAGTACGGCGACCAGATCAAGCACCAATTGATCCAGCTCCCTCCCACAGAGCTTCTGGATCAGATCTGGGGGCTGGAGGACATGCTGACCAAGAAATCCGTCTGGTCCTTCGGCGGCGACGGCTGGGCCTACGACATCGGCTATGGCGGTGTGGACCATGTTCTGGCCTCTGGTGAGGACATCAACATCCTGGTCATGGACACCGAGGTCTATTCCAACACCGGCGGCCAGTCTTCCAAGGCCACTCCCCTGGGGTCCATTGCCAAGTTTGCCGCTTCCGGGAAAAAGACCGGCAAAAAAGACATGGGCCGCATGCTCATGACCTACGGATATGTGTATGTAGCTTCCGTAGCCATGGGGGCCAATAAGCAGCAGCTGATGAAGGCCTTCACTGAAGCCGAGTCCTATCCCGGTCCGTCCATCATCTTCTGTTACGCCCCGTGCATCAACCAGGGCATCAAGAAGGGCATGGGTAAGAGTCAGGAAGAGTCAAAACTGGCTGTTCAATGCGGCTACTGGCCGTTGTACCGGTATAATCCTCTTCTGATCAAGGAAGGCAAGAACCCCTTTACTCTGGATTCCAAAGAGCCGGACGGCACCTTGCAGGAGTTCTTGAGCGGTGAGAACCGATACAACCTGTTGGAAAGGACCTTTCCGGAGGAATCCAATATCTTGCGCAAGCAAATCGAACTGGATATCTACGAACGTTACGAGATCCTGCGCCGCATGGCCGAAGAGGAGCCCATCCAGGTTACACTCGCTACAGCTGGAGGCAAAGGCGGCGATCAGGAGGGTGATTCGGAGCAGTGTGAGGTCAAGGACGTCCCTGAGCAGGCCAGGTCGAACTCCGGCGATGCCTGTGACGACGGACGATCCGGGAGTTAGATCCTGATCAAGCGCAGATGTGAAAGGGAAGGCCCAGGGCCTTCCCTTTTTTTTTGGGCCCATGGTTTACATCCAAGGTCCGCACAGGTAAAAAAACACCATGACACAACACCCTTTTCCAGATAGAATGCACATCAGGCCCGAGCTGGAAACATAAGGAGGAAGCAATGCCTGGACTGTATATCGGATCAACTTCCGGATTTGGCGGAAAGAATCTCCTGGCCATGGCTCTGGGATCCAAGTTTCAAAAAGATGGCTATAAGATCGGCTACATGAAGCCGGTCGGCACCTTGCCCCGGGAACTGGACCACCAAATGGGAGATGAGGATGCCTTTTTTGTTCAGGACGCCTTGGGCTTGAGCCAAGATCTGGAATTGGTGACCCCGGTTCTGATCACTTCAGAAATGCGCAATCAGGCATTTACCCAAGGATGCCCGGACTTGCTGAGCAAAATAGTGTCCGCATACTCCACACTCAGCCGGGAAGTGGATATTATGCTGGTCTGCGGATCGGGCAGCTTCCTGCACGCCGGCAAGTACTGCAATGTAGCCGGATTGGACGTCGCGCAGTCCCTGGGAACCAAGGTTATCCTCATCGACCGTTTTATGAAGGAGTTCTATTACGACTATATCATAAGCGCCAAGGAGCTCTTGGGTCCGGAAATGATCGGGGCCATCTTCAACTGTATCCCGGAAAACCGGATGCAGGAAATCCACAATTTGATTGAGCCCTTGCTTCAGCGCCGGGGCATCGATCTTCTCGGAGCCCTGCCTGAGGATCATCTTCTCAACGCCATCCGGGTAGGCGATCTGGCCCAGCGGCTGGGGGGCAAGATCATCTCCCTGCCCTCCAAACAGGATATCATTGTGGAGAACTTTCTCATTGGGACCATGCAAGTGGAAAACTTCATGACCCATTTTAAAAAACGCAAAAACTCCGCAGTCCTGGTGGGAGGGGACCGATCCGATCTGCAGTTGGTAGCCCTGGAAGGCAAATGCCCCTGCCTTATTCTGACCGGCAATCTCTATCCCAACGATATCATCCTCAGCCGTTCCGAAGTACTGGGTGTGCCCATTATGGTGGTCAGGGACGATACCTATACAGTGGCCAAAAAAATGGAAAATATCCTGGAAAGCAGCAAGCTGCGGGACACATCCAAGATTTCCCACGGAATCGAGCTGGTCAATTCCATTCTGGACTACAGCCGGATACAAAGCGCCCTTGGCCTGGAATAAGGTGTACGAATCAGCATCCCAACCACCCCTGCCCCTCATTGCAAAGGAGGGGAGTTAAGAAAACCGAGGTTGTTTGTTGAATTTGCATTTCAAACCGTCCTGTTTATCGAGGATCGGAATCGAAGATTTAAAGCCAGATCAGACGATTACGAGTCCCCTCCTTGGCAAGCTGACCTTTACCCACACTTGACACCGTGGGCCTGTTATTTTCAGAGGGCAACCATACGGCGAAGACGCCTAGGATTGCCCCTACCGGAGGGTCGGAGGTTACATTCCGGGATATGAGGTATTTTGAAAGATCGACAGATAACCGGGGACCTCAGGGTAGGTGCAGTGCTTCGCGTCTTCGCGTAATGCCTGCCCTCTGGGTTTTCAAAATACCCCCGGTGTCAAGTGTGTGCCATGCACAGCCTTGGCAAGAAGGGGCAGGGGTGGTTGAAAAATGACCAATACCTTATGCGCTGGACAAGGCAAGCCGCGCTCGCCGATCAGGCAACAGATAATCACTATAAAATGATATCTTCGAATGCTCAAAGGTCATCTCGGCCCGGAATACAGGCCCCTTCCAGCCGTAAGAGCCATATTTTGCGCCACAATCCGCTCTCATAGCCCACCAGTCGTCCGTTGTGGCCGATAACCCTGTGACAGGGGACGACAATGGGGAGCGGATTCTTGTTGTTCGCCCCTCCCACAGCCCTGGCTGCACGGGGGCGGCCCACCCTGCGGGCTATCTCTTTGTAGGAAGCGGTCTGTCCGTATCCTATGTATCCCAGAGCCTGCCAGACTTGGAGTTGAAACCGGGTCCCGATAAGATCTAAAGGGATATCGAACATCCTGCGCCGACCCTGCAAATATTCCTGCAGCTGCTCCACCGCGTGATGCATATAGTCCGGCACATGACAGTGGGGATGGTCAGACCGGGTCTCAGTGAAAGATATGCCGCACAGGCCTTTTTGTGTACCCGTGAGGTGAAGAGTCCCCAGGGGGGAGAAAAAAGTCTTCAGCCAAAACATTGACCAGGCACCATCTGCAGATCATCCACCGGATGAGCCATATGTATTTTCCGCAAATCGGCTTACAAAGCTCTCGACGCATTTGAGTAAATATAGCAGATTGTTGCTCATCTGAAAAGGGGTGGCTCATCCTGGCCCAAGGGAGTTTTGTTTTTCGGTTCTATTTCATTTATAAGTTTATTAAATTCGAATATCGAAATCCGAAATTCGAAACAATCAGAACAAATGACTTAAAAAAACAAAATTCAAAACA
>JBNJII010000028.1:0-33942 GCA_051749205.1 Thermodesulfobacteriota bacterium | reverse complement strand
GGAATCCACTACAACCTTAATGTTTATCCAGGAAAGATCAGTTCCATTTATGCCGAGTTGCTGGAATTGGAATTCTTTCGACAAATCCATTCCAGGCTTGGCCTCATCGGTGAAATAGCCTCCGCGGAAGCATATTCACAGACACATCAGGCAGGTTGAAAGCAGATGCCTGATATATAAAGATGAGGAAGCCAAGATATCACGTATCCTGTTTTTTCAATATACTGTAATTTATTGACAATAAACGTGCCATTATTGTGCTGCGTAATTGAACATAAAGTTTTTAGTGTGTGAATCAGCTGAAGAATGCCACAAAGTAACCGATAAAATGATGACAAGATGGAGCACTGAGGATGCTCAGTGAAAAAGACCTAGTACCGTATCTTATAAGTTCTGTCCCATATAGTGGCAATTTGTAATGTTGATTTTCTTTTTAAGCTTGACCCACTATTCAACGACACGGAAATACGATATTAATAAACTTAATAGTGAAATAGAACCGATTGCCAAAGTTTGAGGCAATATTTTTTAAGACGCAGTACTGGATTCTTCGGCTGGAGGTGGATGGTGTTATTGGTTGGGGGCATTGCTTGCATGAAATATTTAGTTTGCGACGAAGGTGTTCTTTTTATCGATATCATATGAACTCGATTTTTGCGGGAAGTAAGTAAACAAGAAAGGGCGAGCATGAAAACGCTTGTATTTGTGTTCTTTATTTTATTAAGTGTACAGGCCAATGCTTCGGGCATCCCGGATTCTTTCGTGGAAATCAGAGAAGTGATTCCTGATGTGGTTATGGATATCCGCTATCATACTGAGCATAATTTTGTCGGGGCCAGGGTTGACGGCTATGAGGCTCCCAAATGCTATTTGACCCGGGATGCGGCCAGGGCCTTGGCCAAAATCCAGGCAGATCTCAAGCCTTTTGGCTTTGGACTCAAGATTTATGACTGCTACCGTCCCCAGCGGGCAGTGGATCATTTTGTTCGCTGGGCTGAAAATACTCAGGATACTGCGACCAAGACTGAGTTCTACCCCACCGTAGATAAAAAGGATCTTTTCCGGGATGGGTATGTTGCTTCCAGGTCCAGCCACAGCAGGGGCAGTACAGTGGATCTGAGCATAGTTGAGCTGCCCGCAGCTGAGCAGCCTGATTTTGTGTTGGGGCAAACAGAGCAGAAAGAATGCTACCTTTCTGCCAAGGAGCGTTTTCCGGACAACAGCATTGATATGGGCACGGGCTTCGACTGTTTTCATGAGCGCTCGCATCCGGAAAATCCAGACCTGGGGACCAGGCAAAGGCTCAATCGGTTGCTGCTGAACACCCTTATGGAGAAGCACGGCTTTGAGTACTACGACAAGGAATGGTGGCATTTTACCATGCAAGATGAGCCGTATCCCGAGACCTACTTTGATTTTGTGGTCAGATAATGTCTCTGCAACGGATGTTTCAGCCTTTCGAGGAACCTGTTCGAGGTGTGGTAGCCAAAGGCGGCTTGGGTTAGTCAGCATAGCCTTTTACGTGGTAATCAGATAAAACTGCCAACTCGCACTTATAATAGAGCACAGACCTGTTCTATACGTCAGTAGAAAAACGCTATATCTCCCAGCAATACAGCAAGAAGCCTTTCTAAGAACTGCTAACCTGCCGCGCTGCCGAAGTCTTATGTTTCTGAGTAATTGTTTCAAAATATAAATGAGATATCGTTTTACACCGCCTTTCAAGGCTATGAGTCCTGCCAGTTTGCCCTCAGCCAGCTTGTCCAGCACTTACTGTATAAGGAGAAATACATGACGGAAGGACATGTCATAATTGTGGACGGTTATTCAACCGGTAAATACTATATAGATCTTCTTGAAAAAAGAGAAATACCTGCCGTGCATGTCAGATCCTTTCCCAGGGTAGAAAAGGTCAAAATATCAGATATGGCGGATGGGGACATTGCAGAAACAGGCCATCGCTATGCAGCTCTTGTAGGCGGATGCAAAGAAATGGATGAGCTTATCCACGAACTCGAAAAATATCATCCGATAGCAGTCTGGCCCGGCTGTGAAACCGGAGTCGAGCTTGCGGACCTACTTGCTGCCGAATTCGAGTTGCCCGGTAATGACCTGGAATCCGGCAAGGCCTCGCGGGACAAATATCTCATGCATCAGGCACTTAATAAAGCGGGTATGAAAGGGTTGAAAAGCTGGCTTGGAGATGATCTTGAGGCGCTTTTAAAATGGATTGGACGTACCGGCCTGCCGGTGGTCTTGAAGCCCCATAACAGTTCTGGTGCTGACGGAGTACATGTTTGCAGGAGTGAAGAAGAAGTCAAAACAGCATTCAACTCGCTTTTTGGCTCCCAAAACATATTTGGAACAATAATTACCGAGGTTCTAGCCCAGGAATTCGCCTCAGGCGAAGAAGTGGTCGTAAATACTGTTTCATGCCAGGGAAAACATGTAATCAGTGACTTGTGGCGTTACAGAAAAATCATAACCAGTGACGGCAGATCGGTATATGACGGAGCTGAACTGGTCCAGGATTTCGGTGAGATTACTGTGGGGACTCTTGATTATGCATTCAGTGTGCTTAATGCCCTGAATATAAAACAGGGTCCGGCGCATATGGAAGTCATGCTCACTGATGACGGCCCGGTACTCATAGAATGTGGAGCCCGGCCCATGGGTGCGGGTTACCCCCAGAAGCTCCTCAAGGAAAGCCTTGGCTATACCCAGCTTGAACTCAGCCTTGAATCCTATCTCGAGCCCGAGGTCTTTCTGGAAAGAATTAATAATCTGTACAGACTGAAAAATCATTTTTTCATAAAAATCCTCATTTCCTCGCGCGAAGGTCATATCGAATCCGTGCCCGGGGTTTCTCTTCTTGCCTCTTTGCCTTCAGTCAGAAGCGGAAATCTTCTTTCCTGCCTTGAGGCAGATACCCTCAAGCGAACAGTGGATCTGCTGTCCGCTCCAGGCAGCATTTTTCTTTTCCATGAAAATCCAGATGTTCTGGCAGAAGATTTGAATATAATCCGGGCCATGGAGAAGGACGCCGAGAACCTGCTTGTCGCCCTTTCATCGCGCGAACAGCGCGCGGACAAAAACTGGTTCAAAAAAATTCCGGATGAGCAATGGCTGAAATCCGATGAAGAGGCCAAAGCCGATGCCATGACCGTCCTCAAGGTCCTTGAGAATCACTTTCAAGGATCAAACCTGCTGGATTGTCCCTGCGGCAATGCCGGAGTCAGTTTCCATCTTGCAAGAAAAGGATTCAGGGTTACGGGAATCGACCTGAATTCTAATTTTATTGAAAAGGCTGAAAAGCGTTTCAGCGACTCCGGACTTTGCGGAGATTTTAGGGTCCAGGATATGCGGGAAATAAGCATGCCATCTCAATACGATGTGGTGCTGAACTGGTTTAACAGTATCGGCTATTTCGACATCGAAACTGATTTTGATGTCCTTAAACGCATGGCCAACGCACTTGTTCCCGGCGGCATCCTTATTCTGGAAGCGCCCAATCGGGTCAATGCCCTGGTCAATACCCGGACTAAAACGGATGAAGACGGCCATGAATTTGAAAAATACTGGGATGAGTTGAGCGAAAAGATGTATGTTCCCATGAAAACCGGTCCGGACAATAACTCCACGGTCATAGTCGGAGCCTATTTGTATTCCCTGGCCCAGCTCAGCCTGCTTTTCAGGCTTGCAGGTCTGAAACTGGAAAAGGTTTATGACGAAAATCTCAGTCCCTTTGAGCAATCGGCTCAAAGGATGATTCTAGTAGGCAGGAAGAACAGCTGATTTTGTCCAATGCGCCCACACCCGAACCTCGCCCTCCGTGAACAAGCTCTTGGTCCAGGCAAGATCGTCATTAAGCAAGGTAAGTACGTCCTGCCTTGAGCACTCCAGCCTATACAAATCCATATCCTGAAAGGAGGTTTATGACAAAAGCTTGACTTTTTTTGCTTGTTGGGTCAAAGATTATAACTAATTTTGCTTAAAGCCAAGGTGATTCCCACCAAGGAAGCAGTCATGATCAAGGCAGATCTCATTGAACAGATCACCCTGAAATCTCAGCTCTCTTTTTAGTTGAATTCATACAGTATAGGTGGAGAAAACCTTGTCTCAAGATCATATCTCTCAAGATCTTTCCGAGTCCTCCTCTGAACACCTTCAGAATATCCTATTCAATGCCCCCATAGGCATAATAATTACCACCCCTGAAGGCAGAATTCTTTCAGCCAACCCTGCTATGGCCAGGATGTTCGGCTATAGTTCGCCGGTTGAGTTGATTGATTCTGGTAGGTCCGATGCTACTGACTTGTATGCCGACCTATATGACAGAAAAGAGCTCATGCGTCTTTTGGATGAAAATGACGAGGTGGTTAACTATAAATCTCGGGGTATTCGCCGGGATGGAATTACCGTTTGGACATCCATAAATGTCCATGCAGTACGGGACAAAAGCGGAAACATCACCTATATTCAAGGTTTTATCACAGATATTACTGAGCAAAAGCGGGACAGGGAGGAGTTACGAAAAAGCAGGGAGTTGCTGAAAGAAGCCCAAACAATCGCCCATATAGGATGCTGGGAATTGGATTTAGTGGTGTATCATTTATCGTGGTCTGATGAGGTCTATCAGATTTTCGGGGCAGAATCTCATGAGTTTGGTAATACGTTCAATGATTTTCTGGATTATGTCCACCCTGAGGATCGGTACATGGTGGATAGAGCCTATGCCAGTTCCTTTCAAGAAGGAAAAGATGCCTACGATATTGAGCACAGAATTATTCGCAAAGATACCGGAGAAATCCGGTTTGTCCATGAAAAATGTTTTCATGAACGTGACGCGTCAGGTGAGATAACCCGATCAGTGGGTGTGGTTCAGGATATAACTGACCGCAAGCAGGCGGAAAAGGCGCAGCTGGAAAGCGAACAGAAATTCAGGCTCCTGGCTGAGAAGTGCCCTACCTCGGTCATGCTTTTTGATGAGCAGGGCCGGGTGGACTTTGTCAATGACTGGCACATTGAAAAATTTGCCAACAACAAACTGGGCAAGGAGTATTATCTGGGCCGGTCCATACATGAACTGCCCGGTCTGGTTCATGCTGGAGTGGATACTGAGGTGGCCCGGATTTTCCAGGGAGAGAGCATTGAGCTGGAAGAGGTCTACTTTCCGGAGTTCGATGTGGGCGGTTCTGGGTGGGTCAGTATCCGGGGGGTCCCGATTTATCAAGGCGAGCAGATTGCAGGCGGAATTCTGATCCGAAAGAATATGACTGCGAAAAAGAAAATGGAGGCTGCTTTACGGAAAAGTCAGCAAAAGTTTAGATCCTTAGTAGAAAATGCCAAGGATGTCATATTTTCTCATACCCTGGATGGGCATTTTACCTATCTGTCTCCTCAGGTCACGGAGTCATTGGGTTATGAGGCTCAAGAGCTCATAGGCCGGAATTTTCTGGATTACATTCATCCACAGGATTTGTCTGAAGTGCATAGCAGCCTTCAGGAATTGCTTGAAACCAGGGCACTGGAAGCTTGTGTTGAACATCGCATGTTGCACAAAAATGGTCAGTGGCGCTGGGTCTATGTGAGCGCTTCCCCCCAAAGAAACACTGAAGGCGAGTTTGAATCTATAGTTGGTGTAGCCCACGATATCACCGAGCGCAAGCTGGCGGAGAAACGCCTGGAAGAAGAGTTCAACCTGAGAAATGCCTTGCTGGACAACATACCACATTGTATTGCTCTTATTTTGAAGAAAGGTACTCGCGAGATTGTAGCTTCCAACAGGGCAGGGCGTGAAATCGGTGCGGTTGCGGGTAAAAAATGCTTCCAGACATGTGCTTTACGCGATGACCCCTGTCCCTTTTGCAGAGCACCAGAGCTATGGAAAAGCGGCCAGTTGCAAGAAATAGATATCCAATACCGAGGGTCCTGGTATAATGGTGTATGGACACCGCTTTCAGATGATCTTTATGTCCATTTTTTGTTTGACATAACCGAGCGTAAGCAGATGGAGGAGGAGCTCAAAGAGATGCGTCTTTTTTTGAAGACCATCTTAGATGGCATTCCCTCCAATCTCGCAGCACTGAATCATCAAGGACAAATTATTTTTGTGAATCAGCAATGGAAAAAGTTTGCTAAAGAAAATGATGTTGCACCTGAATCAGTTTCTGAAGGCATTAATTATTTATCTGTATGCTATAGTGCTACAGAAGAAGAATCTGAAGAAGCCTGCCGTTTCGCAGAAGGTATCAGTATGGTCATTTCCGGGGATAAGGAATCCTATAGCATGGAGTATCCATGTCATTCTCCAGACAAGCAGCGCTGGTTTTTTGGCCAAGTTGCCCCTTTTTTAGAAGCTTCACCTAGACGGATAGTTGTAAACCACACGGACATCACCAATCTTAAACAACTGGAAGAAGAGCTTAATAACACTTTGGCGGAGCTTTCAACCATCCACGAGCATGCGCCAGTGGTCATGCTTGTGGTTGACGAAAACAGGCGGGTGCAAAAAGCTAATGGCGTGGCTGCAGATTTTGCTGGACGGTCCATGCAGGAGATGCTGGGACTCAGGGGCGGTGAGGCCCTGCGTTGTCTGCACCATTTGGACTCCCCTGAAGGCTGCGGCTTCGGGCAGGCCTGCCAGAGCTGCCAGGTACGACAGAATGTGCTGGATACCTTTGCTGATCAAAAGTCCAGGAAGAACACAGAGGCCAAGCTTCCTTTTTCTGTGGGCGGAGAAAGCAAGGAGAAATACCTGTTGGTGAATACCGCCTATCTGGAGGTGGCCGGCCAGGACAGGGTTCTGGTTTGCCTGCAGGACATCACATGCATCAAGGAGGCGGAGCAGGCCCTGGAGCGGGCCAAGCAGGAGGCAGAGGCTGCCAATCAGGCCAAGAGCATGTTCCTGGCCAATATGAGCCACGAGATCAGGACGCCCTTAAACGGCATGATGGGTATGATGCAGCTCTTAGAGACCACAGGACTGGACGAGGAGCAGGAAGAATATGTTTCTACCGCCAGCAATGCCGCCAAGCGATTGACCAATCTGCTCTCAGATATTTTGGACCTGTCCAAGATAGAGGCCGGCAAGCTGGAGATCCAGGCCGAAAGCTTCAGTCTTGGGTATCTATGTGCATCGGTCACCAGCCTGTTTCAGCTCCAGGCCAGGGACAAGGGACTGGACCTGGAATACTTTATTGATCCCTCTTTGCCGGACAATGTGGTAGGGGATGAGAAGAGATTGCAGCAGATCCTGTACAACCTGGTAGGCAATTCCATCAAGTACACAGTAGAGGGCACGGTGAGCCTGGAGGCCTCAGCTTACTCTTTTCCAGACAAAGAGCACACACTGCAGGTGCTTTTCCAGGTGCAAGATACAGGGATCGGCATTGCAGAGGACAAGCTTCAGAATCTGTTCGAGCCTTTTGTGCAGGTGGACGGTTCCTTGACTCGCAGCTACCAGGGCGCCGGGCTGGGGCTGTCCATAGTGCACAGGCTGGTGGAGCTTATGGACGGCAACCTGTCCATAGAGAGCCAACCTGAACAAGGAACTTCGGTGCAGGTGATCCTGCCGGTAGGCTTGCCTGCCGAATACAGCCGGAATCAACATGAGGACAACGGGCCAGGATACTCTGAGAGGCACGGCCTGCATGTTTTGCTGGCTGAGGATGAGCCATCCAATGGACTTTTTATCCAGAAATTAATGCAGAATTACGGCCATCAGGTCACAGTGGCCGAAAACGGGAAGGATGTCCTGGAATTGCTGGATCAGAATGATTTTGACTGTGTGCTGATGGACATCCAGATGCCGGTAATGGATGGTGTTGAGGCTACGAAGAAGATCAGGTCTTCCAATCAGGATTTCAAGGATATTCCTATCATCGCCTTGACTGCCTACGCTATGACCGGGGACAGGGAGAGGCTCTTGGAGCAGGGCCTGGACGACTATATTGCCAAGCCGGTGGAAAGAGATGAGCTTTGGGCAGTGATTGAAAGGAATGTATCCAAGTAATCAGCGACTGAGCACTCCGGCTATCAGTCCTGTCCTGCAGCCTGAAAAAAATAGATCACTCTCAAGCTGGTCAGGCGCTGTCACGATGAAACGCTCTGGAACTACCTGGTCCACCGCTATCACTACCAGGGTTATCGGATCATTGTCGGGGTACACATCAAGGTCATGGCCTCTACGGTCACTGATCCTGCCCTGGGATCAGTGACGGGAAAGGTTCGGCCCTGGGTGATTGTAACAAACAATACGTATAATGCGCGAGTCCCTGTTATTCAGGTGGTGCCCTTAACAACAGCCAGCGTTTTAAGGAGCAGAAGCCCATCCAAAAGACTCCAGCGGACGAATCAGGGAGTCAGCCAAATCCATCCCAAGCTCCTTCCCCTGCCGGGAGCATTCCTGGAGGTGCTGGAGCAGGTACAGACAAGGCAGGCCGGACCTCAGCTCAGCCAAGCAGAGGAGTACATGTGCTCTTGGTGGATGACGAACAGAATACCTGTGATCGATTTTAAGAAATCTAATATAAGGATTGACATTCTTGGCTTATGCATCTTATATTGAAATTAATCAATAGAGAAAGCCAAACTATGGGTGACCATAGGACGGAAAGCCACGGGTCCGGCACTCAATTTTGGGTATACTGGTTTTGGCACATACAGGTGAGTTTTATTTGCAAAAACGATCCTGCTGAAACTCTTGGAATTCAAAATTGAGTGCCGGATAGCCGGGTTGCCGAAAACTCCCCGCGCTTTCGCTAGCTTGGATTACCAAGAAGCGGTTCTCATCTGCCTTACCGAATGAGGCAAGCCGGATTATATCGACAGCTCGCCCCCCGTTTTTCCCGTCTGACGTGATCTCCCGCCTGGACAAAAGCTATGCTCACCAAGAAGGATCTATTGCCCCTGGTCTCCGCAGCCCCGGCGGCAGTCGGCGGCTCTGCCCGGATTCCCATTGTCTTCAAATATATTTGGGAAACCTATGAGCTCAAAGCGATATCTGCTGGGCGGTTCTTTTGCGCAAAAAAAGGCTGAAATCGGCCAGGCAAAACGGACCTGGGATATGGGAGCTGAACAAAAAAAGAGTCTTGACCACAAAATGCCCAACAAAACCTAAATGCATCAAGGAGCCGACCATGGAAAATCCAGCTAGAGCCCTGTACCATAGCATCGATGCTTGTCCGGCGGCGGTGGCCGTCATCAATCCCATGTGCACCATTCAGTTCGCTAATCTGGGCATGCTCGAATTTCTCGGCCTGCCCCTGCAAGACGTGGTGGGCAGAAAATGCTTCCAGCTGATGCACGGCAAATCAGAAACAATCCAGGGCTGCCCCCTGATAGCTATGCTCAAAAGCAAAAGACGAACCGAAGTTGAGGTTGATCTGGGTGACAAAAGGTACAAGGTGGCGGCCGAGCCCATTTTTACCTACAGCCAACGCTTGCTGGGCGCCCTACACATAATGACCGATGCAAATCAGTTCGATGCCTTGTCATTGGAACTGGATCATATCTTGACCAATGCCAGGAATGTCCTAGCTCCTGAACAGCCCTTGTGGAAACGTGTATCCCCTCCCTTTGGACCACTGGGAGCTTTTGCCAACGAGCCGATAATTAGCCCCTTACAATAGACCATGAACGCACTCATTCTTGTCATCCTTACAGCTTGTATTACGGCTGTGGTTACCTTGCTCATTGCCAGGCGTTGGCTGTTCCCTCAATCCATTGGGCCAATGGTTTTGAATTCAAAGGAACAAAAGGTGCTGGAAGGCAAGCTCAAGGCTCTGGAAGCAGCTTCTGACGACAACATCCTCATGCCTGAGCGGTATTCGGAACAAGCTGGGGACCGGACTGTTTACCTCACTCAGCGCGAAATAAATGCAATCATCGCCAGAGAGCCCAAGTTAGCCGACAGAGCCAGGGTTCACTTATCAAAGGATCTGATCTCCGCAGGTGTATTGATCTCGGTTCCCAAAGACATGCCGGTTATGGCGGGGAAGACCATCAAAGTGGCCACTGGAATACAGGTACGCTGTACAAATGGTCGTCCTCACATAACCGTCGAGGGGGTTAGTCTTATGGGTGTGCCTCTTCCCTCTTTCTTTCTTGGAGGGATCAAGGGAAGAGATCTCTTACAGCAAAACTCCGCATATGCTGGTAGCCTGCGCAAACTATTTGGAAATGGCATCAAAGACTTGCGAGTGGAAAAAGGACGATTAAGGGTAGAGTTGGCCGATTAGATGATCCTCATCGTCCATCATCGAGTTTGTCCATCCCGGCGGAGCTGACGGCATTCATAGTATTGATAAAGGGAAGTAGGGCCAAAATGCCTAGGTTTGCCTGGGGTGATTCTTGCCTTGAACAAAAGGCCTTGGTAGACTTGAGCCATGTATCAGAATCCGGATGAAAGTCCATTTGTCCAGGCCCAATCCGCGTATCAACGCTGCCAATGTTGTGGCCGGGTCCTTGAACGGAGCAGACTGCGGTACTGCTCCCGCCATTGCAAGGACGATTTTATTTTAAAGCTGAAATGGTTCAACAACCTGTTGCGGGTGGTGGAGACCAGGTACGCCACGTTTTCCTTCACCGATGTCCACCTGATCCTCAATATCCTGCCCACATACCGCCACGAGGTGTATACGTATATTTTCCCCCGGATATTGGGACGCCGACCGGCCCAAGACATGGACACTATGATCTTTTCTTTGGGCCAGATCTGGTGGGGTCATCGGGAGAAGACCAAAAGTGTGAAGCGGGCCAGCAGGCATGTTTTGTCCAGGGGGCAGACCCATCTGGTCGGACAGAAAAACGTGGAACCGGTGGTGCAGGAAGCGGCCACCACTGTGGGTAAACAGCTGCGGCAGCTCAAGATGCAGCGAAAGGACCTGTTGCATCCCACAGAGGCGGAGGAGAGATTGAAAAAGGCCTTTCGGAAGGCTGCCCTGGCCCATCATCCGGACGCAGGAGGGGATGCGGCCGCTTTCCGCCAAGTGTATGCCGCATATCAGGATTTGCTTACCTGGCTGGAGAAGCCGAGCTATCAGACCCGGCGCGGCGTTCCCGGTCAGTGGTGCTATGTGGCCGGGCGGAGCGCCTGGTTGACCCCGTTGTGAGAGTGGGGCGAGAAGTTATTGGGTCCTGGTAAGGGACACGTCCTGCCTACTCCTGCTCCCGATTCTTGGGAGTGATAACCCCCCTTGAACTGGACTCCACGAATTGGACAAGCTGGGCCAACCGGGTATTGTCCGTACTCAGCTCCTCTTTGACTTTCTGGAGGGCTTCCTGACGGCGCAGACCGGAGCGCCAGATAAGCTGGTAGGCGCGCTTCAGGCTGGCAAGTTCTTCCCGGGTGAACCCCTGGCGTCTAAGGCCAATGACGTTGAGTCCGTGCAGCCAGCCCCGCTCCCCAGCCACCAGCATAAACGGGGGGACATCCTGGGATACCCCGGTCATGCCCCCGATATAGGCCGCTTCTCCGATACGCACGAACTGATGGACAGCAGACAGCCCGCCGATGACCGCCTTGTTGTCCACAGAGACATGTCCGGCCAGAGTGGCTGCGTTGGCCAGGATGACTTCGTCGCCCAGAAGACAGTCATGGGCAATGTGGGCATAGGCCATGATCAGGCAGTGCGAGCCCAGGCGGGTGAAGCCTCCCCCGCCCACAGTGCCCCGGTGGATGGTCACATACTCCCGGATGGTATTGTGGTCTCCGATTTCCAGGACTGTAGGTTCGTCGTTGTACTTCATATCCTGAGGAGGGCCGCCGATACAGGCGTGGGAATGGATATGATTTTTGGCCCCCAGGGAGGTGGGGCCTTGGATGCGGGCAAAGGGCTCAATGCAGGTGCCTTCTCCGATGCTGACCCCCTCTTCCACGATGGCGTAGGCTCCGATGTGCACTTGGGGGCCGAGTTCGGCCTTGGAGTGGACTATGGCGGTGGGATGAATAGGTTCGGTCATGATGCGGCCTCCTCTTGGCCGTCATCACGGTCGACCATAGCTGCGGTGAGTATGCCCTGGGTGGCTATCTGCTCATCAATCCGGGCTTCTACCTGCATTTTCCAGATGTTTTGCTTGTGGCGTATGGAGGAGGCATGCAGATGCAGGCAGTCACCGGGGTATACGGGCTTGCGAAAGCGCATTTTCTCGATGCCGCTAAACAGAAAGATCTTGTTTTGCGGGATCTGGGGCTGGCTCTTGATAACCAGAATGCCTCCGGCCTGGGCCAGGGCTTCGACAATGAGCACCCCGGGCATGACCGGATAGCCGGGAAAATGCCCCTGGAAAAAGGGTTCGTTGATGGTCACGTTTTTGATGGCTTCCAGAGAAGTGCCCGGCTCAAAGGCCACCACCCTATCCACCAGGAGGAAAGGGTAGCGATGGGGGAGCAGCTCCAGGATCTGGGAGCTGGCCAGGCCAGGCTCAGGAGTCTTCATAGGTGCATCCTCCTTCTTGCAACAGGGAGCGCAAGGACTGGACCTCGGCTTCCAAAGCTTTCATGCGTTGATAGATATCCGGTAATTTCTGGTGCACAGCTGCACAGCGCAGGTATTGGCTGTGGCCTATAGCCGGGGAACCAGCCACATCCGTGTTCGCAGGGATGGATTTGTTGATCCCGGACTGGGCCCCTACCCGGGAGCCTGCCCCGATATGCAGGTGTCCGGCCACGCCCACTTGTCCGGCCAGAACGGCCTTGTCTCCAACACTGCTGCTCCCGGCGATGCCCACCTGGGCCACTATGATCACCCCCTGGCCTATGTGCACATTGTGTCCGACCTGGACCAGGTTGTCGATTTTTGTCCCCCGGCCGATGCGGGTTTCTCCAAGGGCTGCCCGGTCTACAGTGGAGTTGGCTCCGATCTCCACATCGTCTTCTATGACCACCCGGCCGATCTGAGGGACCTTGTGGGCCTCCCTGCTGCCTTGGGCGAATCCGAACCCGTCGCTGCCCAGGACCACTCCGGGATGCAGAAATACCCGGTCTCCGAGGACGGTGCCGGCCAGGAGAGCGCAGTTGGGGGATATGGTGCATCCCTGGCCGATGTGGCAGTCCTCTGCGATGTATACCCCGCTTGAGACCGAGGTGTGCGGACCTACCCAGGCATTGGGCCCGATGAAGGCAAAGGGATAGATCGTGGCCTCCTCGGAGACCTGGGCCTGGGGATGGATAAAAGCCAAGTCGCTGTGCCCTTGCCAGCACCCTTGGGGCCGGGCAAAGAGCTGCACAATACGGGCGAAATCGTAGTATGGGTTGTCGCTGACAAAGGTGTTTTGGCGCTTATGGGCGTTGGCTGGGGCCAGAACAACCGCTCCGGCCCGGCTGTGTTCCAAGAGCTTGGCATACTTGGGATTGGCCAGGAAGCTGACCTCATGCTCCCCGGCCTGCTCCAAGGTATTGCATCCGCAGATCTGGATGTCTTCACCCTGAAAGGTGAGATCCAGGTGCCGGGCTATGCTCTGTGTGGTCCAGGACATGATGTGCGTCCCTTAGTTCTGGTTCTTCCAGACCTTGTTCAGCTCTGCAATCACCGGTTTGGTGATCTCTATGGCATCGCTGTTGTAGATTACCCCGCTGTTTTTTTTGTCCATAATCAGGGTATAGCCGTGCTCGCTTCCGTAATCCCGGATGATGGAGATCAGTTTCTCGATGATCGGTTCCCGGAGCTTTTCCTCTTTGAGCTGCATCCTGCGCTGGTAGCTCTTATACAGGTCTTGAAAGTCGCGGACTTTTTGCTTGTACTCAGTCTCTTTATCCAGTTGAGCTTCCTGACTCAAAACCAGGCTCTGCTTCTGCATCTCCTGGCGCAACTGATCGATGGCCGCCTTTTTTTTGTCCAACTCGTCCTTCATCTCGGTAAATTCAGACTGTAGCTGCTTGATGGCCTTTTCACCGGGCTCGGACTTTTCCATGACCGCCTGCAGGTCGACCACCCCGAGCTTTAAGTCCTGGGCCTGAGCCAAGCTGGCAGACAGGAGCAGTCCGCAAAGGACAAAACCTAGAAAGCGAAGTGAAGTGTACATACAATTTCCTCCATACAGGTAACTTTTTTTGGGGATTAAAAGAACTGCCCCACAGTGAATTCAAATTGTCCGCTGTTGCCCTTGAGGTCGTCCAGGGGATAGCCGTATTCCAGGCGCAGGGGGCCCATGGGTGAGTTCCACCTGATGCCGGCCCCGATGCTTTTGTAGAAGTCCGGCTCAATGGTTTCGTTTTTGTCCCAGACATTGCCGGCGTCGAAAAAGGCCACTCCCAACAGGCCCATATCATCCTTGATGGGGAAAACCAGCTCCAGGTTGCTGTACCAGGTCTTGTATCCGCCGACATCATCCCCCTCGTCGTCGGTGATGGAGATGTCCCGGTAGTCGTAGCCGCGGACGGTATTGATCCCTCCCAGGTAGTAGCGCTCATAGTCGGGCACTTCTTGGCTGCCGTTCTCGAATAGCCAGCCGAGCTTCCAGTGCCAGTTAAATACAAACTTCCAAAACAAGGGGTGGAAGTAGCTGAACTCATACTCCGGCTTGATGAACTCATCGTCTCCGCCCAGGAACCCTCCTGCGTATTCCACCGAGAGGCTGTTTTTCGTTCCCCGGGTGGGATTGAGCCGCCGGTTGGTGCTGTCCCGGACTGCTGAAATCCCGGCCTTGCTGGCCAGATTGCTTCCGGAGAGGTCCTTGATCTCCGAGCTGGCATCCTCTTCAATATCGCTGACCTCATACTCCTGCAGGCTGTACTTCCAGTACAAGCGCGTGTAGGTCCCGATGGTGTAGGCGAACTTCATTTCCCCGCCGGTTCGATCCAAGTCGTAGTCATCGTACTCCCGGGTGGTGTTGAACAGGTCAAAGCCGGCCCCGACAGGTCCGTCGTAGACCTGGGGGTTCCAGAAGCTGGCGATAAACCGAGAGGAATGGGTCCCAAAGCTGCCCTGAAAGCGCAGGGTGTAGCCCTTGCCGAACAGGTTGCGGTCCTCGATTTGTCCGGTGAAAAAGACGTTGTCCACACTTGAGTATCCGGCCCCGGCGCTGAAAGAGCCGGTGGATTTCTCCTTGACTTTGACTTTAATGTCCATGAGCTCGGGGTCGCCGGTGGGAAGCGTCTCAATCTGGACGTCTTCAAAATAGTCAACCCGGACCAGGCGCTGCTTGGACAGGGTCAGGCGCTCCCCGCTGAAGCGTTCGCCCCCGGTGAGGTGCAGCTGCCTGCGGATGACGTTGTCCCGCGTCTTTTGGTTGCCGGCGATGGTCACCCGGCGGATATAGACCTGTTGTCGTTTGGTCAAAACGTACCTGATGTTAATAGTATTGTCTTCCCGATTTTTTTGCAGGTTCGGGCTGGCTTCTGCAAAGGCGTATCCGTAATTGGAGTAGAAATCGGTGAGGGCCTGGGCGTCCTCGCGCAGGGCGGAGCGGGAAAAGGGCTGGTTCTCCCGGGCCCGGTTGTCCATGTCGATGACCTGGAAAAGACGCTTTTTTTCGACGATCTGGTCGCCGGCAAAGGTGACTTCGCCCACTTTGTAGCGCGGTCCTTCCTGGACCTGGAAGGTGATGTGGATCCCGTCCTCCTCATAAGAGACCTCCGGATGGCCAACCCGAACATCCATAAAGCCCCGGTTGGCGTAGTAGGCTTCCAGGGCTGCGGCGTCCCGGTCCAGAACCTCCTCCCTGAGAACCCCTCCCCCGGTCATCCAGGAAAACAGACCCCGCTCAGAAAGGGCCAGCTCGTCCTTGAGATCACCTTCATCAAGCTTGTTCGCGCCCTTGATCTCAATATTGGTGATGTACTGCTTCTCCCCTTCGTCGATATTGAGAATCAACGTGGCTGTGCCCTCTCCGGTTTCTTCCCGGGAGGTGTTCACCTCGGCCTGGTAATATCCTTTTTTGCGGTACAGCTCCCGGATGGTGTCCAAATCCTGGCCGAGGAGCTTGGGGTTGAGCACCGAATCCGGCTTGATGCTCATGGCCTCTAAAATATCGTCGTCATCAATGGCCTGGTTGCCTTTTACCTGGATACCGGTCAGGTGCGGGCGCTCTTTGACCTCAAAGGTCACTTCCATCCCTTGCTGTGTCTGCTGGGCATAGACCTGCACATCGTCGAAATACCCGGTGTCAAACAGACGTCTGACCTCTTCGTCGATGGCCTCGGCAGAGTACTCGTCCCCTTCCTGAATCTGCAAGCGCATAAGGACCACGTCCTCACCCAGGATTCTATTGCCCCTGACTTGTATCTGGGCAATGGTTTGCTTTTTTTGAATACTGTTTTGCAGCTTGTCCGCGATCTCGGACAGGGCGGGCTGCAGGTTGATCAGCTCTTCTGCCGAAGAGTAGAAGGCCCGGGGAGGCTGGGAAGACTGGGGCTCTATGAGCCGCACATCCAGGCTCAGGGTCTTTGCGATCCGGCTGGCGCTTCCGTACACTGCGTAGTCGGCATTGGAGCGAAGAGCAATATCTTTGACGGTTTGGGTGTTTAGCTCAGTGACGTCGCTGCTGCGGATGGCCTCTTGGGTGTCCGGGCCAGAGAAGACCTGGAAGCCCCGTCCGCTGAGCTCATCCCGGAGGAGGGAGGGGATGTCCCGGCCCAAATACTCGAAATTCTCCGGCGCGTTGACGGCAAAGGGCAGGACGATGACCTTTGGTCCTTGGGCAGCCAGGATCTGTCTGGGGCAAATGCACAAGAGCAGAA
The DNA here is from genome assembly GCA_051749205.1 of Thermodesulfobacteriota bacterium. GTDB lineage: Bacteria > Desulfobacterota > Desulfovibrionia > Desulfovibrionales > Desulfothermaceae > Desulfovermiculus. The sequence goes on along the minus strand of JBNJII010000028.1, from coordinate 17,261 downwards.
AGCACACTGTCAACAATACAGCCGTCCGGGAAATGGACAAGGCACACGGGTAGAGGTCAATTTTCATACAATGCTCCGGATCGGAGTTGGACCTGACGCCGCATCTTGCGGGCCAGGGCCAGATTGTGGGTGACCACGATCAAGGTCGTGGCCATTTCTTTATTCAAGTGGACAAGGAGGTCCCCAACGCGGTCTCCATTCTCTTCGTCCAGATTTCCGGTAGGTTCGTCGGCTAAAATAACCTCCGGGTGCATGAGCAGAGCCCTGGCTATGGCCGCCAGTTGCCGCTCTCCACCGGAGAGGGTGGCCACCGGCTGGCCCTCAAGCCCGGAGAGACCCACCAGGTCCATGACTTCCCTGGCCCTCTGATAGGTCGATGTTTTATTGAAGGAATGGATCAGGCCGGGCATGGCTACATTTTCCAGGGCTGTAAATTCGGGCAAGAGGTGGTGGAACTGGAAGACGAAGCCGATTTGAGCGTTGCGGAAGTCGGTGAGCTGGGACCAGGAGTACTCGGCCAAGTCTTGGCCCTGGAACAGAATCCGGCCTGCACTGGGTATATCCAGTCCGCCCAGAAGGTGGAGCAGGGTGGTCTTGCCCGACCCGGAGGCACCGACTATGGCCAGGCTGTCTTGCTTCTCCAGGCCCATGCTTATCCGATTCAGGATGGTGGTCTCCCCTTTAGGCCCGGGGACGCTTTTGGTCACGTCCTGTATGTCGTAGATCAGGGCCTCACTCATAGCGCAACACCTCAGCAGGCTGGAGACGGGAAGCCTGTCGAGCAGGATAGATAGTGGCCGCAAAACACAAGACCAGGGCGGCCACGCCGATCAAACCCAAGTCCAGATATTCGAGCTGAACCGGCAGATGGTCCAGATGGTAGACCTCGCTGGGAAGCTTGATGAACCGGTATTTTTGCAAAACAGCGCTGATGGATATTCCGCCCAGAAATCCGAGGCCGGTGCCTACGAGCCCGATAATGGTCCCTTGGAGCATGAAAATGCGTTTGATGTGTCCAGGCTGACACCCCAGGGACATGAGCACGGCAATGTCCTGCTTCTTGTCCATGACCAGCATAATCAACGTGGTTATAATGCTGAAAGAGCCCACCAGGACAATCATGACCAGAATCACGGCCATGGCCGCTTTCTCCAGCTTCAAGGCCGAGAACAGGCTCTTGTTCATGTCCATCCATGTCCGCACCACCAGCTTGGGGCCGGCCTGTTGTTCAATGCGCCGTCCCACGGCCTCTGCGGCATACACATCCTGGATACGGACCTCCAGACCGGAGACCAGGTCCTGCTGAAAGCCAAGAATATCCTGGGCGGCTTGCAGACTGATATAGGCCAGGGAGGAATCGTACTCGTACATCCCGGTCTTGAATATCCCGGCCACGGTAAAGGATTTGATCTGCGGCGTAAATCCGGCTGCGGTTTTCCGGCCGCTGGGGACCATCATATGCACTCTGTCCCCGGTCTGGACACCCAGGCGGGAGGCCAAAGCGCTGCCCAGGATGATGCCAGGGGTGTCGGGTGCAGAGGCCAGGGCGAGGAGCTGTCCGTGGGTCATATCCTGCTGGATGTCCATGACCCGCTTGGCTTGCTGGGGGTCTATGCCCCGTATAGCCGCACCCTTGACCCCGTGTCTGGTGCTGAGCATAACTTCGGTGTAGATGAAGGGCATGCTGGCCTGGACTCCGTCGATGGCCTGGATTGTGTCCTGAACCTCTTGGTAGCCGGAAAAGGGGCTGTTGACGGAATTGACGATGATATGAGCGTTCACCCCCAGGATCTTGTCCCGCAGGTTGTCGCTGAATCCGTTCATGACCCCAAGGACCACGATCAAGGCCGCCACGCCCAAGGCCACACCCAAGACGGAGATAAGGGATATGGCGGAGATGAATCCGTGCTTGCGCCTGGACAGGAGATAGCGCAGGGCTATGAACAGTTCAAAGCGCATTATTCAGGCGATGCTTCAGGTTTGAGATGAGGGAAGAGAATGACCTCTCGAATTGACGGGGAATCAGTGAACAGCATGACCAAGCGGTCGATGCCAACTCCTTCACCGGCTGCAGGAGGCATTCCGTACTCCAGGGCCCGGATGTAATCCTCGTCCATGAAATGACTCTCTTCGTCGCCCTGGGCCTTGGCTTGGGCCTGGGCCTCGAAGCGCTCCCGCTGATCCCTGGGATCGTTGAGTTCAGAAAAGGCGTTAGCCATCTCCCGGCCGGTGATGAAGAGCTCAAAGCGGTCGGTGACCGCAGGGTTCTCCTCGTTTCTCCTGGACAGGGGGGAGATATCCGTTGGGTAGTGATATATGAAGTGAGGTTGAATCAGCTTGGGCTCCACCAGGAGGTCGAAAAGCTTGGCCTGCACCTTGCCCAGGGTCTCGCTGAGGTGCACGTTTTCACCCAGCTTGCGAACCAAGGCCTTGGCCTGGTCTTCATCTTGATATTGGCCGGGCTCCAGGCCGCCAATTTCTTCCAGGGCTTGGTAAAATGGGAGCCGTTTCCAGGGCGGGGTGAGATCGATACGTTGCTCCTGGTAGGTAAGTTCGGTGGTGCCCAGGATCTTTCTGGCCAGATAGGAGAACATCTCTTCAGTCATGTCCATGAGATCGTGGAAAGAGGCATAGGCCCAGTAGAACTCCAGCATGGTGAACTCGGGGTTGTGCTGGGTGGAGATGCCTTCATTGCGGAAGTTGCGGTTGATCTCGTAGACCTTTTCAAACCCGCCCACCAAAAGCCTTTTGAGGTACAGTTCAGGGGCTATGCGCAGATACAGGGTCATATCCAGGGCGTTGTGGTAGGTTTCAAAGGGCTTGGCTGTGGCTCCTCCGGGGATGGGCTGCATCATAGGGGTCTCCACCTCCATGAAGTCTTTGCTGTCCAGAAAGGAGCGCATGAGGCCGATTATTCGGGTCCGGATCAAAAATATATTCCGGGCCCTGGGATTGACAATCAGGTCCACGTAGCGCTGCCGGTACCTGGCCTCGACGTCTTTGAGGCCGTGGTACTTCTCCGGCAGGGGGCGGAAGGATTTGCTCAGGAGCTGAAGGGCCAGGGCGTTGAGGGTCAACTCCTCGGTCTTGGTGCGAAACAGGGTCCCCCGCACCCCGATGATGTCCCCGATATCGAATTTTTTGAATCGGGTGTACTCTTCCTGGCCCAGAGTGTCCCTTTGCACAAAGACCTGGAGCCGGCCGGAGGCATCCTGGAGATGCAGAAAGGCCGCCTTACCAAAGGAGCGCAGGGCCACAATGCGGCCGGCCAGGGAGAACTCGGTTGTGTCCTGCTCCAGCTCGGCCGAGGAAAGATGCCCGTACTCGTTGGCCACCGTGGCGATATTTTCGGTTTTGCGAAAATCGTTGGGAAAGAGGTCTACACCTGCATCTTCCAGAAAGGCGGCTTTTTCATTGCGCTGTTGCAGGACCTGGCTTGGGGATGCACTCTGTTTTTTTTGGGCCAACGTTTCATACTCCGTTTGAAAAGAAAGGCTGAACAGCTCAAGAAGGGCCGAGGAAAAGAAAGCGACAGATTTATGATTGACGCTGCCCACGAACCGGCTGATACGCTTTGGTAAAGAAACATTTTGTAGGTGAAATTGTACACACCGTCAAGCCAGCCCCGGCTTGCGGGCAGGGACCTATGGGTGTGCAAGCACGGGCGAGGGTTCTGGAGGTCAAGATTGATCTGCAATCATTGCTGTGCTATAGGTTATAGGCTTGGGGCGCGGACAGAACATGGAATATATGACTGATAATGCGGTAAGGAGATGCATATGGAGCTGGTGATCAAAAAAATCCTCTTAGCCACGGATTTTTCCAAAAACGCATGGCAGGCTCTGCGCTATGCAGCCGGCATGGCCCAGCAGAACAAGGCAAGGGTCATCTGTCTGCACGTGTTGCCGGAACTGCCCAAAGAGCTGAGCTATATCGGAGGTCCCAATCTGTTGTACGGCTACGGGCCGGGCTACTCCGGGGTGCCCCTCAGCGCCCGACAGGCGGAGGACAGCAAAAAGCGCGCGGAGCAGATGTCCAAAGAGGGCAGGCAACGGGCGGAGGAGATGGCCAGAGATCATATCCGCAACCTGATCCTTAAGCTCAAGGCCGAGAATGCGGAGTCGGTGATCAGGCCGGAAGACAGCCTGATCCGCATCGGGGGCCCGGTGGAGAGCATCTTGGACGAGGTGGAAAGTGGAGAGTACGACCTGGTGGTCATGGGCAGACGCGGGCACGGAAAGCTGCGCGGCCCCAGGACCGGCGGGGTGGCCCAGGGGGTGGTCAGCCGTTCTTCCACGCCGGTCTTGGTGGTTGGAACGCCGAGGTCCAAGTAACAACGAAAGCTGTCAGCTTTGCCTCCGGCACATCGGACATATTTTTTGGGACAAAGGGCCCAAAAAGCAGGTTGCCGGATTGATCGAGCATGAAGCGTGTGCCCCCTCTCCGTCATTGCCCGGCCCGGTTGGAGTTTACGAATGGTCACTGCCGTCAGGCTGCTTGAGCTTGGTCAGCGCGTAAGAGCGGTGATCAAGGTCCGGATGCAGGGAGCGGACGAAAAAGAGGGGGCTTAAATACCCAGGCTCCCAGTCAAAGATGATCATCACTTGCAGATGATCGTGGATGCGGATTTCCTTGATTCTGGAGCGAAGATCCACCTGGCGGGTACCTTTTTTGGTTTTTCGAGCCACCGTCCATTCCGGGGCCAGGTGCAATGCGCTCCATATCCGGAGTTCAGCCTCAGCCTGCTCCGGGTTGAGGTGGAAACACAGGTTATAATACTCAAACCGCGGCTGGGTGAGCTTGTATCCCGGGGGGGCGGTCACTGCCCGGGTAAAGGACAGCCCGGGAACCGAGTACTGGTTGAGGCGGGCGCAGACATCTTGGGTGTCGAGGCACGTGCGCAGGCCAAGGACGCAGGTTTCCTCCTGGCTGAAGACTCCAACCGGGAGGGCGCGTCCAAAAGAGAGCCGGGGCATGGGGTGAAAGCCCCGGGAAAAGCTCAAGGGCAGGGCCGCCCGGCGAAAGAGGCGCTCGAAGACGGTTTGCAGCTCCAGTTGACTGAGAAAAGCGGCCGGTCCCTGTTTGGAAAAATGCAGGATGAGGCTTTGCCCCTTGTGATCCCAGACAGGTTCGGAGGCTGACGGGGTAGTGACTGTCTGGCTTTCCTCCTGGTCCCGACGGTCCTGATTGACCACCGGTCGAATGGACCGGGAGCGACCCTGGCTGGCCAAGCGGCCGGGATCTTGGCCCTGAGAGCACACCCCGCAGCGGCTGCACCCATGATACCGGCAGTCCGGGGTGGTGGCTTGACGCCAGGCCCTTTCTCGTTCCTGGATAAGAAATTGGGTGCTTATCCCGCAATTGATGTGTGCCCAAGGCAGTTCTTGGTCCTCGTTTCTGGCCGCCATCCAGGGAAGGGTATCGGTTCCTTGCCGGTTCAGGACTCCTTCCCAGAGCGAAAAATCAAAGTGCTCCTGCCAGCTGGTCAATATATCCCCACCGATATAGGCCTCTTCCACAACCTGGGCCAGGGACCGGTCTCCCCGGGAGAAGACGCCTTCGATTGCGCTCATGTACGGATCGTGCCAGCGAAGGGTAATGTTCCTTGGCCGCCGGAAAAGCTGCTGCAGATAGGCGATCTTGCCCTTGGCGGTCTCCACGTCGTCTTGGGCCTCCCATTGAAAGGGGGTGTGCGGCTTGGGCACAAAAAGGGCCACGGAGGCAGTGAGCTGGATCTTTTTTTTGTCCGCACCAGCGGTCTCCAGGACCTGACAACAGAGGGTATGGATGGCTTCCAGATCCTGATACGTCTCTGTGGGCAGCCCGATCATAAAATAGAGTTTCAGCCGTCTCCAGCCGGCTGCAAACAGATCTTGGGCGTGCTGCAACAGGGCCTGCTCGGAGATCCCTTTGTTGATCACATCGCGCAGGCGTTGGCTGCCCGCTTCCGGAGCCAGAGTGGCCCCGGTCCGCCGCAGGGAGGCCATGCTCTGCATCAGGGCTGGATTGAGGGAGCCCACACGCAGAGAAGGCAAAGAGATGGCAACCTGTTCTTCTTGGCAGCGGGCCAGGCTCTGGGCAAAAAGGGCCTCCAACTGGGAAAAATCCCCTGTGCTCAAGGACAGAAAGGACAGCTCTTCAAAGCCGGTTGCGTCCAGTCCGGACTGCAGCAAGGCATCCAACTGGGGCAGAGAACGTTCCCGGACCGGCCGCATGGTCATCCCGGCCTGGCAGAAACGGCAGCCCCGGGTACACCCCCGGGCGATCTCCAAGGTGAACCGGTCGTGAACAGCCTGTCCGAAGGGCACGATCTCCCGGCAAGGAAAATGGGCCGTGTTCAGGTCGGCCACCACTCTTTTCTCCACCTGCTCCTCGGGGCAAAACCGGGAGCGGGGAGTGTGCCCGGACCCCGGGCACTGGAAATGCTCTGGAATGTACAGGCCGGGGATACTGTGCAGCTCGTTTTGGAGCTCTTGTCGAGACATCCCGGTCTGCTTGGCCTGCCTTGCCGCCCGGCTCACCTCCAGGATGACCTCTTCTCCGTCTCCGAGAACAAAGATGTCGAAAAAAGGGGCCATGGGTTCAGGATTGACGCAGGCCCCGCCGCCGGCGACCAGGAGTGGATGTGCATCTGTTCGCTCGCTTCGGCGAAAGGGGATGCCGGCCAGATCCAGCATGTACAGCACTGTGGTGTAGCACAGCTCGTGGGTCAGGCTGAATCCGAGGAGATCGAGATCCCCAAGAGGGGTATGCGATTCCAAGGTATCCAGAGGCGTCTTGTTTGCCCGCATGACGGCCCCGGCTTCTTTGGATGGGGCAAAGGTACGTTCAGCCCATATGTCATTCTGATCGTTTAAGATATGGTACAGGATTTTTAGACCCAGATGGGACATGCCCACCTCATAGAGGTCCGGGAAAGCCAGACCCCAACGCAAGCAGGGTGAAGAAGGCTCTTTGATGACGGCATTGAACTCTGTGCCCAGGTAATGGCTTGGCCGGGGCAGCAAAGGCAAAAGAGGGTGCATATGGGTTTGAGTCATAGGGTGATGCAATGCAGGGTGAAAAGTTTGCAACCCATGCGGCTCTTCTGGGTCCTTATAATTGCCGAAAAAAGAAGAGCCGCATGGCAGGTTCAAGCAGGATGCGCGCCCCGGCTGCTATGGGGCTGGGGAAGAGAGGATGTGGGGGGCTTAGCCTTTGAGCAGGTCGCCGATGTTGGTCATGCCTCCGCCTTGGCCGCCACCGGCCATGCCCTGGAGATTGCGCAGATCGTTGGCCGAGGAGAGGGTCAGGTTGCTGGAGGCTTCCATGTATTTGTTTTTCAAATCCTCTGGGAGATTTTTATACACATACATGACATGCTTGAGGTCAATCTCTCCGGTAACTTCATTGTCGAATGGATATCCGAAAGGGAGCAAGGCCATTTGCACCCCGCCCTGTTGGGTGGGAATGCTTTGCAGGATAGCCGGATCTTTGATCTTTTGCCCCTGTTCGTCCCACTTGCCTAAAACCATGTCCCCGTTGATGAGTTTAACTAACTTGATATCGTAAGCCATAGACAATCTCCTTGCACAATGTTGTTTGAAAGATAAAAATTAGGCACTCCTGTACGGACTGTCAAGGTGTGCGGCAGTATCTCTACGCAGTCAACTGCTTTTCGGGTTCAGTTTTGCCTTGGGCATTGCTTTCAGGACGGTTGCAAGTGGACACGGCAGATCGTATGCTTCAGAGGTCTCGTATAGGAAATAAAACCTAGATGCTGGCGGGATTGAGGAGGTAAAAGAGTGAACGGGCTGGATATCCTATTTTCGCTGATTATCGGGCTGGCCTTGTTGCGTGGACTGTTTCGGGGAGTGGTCCGGGAGGTGAGTTCTCTGGCGGCCTTGGCGGCCGGATTTGTCCTGGCCGGCAGATATGCGCAGGATATTGCCGGATCTGTGCAGAATTTAGTGAGCAATGCGCAACTCGCATCCGGTTTAAGCTATGTGGGGGTGTTCTTAGCTGCCTTTATTGCTGTGGTCCTTCTGGGTGCTTTGGTGCGCAAAACCCTGCATGCGGTTTTTCTGGGATGGGCCGACCGGCTTGGGGGAGGATTTTTCGGTTTGGCCAAGGGGTTGGTAATCAGCTGTCTGCTGTTGTTTGTGCTGACTCTTTTTATTTCCCCCGGTTCCACTTTGGTCTCTGAGTCAAGGCTCTCTCCGTATCTGAACCATTTGACGCAGAAGATGGTGGTCTTGATCCCCGCGGATCTGAAAGAGACTTTTGCCCATAAGAGCCGTGAATTGCAAAAGATCTGGCGGCAAAGCCGGATGACGTATGATGGAGTGAACAATGACCGAAGAAAACTCGCTTGCAACCTTGCAAAACGTCATAGAAACCCTGTTGGGCCCCCAGGGCTGCCCCTGGGATAAGGAGCAGACCCCGCAGAGCCTGGGAGACTATATCCTGGAAGAGACCTTTGAGCTTGTAGATGCTGTACGCCAGGGGGGGGACGGAAAGGGAACTGCTGAGGAACTGGGGGATGTTTTTTTTCTGCTTTTTTTCCTCAGCCGCCTGCTGCAAGACAAAGGACAGATCAATGACCTGTCCGAAGTATGGGCGGCCACGGCCAGAAAGATGAGAGATCGCCATCCGCATGTGTTCGCTGGCCAGGAATGCACCACCAGGGATCAAGTGCATGAAAAATGGGAGGAGATCAAAAAAAGGGAGAAGGGAAGCGCAAACAAAACCGAATATGCCCGGTCCTCGATGAGGTCCATTCCAGCCTCTCTGCCTCCTATGCTGCGTGCCTATCGTCTGCATGCCAAGGCGGCCAAAGCTGGCTTTACCTGGCAGGGGGACCTGGAGCAGGAAGCGGCCTTGGTGCACGAATGGGCGGAATGGAAACAGGCCCTGGCCACAGGTGATCAAGAGCGCTTGGAAGAAGAGTTCGGAGATGTGTTGTTTTCCCTGGTCGAATACGGGCGCAGGCGAGGCATCAAGGCCAATGCCGCACTGCACGGATCGGTTGTAAGGTTTGTCCGCCGTTTTCAGGCCATGCTGGACCTGGCCCAGGAAAAGGGCTGGGACTGGTCTGCCTTGAGCATGGAGGACAAAGACGCTTTATGGGAGGAAGTGAAACGGGGGGATTGAAGACAGAGGACAGAGGTCAGAGGACAGAGGTCAGAGGACAGAAAACTGAAGAGACAAGTCAGAGGTCAGGTGCGCCGCTGGCGGCCTGTTATTGGTTATAAGTTAGCTGTTGTTTGTAAGAAGCCATCAGTTTGATCAGGTATGAAACGCACGGAGGTTTGGTTTCGGTCCCTCCGTCATTGCCCGGCCCGGATCCTTTGAATACACCGGGATCAGACTCACCGGGCAATCTAGGGGAAAGCTTTTCTATCAAAAGGGAATCTGCAGCTTGAGGACGTTGTTTCCGGATTCGCTTTGGATGCAGAGACTGGCCGATGCAGGCTGCAAGATGGAGAGTGCATACCAAAGCCAGAGGAGATGTTTTCGGTCCTTGAGGTGAAATGCAGACACATCAAAGCCTGAAGACGAATGAAGCTCTACACACTTCTCTTGGAGCATCTGCGATCCATCGTTTATAAAATCTATAAGCACATGCTCCTTAGATGTATGCAATCCGATATGTATGCCCTGTGCCTTGCGGATGAATAGGCACTGATAGGAGAAAAGAATCAAGCATTCAATGCACTTAATGTATTTGAGCCTGCATCCAACCACTCGGGGGGCGTCATACACGGTGTAGGTGATATTGTCTTTGCTGGTAAGGTTTTCGATATGTATGGCAAAGGTATCAATGCATCGGGCCAGGATCTGGTCAATATGGATATGCTCTTCTGGGGCTAAGGCCAGGGCCTCTTCTCTTTTGCTCTTTTCCAGCAAGTGGAGCATGTCCCCGGAAGATTGTTGCAGAGAATCAGACTTGAGCAGGGCCTCCTGGATATGCCGGGTCAGGAGATGATGTGCTTCCAATTTTTCCAGACCTGCGGCAATGTTTTGTAGATAGAAGGATATGACATCGAGGTAGAAGGCCAACTTTACAAGGTCCTGATGAATATTTTTCTTGAACATGGACAAAAAAAGGCCGTAATACAGCTCATCGTGGAAATAGGTGAGCTGATTGCCGTTTTGAGGTACGGCCTGCGAAGTGTATAGGTCAGCACCGTTGGCAAGGATGGCCTCAAAGGCTGTGCACATGTGGTGGAAAGGGATGGAAAAGGTTGTTGATCGAAAAAAGCGTATCCCCAGGGAGTAGTTTTCCAGATTCTTGCGGCACCATTTGACAATGCCTTGAGCCTGAACCACGTCCCGCAGCTGAGGAACATGGAAACTCACCTGTACATTTTCATGTTCAGCCAGGGGGTGGGGCACTTTGAGCATAATCCCGTGCTGGCTGATGTTCTTTATCTGTCCGGACAAAGAATGCACCCCGTTGCGGGATGATACCAAGGATGCATAAAAATGCAGAGGGAAACGCGGTTCAGCCCTTTGATCACCTAAATGGTCCTTTTGGCCCATGCTGGCTCCGGTTGAGGGGGTAGCTGTCTCTTGGCCGCTCTTGACGCGGATATGGGGCATTGTCTACAGCATTTTTATGCAAGAATAAAGCCATGGCGTGTAAAAAATACAAAGCTTTTGCTCTTGTTAGTACGATCCAGAGGCTGAAAATGCGTCCATTCCGTTCCAGTTGGCGATGATATCCCAGGCCTGCTCTGCAGTTTCCACATACTGAAAGAGATTTACGTCGGCCTCAGAAATGGTCCCTTCCTCGACCATGGCCTCAAAATTGATCACTTTGGTCCAAAACTCCGGTCCGAAAAGGATGACCGGAATGGGTTTTATCTTATGCACCTGCATCAGGGTCAGGGTTTCAAAGATCTCATCCAAGGTGCCGAATCCGCCGGGAAAGGCGACCAGACCTTTGGCCCGCATAAGAAAGTGCATCTTGCGGGTGGCGAAGTAATGGAACCGGAAGCAGAGCTCAGGGGTGATGTAGGCATTGGGGATCTGTTCGTGGGGCAAGACGATATTTAAACCTATTGATTGAGCCTGCACATCACTGGCCCCCCGATTGGCTGCCTCCATGATCCCCGGGCCTCCCCCGGTGATGACCAGCATTCGATTCTCAGGTGTGGACTGGGAGATGAGCTGGCCCAAACGTCGGGCCTGGGCGTAGTAGGAGCTGTTTTTTACCGCGGCCTGGGCTTTTTTATGCTCTTGGGCCAGGTCCGAATTGTCCGGATCCTGACGGAGTCTGCGCTCTATCTCGTCCAGGTTCTGGGCAGCGGTTTCCGGGTCTTGTATCCGGGCGCTGCCGAAAATGACCACTGTGGAATCTATCTGCGAGTCCTGAAGCATGAGTTCCGGCTTGAGGATCTCCAACTGGATACGGGTGGGTCGCAGCTCTTCCCAGAGTAAAAAATCTGAGTCATGAAAGGCCAATTTGTAGGATTGCGACTGGCATTGGGGGGTGTTTTCCGGTTCCTCAGCCGTACGAACGGCCTCCACAGCAGAGGGATAGGGACCTTTGCGGTTTTTAAAGTGCATGGGGTGACTCTCCGTTGCGCAGTGCTCAGTTTTGGGGGGGAGGCCCACATCGCTTTGCGGGTAGACAACCGCGAATATACAAAACGTAAGTGTGAGAGCTTGAAGGGGTATCCGGCTGCACAAGCTTTGTATGCAGGGGCATTCTATTTGTAGGGAGGGGAGATGTCTAGATCTTTCATCTTATACAAGAGGGCCCGGTAGCTGATCTTGAGGATCTGTGAGGCCCGCTTGCGGTTCCAGCCGGTCTCTTCCAAGACCTTCTCTATGACCACCTTTTCTACGCGATGCACAGCCTGATCCCGGACCTCCTTAAGGGAGGGAAAAACCTTGTTGTGGAGGTTTTCTTTGAGGATCTGTTCAGGGATGCGGTCCTCTTCCGGAGTTAACGAAGCTTCCGGGGTCAGAGAAGCGCTTCCTGGTTTTTGGGTTATATTGCATTGAATTTTCTCGGCGATCTCATTGTAGTTTTCCAATACGCTCAGTCTTTTGAGATAGTTTTCCAGTTCCCTGACGTTTCCCGGCCAGTGGTATTCATAAAACAGATCCATGAGTCTGGAGTTGATGTGTATGCGGGGGAGGTTGTGCTGGGTGTGCATTTGAGTGCAGAAGAAATCGATGAGATCGTGCAGGTCCTCCTTGCGCTCCCGCAAAGGAGGGATGTGGATGGAAATGGTGCTCAAGCGATAGAACAGGTCGTCCCGAAAATGCCCCTCCAGGATCTCTTGGTCCAAGTTCAGGTTGGTGGCTGCGATGACCCGGGCATTGACCTCCACATCCCTCATGCCCCCTATCCGATGATAGTTTTTGTCCTGCAAAACCTGCAAAAGCTTGGCCTGCATGAATAGTGGGATCTCCCCTATCTCATCCAAAAAAATGGATCCATTGGTAGCCAGCTCGAACTTGCCTACCTTGGATCTGTCCGCTCCAGTGAAGGAACCTTTTTCATATCCGAACAGTTCAGACTCTATAAGTTCGGTTGGAAGGGCGGCACTGTTGACCTTGATGAACGGACCGTTGTGTCGGGAAGAATAATAGTGCAGAGATCTGGCCACCAGCTCTTTGCCCACACCGCTTTCCCCGGTGATAAGTACATTCAGGTCAACACCGGCCACTTTGCAAGTGATCTCATGCACCTTGTGCATGGCCGGACTGCTGCCTATAAGGATTGGTTGTGGAAAGCTCATATGTACATATTTGGACGAAGGATTTGTCACCAGGATGGGAAAAAGTGCCTACCAAGCCGCGTGGGATTTATCTCGGCTCTGCTTTCGGCAAATCGGAAATATTTGAGGACGTCGTTTTATACGAGCTTTGGGACCAGATTTTCAATGGCCTGGGCCAACTCCTGCAACTTAAATGGCTTGGAAAAAATGTATGCAACATCTTCTTCGGCAACGATTCTTTCCGGGGAGGCACCGTATCCGGTCATGCATATAACCGGGGTCTCAGGTTTGATCTCCTGGACGATCTTTAACAAACCCAAGCCGCTGACATAGGGTATACGGATATCCATGAGCAAGATATCGAAATGCGAGTCCCGGATCTTATCCATCCCCTCCAGGCCGTCAGCGGCGGTCAGGACCTTATAGCCAAGCTCCTGCAAGTAGTTGGTGAGGATTTCTCGGATTGTTTGGTCGTCATCAATAACGAATATGGTTTTTTCATCCATGCCAAACTCGGTAATCAAAAGCCAGTCGAAGTATACGGATTGGTCCTACCCCGTATATAAGTTTATAAGGTTCGAGAGTCGAAATCAGAAACACAAATGTGAATTTACCAATGAACAAAACAACTAACGAAGATTTTGACGTTCATGTTATAAGGGGATAGCCTCGTCGCAAAATCGTATCTCGTTTCATACGATATTCCAATAAACATCTATCAACAATACGTTGTATTGGTCAATCTTTTTGAGGCATCTGAGCAGAAGAATTTTCTCCCTGGTCCCGAAGGGAGGCCTTGTCCTGGTCCACAGTCAGGCCGAAAAGGACAACGGCCAAAGGCAACTATATTCACGGCTTTGACCATGCTCTTAACCCGCGAGGACGTGTGTACTGCAGGGGATTGAATTCCTGAACCTTAAAGTCTGTTCTTTATACACACATGACCCCGGGGGGTTCAAAACACTCCGGTGGCAAGTGTGCTTGCCCAGGCATTAAGGTCGAGGGGACCTTTTTCAAGTTTTATTTCTGCGATAGTTTCAGCTATGTTGAGAAAATCCGCCATCGTTTCCATCCATGATGTGATGCCGAGTACACTGCCGAAAGTGGGACAGATTATTCGCTTCCTACAGGCCCTGCACGTGCATGCATTGACGCTTTTGATCGTGCCGGGAAAGGAGTGGACAGACAGACAGATCGCACAATTGTTGGCTTGGCAAAACAAAGGAGTTGAACTGGCCGGGCACGGATGGCAGCATCGCATAACGGGCAAGAAAGGAGTGTGGCATACATTTCATGCCCAGGTTATATCTCGGGATGAAGCCGAGCATTTATCCAAGTCCAGGCAGGAAATTGCGGAGATAATATACCGCTCCTATGACTGGTTTCAGCAGGCCGGACTGGCTGAGCCTTTGCTCTATGTGCCGCCGGTCTGGGCCATGGGGAGCATGCCTGGCCGGGAGCTTTTCCGGCTTCCTTTTGCTTTGTATGAAACCTTGACCGGGGTCTTTGATGTACAAAGACAGAGGTATCGGTTCATGCCTTTAACCGGATATATGGCGGATACCCACATCCGCACCCTGTGTTTAAAGGCCTTGAACGCTGTGAACCTGGCTCTGCCTGGAGGACCTGTTCGAGTTGCCATTCATCCCAATGATCTGCATTATGCATTAAAGGCAGACTTGAGCAGGCATCTGGGCAGGTTTGATCAATTCTTGACCTATAAAGAAATTATGTACTGTGATATGCAGTACAAAAGCTAAGCAATCCCATGGCGGCAGCATCAACTTTACTGCGAGTCAGAGCATGAAATATACGACCTGCAAAACGGACATGCATGTCCATTCCCGGTATTCCCGGCATCCCTCTGCCTGGGTGCTCAGGAAGATGGGCTGCGCTGAGAGCTATACAGACCCCCGGTATTTGTATCAAAGCTTGAAGAACCGGGGCATGGATCTGGTCACTATCACCGACCACGACACGATAGATGCAAATCTGGAGATTGCCCATCTGCCGGATACCTTTATCAGCGAGGAGGTAACTGCCAGCTTTCCTGGGGATGGCTGCAAAGTGCATGTGCTGGTCTACGACATCAGCGAGAAGCAGCACAGTGACATCTCCAGGTTGCGGCAGAATGTCTTTGAGCTGGTCCAGTATTTCCAGACCGAGAAGATATTCCATGCCTTGGCCCATCCCATGTACAGCGTAAACGGAGGGCTGCAACTTGAGCATTTCCAACAGCTTTTGCTCCTGTTTAGCCATTTTGAGCTCAACGGAGCCCGGGATAGTCTGCAAAATACTGTGCTGCGCAGAATCCTGAGCGGACTCAGTCAGGAAAAAATCTTTGAGCTGGCCGAGCGCTATGCCATTACCCCCAGGGGAGAAAAGCCCAGCCATAAGTATGTGATCAGTGGTTCAGACGATCATTCCTCTTTGTACATGGGCTTTTCGTATACCGAGGTGCCTGAGGCGGACTGCATCCAGACCTTTCTTCGAGGTATAAACGACAATATCCATAATGTGCATACATATGAGGCGGGTCCCCAGGACCTGGCCCACAACCTGTACAGCATCATATATCAGTATTACAGCCAAACCTTCCCCTTCCGGCAACTGGTGCAGGATATGGCCCCGTTTATTTTTCTGGAGCAGACTCTTTTGCCTGCGGACCAAAGGCAAAGAAGGGAAGCTGAGCAGCCCATCGTTTGGAAGCAGCCGGATATGGCCTTCTGGGGCACATCCTTTCCGGGACAATTTTTGCAATCGGCCCATGAGGTCCTTTCCGCCGAGCCTGAGCGCTTGGAGCATGTTCAGAAGGAAAACTTAAGCCCAAGGGAGCAAAGTGAGACCTGGAAGGGCTTTATGCACCAGGTGTTTGCTGATCTGAGTGCAGATACGGGCCGGGAAATGCTCACCAAGCTGGGCAATGCAGACTTTTTGTCTGTGTTTCCTTCTCTGGGGGCGATGACCTCACTGCACCTGTTGCTTGCTCCCTATCTCGTTTCTTATTCCCTTTTTGCCAGAGACAGGGAGTTCAGCCTCAAGTGCCTGCAATGGCATGAGGGAAAAAGCTCTGCCCAGCCCAGCAAGGGGCAGAATCTGGTCCTGTTTACCGATACACTTGATGAAACAAACGGGGTAGCTACAGCGATCCGTCTGCGACTGAAGGCTTCCCGCCTGACGGGAAAACCAGTGACCGTGATCAACTGCGCTTCCGGCCGGGAACAGGAAACCCATGTGGCCTCCTTTGAACCTATCGGGGAATTCGATCTTCCGGAGTATCCGGAGCTGAAGGTATACTATCCGCCGTTTCTGGATATACTGGCCTACTGCTATGAGCAGGGTTTTACCCGTATTCACGCTGAAACGCCCGGATCCATGGGGCTTACCGCTCTGGCCGTGGCCCGGCTGCTGGGTGTTCCCTTTCAGGGCACCTACCATACCTCTTTGCCCCAGACTGTGGGGGCCGTGACTGGAGACCCGCAGATGGAAGGGCTGATCTGGAAATTCGTGACCTGGTTTTACGGGCAGATGGAGGTGATCTCGGTTCCTTCCACGGCCACAGCAGAGGAACTGGCCTCTAAGGGCTTGCCCAGGGGAAAAATGGTTGTCCACCAACCAGGCGTGAATACCTCTGATTTCCATCCAGGAAAGCGGAACGGCTACTTTCAGACCCATTACAGCTTGCCGGAGTCGAGCACAAAGCTGATCTATGTTGGCCGGGTATCAAAGGAGAAAAATCTTCAGGTCCTGGAAGAAGTCATGCGGACTATAAGCCGAGTGCGGGATGATGTATGCCTGGTTGTTGCCGGCGAAGGTCCATATTTGCCTGAGCTGCAAAACATCTGTCAGGATCTTCCAATCCTGTTTGTCGGCTATTTAGGCGGCGATCACTTGGCTCAGGCCTATGCCTCCAGCGATATCTTTGTCTTTCCCTCCACTGTGGACACCTTGGGCAGTGCGGTCATCGAGGCCCAGGCCTCAGGCCTGCCGGTGATTGTGACCGACCAGGGGGGGCCGAGAGAAAATATGCTGGATGGAGAAACCGGAATTGTGGTCCCGGCCGATGGCTACATGGCTGAGGGGTTTGTACAGGCCATTCTCCGGCTGTGCGACAATCCGGACCTGATGGCCGGGATGCGGCAAAAGGCCAGAAGCTATGCCCAAAGGCACTCCTGCAGAGACAGCTTCCTCTCTTTTTGGAACACCTCCTGCCGCAGGAGTGGGCAGGCCCAGCCGGAGAGGGGATGAAAACCCGGGACCCTCATCGCAACCCCTCCAGGCTCAAAAAATGGCTCAAGCCTCTGATCGTCCTCTGTGTTTTGGCCTTGTTCTCAGGTTTCTGGGCCGCCGGGCTGGGGGAGGTGGTCCAAGAGCCGCATGGTGTGGTTGCTCTGGTTGACGGCCGCGGATGGCAGGGCCTTTTGTTTTTTGGGGCCCTTTTTGTTTTCGGGGGTGCTTTGGGTATTCCCCCAGCTCTTTTTGTAGTCGCCGCCGGGCTGTTGTGGCCTTTTTCAACGGCAGTGCAGATTTCCTTTCTGGGGGGCA
>JBNJII010000027.1:0-34631 GCA_051749205.1 Thermodesulfobacteriota bacterium | reverse complement strand
CAAACCGACAACTGTGATCAGTACAGCCAACACCCACCCGGGAATGCCGAACAGGCTTGTCCAGGCCGGAGGGGTCAATACATCGAGCATAGGCGTCCCCTAAAGGTTATCGTTGTGTCCTCAACCCAACCCAGCCTTACACCGGTTGGAAAGTTTCCTCGTTCAATACAAAGGGCTGTTCTGAACTCATAAACACACAAAGCTTTTTCCTCTGTGCACGTCCTGTTGCGCAGTTCCTGAACAGCCCTTTTCCCTTTTACTTCATGATATTGGCCCCGATGACCACCCTTTGGATCTCATTGGTCCCTTCGTAGATCTGGGTGATCTTGGCATCCCGCATCATACGCTCCAGGGGATAGTCCTTGACGTACCCGTAGCCGCCCAGGACCTGAACCGCTTCCGTGGTCGCCCACATGGCCACGTCCGAGGCAAAGCACTTGGCCATGGCCGCTTCTTTGGTATAGGGCTTTTTATTGTCCACACACCAGGCAGCCCGGTAGACCAAAAACCTGGCCGCATCTATCTGGGTGGCCATATCCGCCAGCTTGAACTGCACAGCCTGGAATTTACCAATGGCCTGCCCGAACTGCTGCCGCTTCTTGGCATAGTTCAGGGCCTCCTCATAGGCACCCTGGGCGATGCCCAAGGCTTGGGCGGCAATCCCGATGCGCCCTCCGTCCAAGGTCTTCATGGCGATCTTGAATCCGTCCCCTTCATTTCCCAGCAGGTTGTCCTTGGGAACCCGGCAGTTGGAGAAGACCAACTCCCGAGTGGCCGACGACCTGATCCCCAGCTTATCTTCTGTCTTGCCGGAGGAGAATCCAGGAGTGCCTGATTCAATAATGAAGGCGCTGATGCCTTGATGCTTTTTGGGAGCATTTTCATCGGTCCGAAACATGGCCACAGTCACGTCCGCGTCTCCACCGTTGGTGATAAAGTTCTTGCTCCCATTCAAGACCCACTCGTCGCCGTCCAGAACGGCGGTCGCCTGGGTGCCACCGGCGTCCGAGCCAGCCTCGGGCTCGGTCAGCCCCAGGCATCCCAACTTGGTCCCTTCGGCCATGGGCCTTAAAAACTTCTGCTTTTGTTCCTCTGTGCCAAAGAGATATATGGGATTGCTGCCCAAAGACACATGGGCGGAAAGAACCACACCTGTGGATGCACAGACCCGGGAAAGCTCTTCAATGGCGATCACATAGCTCTGGTAGTCCGCTTCTGCACCGCCATAGGCCTCGGGAAAAATAATGCCCGGCAGCTCCATCTCCGCCAAACGGTCAAATTGGAGGCCCCGGTCAAAGTGCTCTTGAGCATCCCTCTCCGCGGCAGTAGGAGCCAGCTCTTTCTTGGCATAGTCCCGGACCGCCTTGCGCAACATCTCATGTTCCTTTTTGAGTTTAAAATCCATACCTTCTCCTTTCGGTTTCTGGGCCGATTTGAACTTCCAAGCTTACCCAAATTCCGGACAGCCTTATCAAGTCTCTGCAAAAGACGCAATTGGGAACAGAAAGGCACAAAATATGCCAACCCAAAGGACACCAACAGGATATCGTCGTCACCCAGAAAATGGACCTGATAAGCGCCCAGAAAAATACCGGTTCAAGGACCTCTTTCGATGGGCGCTCGGCGCGGTGGTTTTGCACCCAGGGTTTTGCAAACAAGGGCAAGAAAGCTTGGAAGGAGGGCAGAAGGGACCTGGCCCTTCTTGGGAAATAACGCCGCAGCTCAGGTATCGAACTTGCCTGGTGAGCTCAAATTAGGTCGAGCGTTGGTTCGATACACACAGGAGAGCCTGCGTTCGGGAAACTCCTGAATGACTAAATCGTCCATATGGATTTTCAGCTCATTGAGCTTGTCCAGCACCTGGGATGCACTGAATACCGCTTCATGCTCCTGGCCGTACTTGGCTTCCAGGGACCTGAAAAAAGCTTCCAGGCGGTAGTAGCAGGTTTGCAGTATCAGGCTGTTTTCCATATGCTGTTCAAATGAAAAGGATGTCTTGGGCATAAAACCTCCATTTTCCTCTGCACATATATCTATATGACCATCTTGTTTATTCGGAAACGGTCTCTTCCACAGGCTGCTTCCCTGGTTTCTTCTTTTTTTTTCTGGTTGGCACCGGCTCCAGGGACATGGCCAAGCATGCGGCCCGAAACAGGCAATCGCCTTGATCGCAATATCCGGAACCAGCCCGTCCAAAGCAGTCGAAGTTTCCCTCAGCCCTTTGTATAGCCCGAATGGCTCCCACTTTGCTGACCCCCACCCCGAACCTGAGCCCTTTCTCTCTGCCCAGAACCCGTATATCCTGCATCTTCACAGCTGTGGCCCCCTGTAACAAGGTTCTTTCAACACCTACATTCCTATGCTAAGCTTCTTTGTCCAGGGAGACAAGACGAAAATACACCTTATCCCGACCCAGCCCTTGATCAGGAGGACAGCCCGAAAGCCCTATGACCTCAAAAACCAGTCAGCGTGCATGCCCTCTCTGTGCACAGGATGACACCCACCATTATCACCGCGACCGTAAGCGCAGGTATTATCTGTGCCCTACCTGTTCCCTGGTCTTCGTCCCAGTATATGAACATATAAGCGCTGCCCAGGAAAAGGCCCGTTACGACCGACATAAAAACGATATACACGATACGGGGTACAGAGACTTTGTATCCCGGGTCCTGACCCCTCTGGCTCAACACATTCCGCCCCCGGCCCGGGGCCTGGACTTTGGCTGCGGTCCGGGACCGGCCCTGGCCGACATAGCCAGGAAAACCGGGTACCACATGAGCCTCTTCGATCCTTTCTACGCCCCTGATCACCAGATCTGGACCATGAGCTACGACCTCATTACCTGCACCGAGGTCGTCGAACACCTCCGCCGCCCCGGGTTCACCCTGCCTCGAGTTTGGTCTCTGTTGCGTCCAGGCGGCTGGATGGGAATCATGACCAAGCTCGTCCACAACCAGGCAGCTTTTGCCCAATGGCACTATATCCGGGATGAAACCCACGTCAGCTTCTTCTCTCAGGCCACCTTTGAATGGCTGGCCGATCACCTCTCGGCCCAGGTCAAATTCTACGGTCGGGATGTCATTCTCCTGCACAAACCCGGCTAAAAGCCTTCTGTTCTTGACATCTTCCCATACCGGGGGCACACAGAGTGTCTCTCGCATGAAACGAGAAGTTAGCATGCCTATGGATCTTTCAGATTTGCCGGAAGCAAAGCTGAACTTGATCAACCTTGTCCAGGTGGAGCCGGCCATGCTCACATCCGTATCCGGAGCCATTCTCTGCGGCGGCCTGAACACCCGCATGCATGGGCTGACCAAAAGCCTTTTGCCCATCGGCGACCAAACCTTTGTCCAGCGTCTGGCCCAGACACTGCAGGCTGTCTGCTCCGAGGTGTTCCTTATTACCCGCACCCCAAAACAGTACGACTCTGTGCCCCTGCCGGCATATACGGACATCTTCCCTCTTCGCTGTTCCCTGACCGGAATCCACGCCGCTTTGAGCCACAGCGGGCACAAACACGTATTTATCACCGCCTGCGACACTCCGCTTCTGAACCCCGAGGTCATCCGTGTGCTCTTGGCTCAGGCCTCTGGTGAAGACGACGTGGTCGTCCCGGTGATAGGCGGCTACTACGAACCTCTCTGCGCCATATACGCCCAAACCTGCCTATCGGTGACTGCCGAGCTCCTCCAGGCCGGACGGGCCAAAATATCGGCCATGTACTCTCAGGTCCGTGTACGCAATGTCCCGGAAAGTGAGATACGCAGAGCAGATCCCGGCTTGGATTCGTTTCTCAATGTCAACACTCCCCAGGACCTGGACCGCTTGCGAAAGCATCGCTCGTGAACTTATGGAAGCAGGATGTACAGAAGATCCTGAGAGTTTGAACCTTTCAGTCATCCCCGCAGGCATACACTTCCCGCAGGATCTCCCGTCCGCCTCGGTCCAGGACCCTCCGGGCCAGAGATCGGCCCAACGACTCAGCCTGGCTCCACTTTGCCGTATCTGTTTCCAGGATCATGCGCTCTCCCCTGAGATCGGCGACAAGCCCCTGGAGGGTCACCTGCTGACCTTCAACCCGGGCCATTCCTCCTATGGGCACCTGGCATCCGCCTTCCAGCTCATGCAGGAAGCTGCGTTCTGCAGTCACGGTCACCCTGGTTGAGGCGTGATCCAAGGCAGAAAGCAAACTGCTGAGCTGGGTATTGTCTTCTGGATACTCAATACCCAGGGCCCCTTGTCCCAAGGCCGGAAAAAACTCCGGAGGAAACAGGCGATAGGAGTATGGAGCCTGCAGCCCCAGACGTTTGAGCCCCACTGAGGCCACTACAATGGCTTCGTACTCGTTCTGCCGCAATTTATTCACCCGGGTGTCCAGGTTCCCGCGCAAGGTTTTCACATTCAGATCCGGGCGTTGAGCCAAAAGCTGGGCTTGCCTGCGCAGGCTGCTGGTGCCCACCACAGCCCCGGTTGGCAGAGAGTTCAGATCCGGGTAGTGCATGCTCAGCAGACAGTCCGAGCTGTCGTCCCGCTCGGGCATAACGCCCAAGGTCAGCCCGGAAACCAGCTCCGCCGGGACATCCTTCATGCTGTGCACAGCCAGGTCCGCTTCTCCGGCTAAAATGGCCTCTTCGATCTCCTTAACGAACAGCCCCTTGCCTCCGACCTTGGCCAGGGGAACGTCCAGGATCTTGTCCCCCGAGGTCTTGACCACCTTAAAGGCCACTTCCATATCGGGGTGCACGGCCTGTATCAGTCCGGCCACATGCTTGGCCTGCCACATGGCCAGTTTGCTCCCCCGGGTAGCGATTGTCAGCGAGGTATTCATGATTGTGCTTTGTACTCACGGCTCATAGGTTGTGGACCACATGGGGCATCAACAGCTGGCGCAGCTTCCCCCGCTGCATCCTGCACATCCGCCGCTGGAAGGCACAGAGGTGCTCTGGCCCTGGGAGCTTGCTCCTGCCAGCTTGCTTCGACATCTGGACATAAGCTTCTGGGTGTCGGCAGATCCGCACTCCGGGCAAGCAACTTCTGTGTGGGCTCCAAGAACGATCTCCTCAAACTGATGGGCGCATTGCGCGCATGTATACTCGTATATGGGCATAGAGGCCTCCCTTTCCTGTAGATTGTGCTGGAACTCGCAGGCATTTGTGTTCAGGTTTTTTAGAGAAACAGGTTTCGGATCTCTTCAACGCCCCTTTACAGATAGGCTTGAAGCTGGTCCGCTGCCTCAAAGAGGTAAAAATCCACCAGCCGGCACAAGAGGTGACCTACAACAATATGCACCTCTTGAATATGGGCTGTACGCTGCCCTGGGACGCAAAGGGCATGATCGCAGATCTCGCGCATTTGGCCTTGACTTCCCGTAAGAGCTACTGTGACCAGCCCCGACTCTTTGGCCATGTGCAAGGCCTGAAGAATGTTCGGGCTGGTGCCGGAGGTGGATATGCCCACACATATATCCCCTTCCCGACCCAAAGCCTTGACTTGCTTGCTAAATACATACTCAAAGCCATAGTCGTTGCTCACTGCGGTAAGCACTGAACTGTCCGTGGTCAAGGCCACGGCCGGAAGGGGCGGACGTTCCATCTCAAACCTGGAGACAAACTCGGCTGCCAGGTGTTGGGCGTCGGCCGCACTGCCTCCGTTGCCGCAAAAGAGAATCTTCCCTCCCCGGACCAAAGTCACGGCCATGAGCTTGGCCACCGCCGCAACCTGTTCGCCGCTGGTCTGGAAAAAAGCCTTCCGCGTATCCGCGCCTTCATCAACGTATTCCTGGAGCAGAGATAGGGCCTGCTCGGTCATCTGCCCTCCGGCTTGGCCTTTGCTGGTTTCTGTGTTATCTTGCAGGTATGTCAAACGGACCGCGGCCGGTCCGTAAACCTCAATACCGCATGTCCTCATGGTCCCAGGGGTGCCAATGGCTGGACACACTTTCGATTGTGCCTCCAAAAACGCAGAGGAGGGCGCATGGAAGACTGTTTCTGAGCAGGCCATGTGCCTGGTCTTCATCGGCATGCCCGGGTCGGGCAAAAGCACCTTGGCTTCGGCCATGGCCCGCACCTTGGGCTGGGCCTGCCTGGACACCGACCACCTCATGGAGGCCTGGTACGGGCTCCCTTTGGAGGCCCTGGGCCAAGCCTTGGGGCTCAACCACTTCCTTCAGGCGGAGGAGAGGACCTTGCTCAGCCTGGACGTCAAGCGCTGCATCATCGCCACCGGCGGCAGCGCAGTATACAGCTCCCAAGCCATGCAAGCGCTCAAACGTAGCGGAGTCATCGTCTATTTGCAAGCCGACTATCCCACTATCCTGCAGCGGGTCAGTCGGCATCCGGACCGGGGACTGGCTATGCAGCCCGGACAAAGTCTTTATGATCTCTATGTGGAGAGACGCAACCTGTATGAACGGTATGCAGACCTGTCCCTGAGCACAGCCACAGCTTCAGTCCAGGACTGTATCCATAAACTGGAAAGCACCATCTATGCCCGCTGGCCCCAAGAAAAAGCCCCGCAATGACATCTTCAGGCGGTTGGCCGATCTGTATGCACGGATGGAGGCTGAGTACGACACCCTGGCCTCCCGCTTAGGGTTGACCTGCGCCCAATGTACAGACAACTGCTGCACAAGCTATTTTCAACACCACACCTATATCGAATGGGCCTACCTCTGGCAGGGCCTGGATACTCTGGAACCGGAACCCAGGCAGGCCGTTTTGGACCGGGCCCAGACAAATGTCCGCAAAGCAAAGGACTGCCTGGCTCAGGGCCAGCGTCCCCGGCTTATGTGTCCATTGAACGAGCAGGGACTGTGCATCCTCTACTCCTATCGGCTGATGATCTGCCGTCTGCACGGGGTGCCCAACCAGGTGCGCATGCCCAACGGTCAAACCAAGCAATTTCCGGGCTGCCGGAAATGCCAGGAGCTGACCGCAGATATGGACCGGGTGCCAATCCTGGACCGGACTTCTATGTACATTGAGCTGGCCCAATTGGAGCGCGATTATTTGGGCTCTCGACGCCCGCATCTGCCCAAAGTGGATATGACCCTTTCGGAAATGCTTGTCCAGGGAAAGCCACCGGTTTTTTAAGGCCGGGGCGGCATCAGGGTATGCCGCTTTGGTGGAGGGAAGGCCATGCCATTGAAAAGCTCCCTGCCTGTCATGGACGGATCATCGGTGAGAACCTACCGAACCTTGGCCCTGATCGGCCTTTTGACCCTGGTGCTGGCAGCCTCTTCCTGCGCCAGCCAAAGCGTGCGTCACCTGAAGCAGAAGCAGTGGTCCCTGGATCAACCCCAGGATATGCGCACAAATTATCTGCGCTTTCATTTCCTGTGTACCCAGGATCCGGAAGGCCTGCAGGTGCAGGGAACGGCTCATCCCCTGCAGGACGGCCCCATCCCGAAATGGGCCACCTGGGCCCGGGATTTGTGGATGGGAGCCTATCTCAGCGACCGCTCCGGGCGGGTGTTGGCCCAGGAGATCCTGGTTTTGCCCCCCCAACGCCTGACTGAGGACCAGCCTATCTCCTTCACCTTTGTGCTCCAGCCGCACAACATGGGCGAGCCAGGGCCGGTCTTCATCAGCTTCGGATACCGCCTGGTTCTGGCTCCCGGTCCTGTCCGCGCCCAAGAGAACGGATCAAGGGACAATTCGCCTGTCTTCTTTGCCAGCGAATCCGCCTTGACCCGTTTCTAGAAGCTCTTGGCCCAGAGCTTTACTTGTATCGAAAAACGATCCTGCCCCGGGTCAGATCATAGGGAGACAGTTCCACCTTCACCTTGTCCCCGGGCAAAATACGAATATAGTGTTTGCGCATCTTCCCGGAAATATGTCCCAGGATCTCGTGGCCGTTTTCCAGCTCTACCCGAAACATGGCATTGGGAAGAGCCTCAGTGACCACGCCCATAACTTCTATAGATTCTTCCTTGGCCATACACACCCTTTTGGTTAGAGATTGCGAAGATTTTCACCGTCAACTGGCATCATATCTCACTGACATATCACTGCACAAAGTGGCTTTGCCTTCTGCTGCGGTACAACTTATAAACTCTGTATTTTTGCTCCCGCATCTTTCTAAGGGCCCGCGCCGGACTTAGAGATCAATCCATTCCACCTGAGGCGACCATCCCGGACGCAGCTCAACCACGGCAAAGCCGGGAGAGCTGCCTTTGGGCAAAGCGAAGCTTCCCGGATTGAGGACCGGCAGGGCATACAGGTCGGGCTCAAACAGCCGCCTGTGGGTATGTCCGAAACAGACCAAATCCACATCCTGATCTTGGAAGCTGGCCACTACTTTCTCGGCCAACGGCCCGGATCCCAGACCAAAACCATGGACCAGCCCGATGTGAAACTCGCCCAGGCGTACGGTTGCTTTACGGGGCAAGTCATCGGCCCACTGCCCGCTGTCCATGTTTCCGGCCACCCCATAAAAGCGGGGATGGGAGTTCAAATACGAAAAGACCTGCTCTCCGGTGATATCCCCGCAATGCAATACAGCATCCAGGTCCTGCATGACCTGCTCATAAGCGCTGATCAGGGCTGGGCTGGGTTTGTTCATATGCGTGTCTGAAACAACTGCGATACGCACGGCCTGACTCTCCTTATTCGTTCACTCATACACGGCAAAGGTGCACCCTACGACCATCCGGTCCCGGAGATATACCCCAGCCAGAGGAAAAGGCTGGGCCCGGCGGACCACATCCAAAACAAAAGCCGGAAGCTGGGGATGCCCCTGCCCATCGGCCACCCAGGCCGAATCCAGGTCTCCTTGGCTGCTCAGCTCCATATAGATATCCACCCGCCCCGGCCCGGGAGGTTTGGCCCCCTCCCACACAGGCTGGACTCGGCTCTGCACCCCGGCCAAAATCTTCTTCAAGTCCTCTTCCGCACTCCCGGCCTTGGGGAAAAAACCACCCGAACCTCCCCTGAGCCTGACCTGCTCCAGGTCTTCAGCAGGGGTCGGATTTTGATCCTCTGCACTCTCCTCTGGCTTTTCCTCCAGGTTGCCGTCACCCGCTTGCGGCTTGTGCGGGGAGGCCACATCCACTATAAAAACTGTGTGCTCCGGGGTTGAGGTTCGGGGCCCCGGAAGCAGCCAAGCCGGCAGGAAATGCAGAAACACAGAGGCTGCGGCCGCGGCCACAACCCCCAGCAGCGTCTTCCGCCCCCACCTCACTGCCCGCCTTCCGAAAAGTGCCGGCCGTTCTTGCGCGACCACCAGGAACTGTCTGCAGCCCGAAACCACCAATCGGTGTGGTCGGTGCGCATAATAACCTGAGCCAAGCACCGGCCCAAATCGCTTCGCAGCCGGTTCAAGGCATGAGCTATCCACTTTGGGGCGTACGGATTGCCCAGATCCTGCTCTTGCTTGAGACTCAAGATAAGATCCAATTGATCAGCGTCCTGGGCCAGCATGGCCTCCTGGCTGGATGCGGCGTCCATTTCGGCCTGAGCTTTTAAAACGTCATCCCCCAGCCCTGTGCCGGCCCAGGCATCGGCCAGAGCCTGTTCATCCCTGGAAGTGTTGTACATCTTATTTACATAATTGAAATCCCCGGTCCGGGCCTCGTGCAGGTCGTGGAACAGGCACATGAGTACCACCTTGGTCCAGTCCGCACCTGCCAGCTGAGCCAGGACAAACCCGATAACTGTGGTCCGGTAGCTGTGCTCGGCAACGCTTTCCTTTCCTGAGCCCAGGAACTGATACCCGGTCCGCGGGGTATGCCGCAGCATGCCCACCTCAAAGAGGAAGTCGGTCAGGGCCTTCCATCTCTGTTGCCCAATGCAGCTGTCTTCATCGTCAAGGAAATCTGGGAACTTCACTGCTTTGGACCTCCACAGGGAAATTGCGCCTCAAAAAAAGGCAGATGCCACACATATTCCAATATTGGATCCGGCTAGGAACGATAGGCGGCGTTGATCCGCACATAATCCACACTCAGATCAGAGGTCAAGAGATCGTACTCTCCCGGTCCCTGACCCAGGACAATATTCACTGGTATTTCCTGGCGGTCCAGAAAAGGAGCCAAAAGACTGTCAATGTCCGCCTCAACCGGAGTTTGACCTGCAAAGACCTCCCGGCCGGCGATGCTCACCCGGACCTGGCCGGGATCAAACTGGGCTTGGCAGCGGCCCAGGGCCGCAACTATCCGCCCCCAGTTCGGGTCCCGCCCGAACATGGCCGTCTTGACCAATGGGGAATGGGCCACGGTCCGGGCTGCCGCCTCTGCCTCAAAATTATTTCTGGCCCCGTTGACCCGAATACGGATGACCTTGGTTCCCCCTTCCGCATCCTGGACAACGAGATAGGCCAGATCCCGGCACAGCCGGGTCAGCTCATCTTCCAAAAGGGACATCTCCTCCAGGCCGGGAACAACTCCGCTGTCCCCGTTGGCCAGTCCCAGCACGCAGTCGTTGGTGCTCGTATCGCCGTCCACGCTGATCCGATTGAAGCTGGCCTGTACAGCACAGCTGAGCATGTCTTGCCACCCATGCGGCTGCAGGCGAGCATCGCAGCAGATAAAAGCCAACATGGTGGCCATATTGGGGCAGATCATGCCCGAGCCCTTGGCCATACCCAGAAGGCGAACTGTTCCTGCGGCCAAAGGGACCTCCCGCCACATGAGCTTGGGAAAGGTATCTGTGGTCAGTATGGCCTTGGCCACTCCCAGGGGATCGTTCGCTGTCTGATCTTCAGCCAAGGCGCGAAGCCCCCGCTCCCACAGAGAGAGATCCATGTCCTGACCGATCACTCCGGTGGAAGCCGGAAGGATCTCCTGGGGCCGGATACCGAAGAGCCGGCCTGTGAGCTCGCAGGTCTGGCGGCAGACATGCAATCCCCTCTCTCCGGTACAGGCATTGGCCTGTCCGGCATTGACCAGAATGGCCCTGGACCAGCCTTCTGCCTGCAGATGCTCCCTGCTGACCTGAACCGGGGCGGCCTGGAAGCGGTTGGTGGTGAATACTCCGCCTGCGGCCGCCGGGGTCTTGGAAATAATGAGTCCCAGGTCCCGGCGACCGGTATATCTCAACCCGGCCTGGGTGGAAAGAAAGGAAAATCCGCGCGGGGTCATAATCACGGGTCAACTCCTTACAGCTTTGCCTCCGGCAAATCTGGACCGTTTTTGGGCCAAAGCTGGCAAAAGATAGGCTTGCGTATCACTTAACCATAAGAACCAGGATTCTTGTGCTTTTTGCACGCTGCCACCTATCTTCCACAGCACTTCTTGAACTTCTTTCCGCTGCCGCAAGGACAGGGATCGTTTCTGCCCACTTTGGGCTTGTCCCGCTTGAAAGGCTCCGGGTTGGTGCTGGCCGCTGTCTCATCCGCTCCGGAAAACTGCAGCTCGCTGGGTTGCTCCTGGTGCTGCAGCTCCTGTTCAGAGGCCTCCTGCAGTCTGACCCTGCACAAGGACTTCATGGTATTTTCCTTGATCAGATACAAGAGTTCCTGAAAGAGCTGAAATCCTTCTTTCTTGTATTCCTGTTTGGGGTTTTTCTGCCCGTATCCGCGCAGCCCGATCCCTTCCTTGAGATAGTCCATGTTCAACAGGTGCTCTTTCCAGAACCTGTCCAGGCTCTCCAAGAGAAAATAGCGCAGGATTTCCTGGTAGTGTTCTCCAGCATTGGCTTTAAGAGCGGCCAGGATCTCCTCCACCTTCTGCCTGGCCTCCTCCATGGATGGGATACGCTCGTATACAGGCATCACCCGCTGCAGGGCAAAGACCTCATCCAGTCTGGCCTTCATCCCTTGCAAGGTCTCTTCATCCGGACCGTCCTTGCCCCCTTCGTCCATCGGGGCCAGGATATCCTCCAGTAAATCGTCCACAAAGCCCATGATCATGGGCTCCAAATCCTCCAGGGTCATGATCTCCCGGCGGCGGGTGTAGATGACCTCCCGCTGCTGATTCATGACGTCGTCGAACTCCAAGAGCTGCTTGCGGATGGTGAAGTTATGTTCTTCCACCCGGTGCTGGGCGTTTTCAATGGCCCGGGAGATGAGGGTGTTCTCTATGGCCTGGCCCTCTTCCACGCCCACCTTGTTCATCAACCCTGAAATACGGTCCGATCCGAACAGGCGCAGCAGGTCATCGTCCAAGGCCAGATAGAAGCGGGAGCTTCCCGGATCTCCCTGACGTCCGGACCGGCCGCGGAGCTGATTGTCGATACGCCGGCTCTCATGGCGTTCCGTTCCCAGGATATGCAGCCCGCCCAGCTCGCGGACCCCCTCGCCCAGGACGATGTCCGTTCCCCGGCCGGCCATGTTGGTGGCAATGGTCACCCGGCCCTTCTCCCCGGCCTGGGCGATAATCTCCGCTTCCTTCTCATGGTGCTTGGCGTTGAGCACATCGTGGGGAATGCGCAGCTTTTGCAGATTCTCGGCTATATATTCCGATTTGTCGATGGACGTAGTGCCTACCAAAACCGGCTGTCCCTTGGCATACAAGGTCCTGATTTCCTCTACTATGGCCGCATACTTCTCTTCTTGGGTCCGGTAGACCACGTCCGAAAAGTCTTGCCGGATCATGGGCTTGTGGGTAGGGACCACATTGACGTCCAGATTGTAGATTTCCTTGAACTCCACGGCTTCGGTGTCCGCTGTTCCGGTCATGCCGCCCAGTTTGTCGTACATGCGGAAAAAGTTCTGAAATGTGATGCTGGCCAGGGTCTGGTTCTCCGCTTCCACCCGGACCCCTTCCTTGGCCTCCAGGGCCTGGTGCAGCCCATCGCTGTACCTGCGGCCGGGCATGATCCTCCCTGTGAACTCGTCCACAATGATCACCTGGCCCTCGCGGACAATATAGTCCGTATCCCGTTTGAACAGCTCATGGGCCTTTAAGGCCTGCAGGACGTGGTGCTGATAGGTGATATTTTTGGGATCAAAGAGATTGTCCACATTCAGGATCTCCTCGCAGTGGATCACCCCGTCGTCGGTGAGCATAACGCTCTTGGCCTTTTCGTCTACAGTGTAGTCCCGGTCCCGCTTCAAACGGGGAATGATCGTATCCACCTGCTTGTACATGGCTGTAGATCCATCGGAAGGCCCGGATATAATGAGCGGGGTCCTGGCTTCGTCAATGAGTACCGAGTCCACTTCGTCCACAATGGCGTAGTTCAAATCCCGCTGCACCAGCTGATGGGGGTAGAACTTCATATGGTCGCGCAGGTAATCAAACCCGAACTCGTTGTTGGTGCCGTAGACAATGTCCGAAGCATAGGCCTTTTTCCGCTCTTCATCGGACATGCCGTGTTCAATGCTGCCCACCTCCAGGCCCAAAAAGGAATATATCTTGCCCATCCATTCCGCGTCCCGCCGGGCCAGATAGTCGTTGACCGTTATCAGGTGCACACCTTTGCCGGTCAGGGCATTGAGGACCATGGGCATAGTAGCCGCCAGGGTCTTTCCTTCCCCGGTCTTCATCTCCGCGATTCTGCCCTGGTGCAGGACCAGGGCCCCCAGCAGCTGGACGTCGAAAGGGCGCATGTCCACCGTGCGCTTGGAAGCCTCCCGGATCAGAGCGAACACCTCCGGCATGACATCCTCCAGACTGCGCCCCTTCTCCACTTCCTGGCGGTGAGCGGCGATTCTGGACGGAAACTCCTGATCCGGCAGCTTTTGTATCTCGGGCTCCAAGGTGTTGATGCGCTCCACCATTGGAGAAATGGACTTGAGATACCGTTCGTTTTTGGAGCCAAACATCTTTTTGGCTAGAAATCCAAACATACACTCTCCTTGCGACCACCATCCGTGGTCGTATATCGTCAGCCCTTCTTCTTGGCCTCAGCCATTTCCCGGGCAATATCCCTCTTAACGGCTCGTTGCTTGAGCTCCTCGCGCTGGTCATAGATCTTCTTGCCCTTGGCCAGGGCGATTTCCACCTTGACCAGGGACCTTTTCAGATACATGGCCATGGGGATCACAGTCAGCCCCTTCTGCTCCACCTTGCCCCGCAAAAGATCGATCTCCCGCTTGTGCAGGAGGAGCTTGCGGTCCCTGTCCGGTTCATGTCCGGCATAGCCCGCATTTTCATAGACCGCGATATGCATGCCGATTAAAAAGGCCTCCCCCTGGTGGAATGTGACGTAGCTGTCCTTAAAGCTCACCCGCCCGGCCCGGATGGATTTCATTTCCGAACCGGTCAGAACGATTCCGGCCTCATACCGATCCCAGAGATCGAAAAGGCGAAGGGCATTCTTGTTCCGGGCCACGATTTTAACTGCCGATTCCTTGCCCCGCATGTGTTTACCTGCCATGAGTTCACTCGACTTCCTGTTCCAAGATGGACGAATAAAACCGCAGCTCGTCCGGAAAGCGCTGGAATATGCTGTCCCGGACCAATTTATTGCTCGCAGCCACTGAATCCAGCTCCATAACCTGAGCCAAAAGAGCTGTGCACTCTTCCATGCTCAGTTTGCGCAGAATGCGCTTGATCCAGGGTATGGACTGCGGGTTCAGACTCAAGCTGTCCACCTGCATGCCTATGAGAATGGGCAAGCAATAGGGATCCGAGGCCATTTCCCCGCACATGCTGACTTTGATTCCGGCCCTGTGCCCGGCATCCACAACCTGTTTAATGCTTCGGAGCAGAGCCGGATGCAGAGGTTGATAGAGATGGGAAACATGCTTGTTCGTCCTATCGATACCCAGGGAATACTGGATGAGGTCATTGGTCCCGATACTGAAAAAATCGACATGCTTGGCCAAAATGTCGGCGATCATCACCGCCGAAGGCAGCTCCACCATGATACCCACGGGAATATGGGCATTGAAGGGGACTCCTTCCTGGTTCAGCTCATCTTTGGCCTGGTCCAAAACAGCCATGACTTCCCTGAGTTCTCCCAACCCCGAGATCATGGGAAACATCAAGGAGACGTTCCCCATCTGTCCGGCCCGCAGAATGGCCCGGAGTTGGGTCTTGAACATATCCTGGTGCCGCAGGCAAAAGCGCACCGCTCGCAACCCTAAGACCGGATTGGCTTCCTCCAGGTGCTCAAAGCCATGTCCCAGCTTGTCCCCGCCCGCATCCAGGGTGCGGATGACCACCCAGCGCGGACGCAGTATGGAGGCTAGATCCCGGTACTCCTCGACGAGCTCCTGTTCACTGGGCAGCTGTGTGCGATATATATAGCTGTACTCAGTGCGGTAGAGGCCAACACCGTCTCCCCCGTAATCCAGGACCTTGCTCACTTCCTCAAAGAGCTCGATATTGGCCTGCAGCTGGATTCGGAATCCGTCCGTGGTCTCGGCCGGCAAATCCAGTTTGCGCATGACCTCTTTCTGATAGGCCTCAAAGCTGTACTTGAGATCTGTATAATAGGTAAGCTCCTTCTCGTCCGGATTAATGACTATCTGCCCCCGAAATCCATCCACTATAACGAATTGATTGTCGGCCACTGAGGTTTCCAGGGCCTCCACGCCAACCACGGCTGGAATCTCCAAGGTCCGGGCCAGAATAGCCACATGGGAGGTTCGGCCTCCTTGGGCCGTGGCAAAGGCCATGATCTTGCTCACATCCAGCTCCACCGTATCTGCTGGGGAGAGATCGTGGGCGATGAGAATGACTCTGGAGGTGATGGGCTTTATAGTGTCGCTGTTGCCCAGCAGCTGGTTCATGACCCGCTGGGTCAACAGCCGCAGCTCCTGGACCCGGGCCCGAAAGTATTCATCTTCGATGCCGTGAAAAGAGGTTTCGATATCCGCGACCCCTTTCTCCAAGGCCCACTCGGCATTGAGGTGCAGCTCTTGGATGTAGTGCTCTGTGGCCCGGCGCAGCTTGGGGTCTTTGAGGACCATGATATGGGTATCCAAAATAGCGGCGTGATCACTTTGTTCCTGCGGAATCTGCCTGCGGATGTGCATGAGGCTTTCCAAAGCCTGGTCAAAGGCCTGGTTCAGTCTGGCCGTTTCCAGATCAACCAGGTCCTGAGAGATGTTCTGCATGGGCGCTAAACAATAATGTTCCTGACTCAACAAATACGCCCGGCCGATGGATATGCCCACAGAAACCGGAACCCCGTGCAGAACATTTGTTGCCATGCTCAGATCTCCCCGAATCCGTCCATAAAAAACCGTTCCAAGTGCCCCACTGCTTTCTCCGCATCCTGGCCATCGGCCTGCAGGGTAATGCTCTTTCCTCGAGCTGCAGCCAGACTGAGTATATCCAGGACACTCTTGGCATCCGCCTCCATGTCTCCTACTTTGAGCTTGATCTGGGCGGAAAACTTGGCCGCCTCCTGGGCCAGCTGTGCTGCCGGCCGGGCATGCAGCCCCAGCTCGTTGCGAATAAAGACTTGCTTGGTAATTGTGTCGGTCATATGCAATCTTGCATTTCTAGCATATATATCAAAATTAAGCAAAAATTGAACCGAAATTCAAAGGCTCTGCCACACACACCAGCCCACGAAACATGCAGCCACTATGGCCTCCCTGGGAACAAGCCCCCGAAAGACCAGCCAAGCCGACCCCCCCAGCACGCAGCTGGTCGCCGCAAACCATGCCGGATGCCAGGGAAAAGGGTATATAAGCACCCAAAGCAGAAAAACGCCCAGGGCATTTATACATTTGATCCAATACCCCCAGTACATGAGGTTCATCTGCCTCAGCTGCTGGAAAAAGGACAACCCCTTGCTGAATCCAAGCCAGAAAGTCGCCGCCTTGAACACCTGCAAGCTCAGAAAAGAGACACCAAGCCAGGCTCCGGCCAGCCCATAGCATCCACAGAGCAAAAGCGCTGTCATGCACAGGGACCAAAAGACCAAAAGTGAGCCCCCGAAAAAGGAATCCCCCAGAGCGGACAGGGTATAGGTGGCCGTGCTTTGAAAGGAATCCTGGGCCGTGGAGGTGATCAATCCCTGGGCGATATTGCGTTCCAGAAACAAAAAAGCCCCCACCAACATGGGCGTAAAGTAGGGATGGGTATTGTACAGCCGGACATAACGGGCCCTGGCTGCCTGCAAAGCGTCATCTGAGTCGTGGATGGCCCGCAGACCAGGGTCCATGGCGTAGGCCAACCCGATGTTTTGCAGGCCCCGGGTATTAAAACCGGCCCCCACAAGGTAGGTACGCCAGAAACAGCTGAGCAGATCCCGATAAGTGAGGCTCACGATTCCTCCGGCAGATTGGCTTTGTCCCTGATCTCACGCAGGTACAAAGCATACAGCTCCTTTTTTCCCCATCCCAAGACGCGGGGCAACGTGCCCTCCACCACGGCCTTGGCCCCGGAGTCCGGCCCAAATTGGCTGCGCATGATCTGCACCACCTCCTCCTGGCTCGTATGCCGGGATCTCTTATCCTGGGGAGCGACAATCACGGTCGCTTCTCCCGGCAAGGCGGTGTGCTCTTCCAGGGCGCTGCCCAGAGTCACATACATAAACTCTTCATGCTTTTTGGTCATTTCCCTGGCGATACATGTCCGTCGGCTGCCCAGGACCGCAAACCCATCCTTCAGGGTGGCCTCCAGCCTGCTCAGCCGTTCAAAAAAAACCAGGGTAACCTGCAAAGGGGCGTATTGCTGAAAAAGACGGCGCTTCTCACCGGATTTGCGGGGCAAAAAACCCAAGAAGGCAAAAGGATAAGGAGGCAACCCGCAGGCCATCAAAGCGGCTATGGGAGCACTCGGTCCAGGCACCGGAGAGACCCGAAAGCCGGCCTGCCGACAGGCTTGGACCACAAAGTAACCGGGGTCGGACATCAGCGGCGTACCGGCACTGCTGACCAAGGCCGCCTGACGCCCCTGCTTGAGCAGGCTCAACACCTGGCTGGTCCTGGCTTGTTCATTGTGCTCAAAGAGGCTGAGCAGCCTGGGTCCTGAAATACCGCACAGATGCAAAAAACGGCCGGTCTTGCGGGTATCCTCAGCCAAGAGCACATCAACCATGGACAAGACATCTCTGGCCCGGGCGGAGAGATCACCAAGGTTGCCAATGGGTGTGGCCACGACCCACAGGGTGGGAGGCTGAGAAGGCGTTGGGCACATGATCGACCTGACAGTGGTGGGTTTGAAAGTAGACAGAAACCAGGTCAAAGCGGGATTGGGCGTGCCACAGTCTGTGCTGGCTCAGATACAGGCTTGCCGATTTAATGAGCTTGGTTTGCTTGCGTTGGTTCAAAGCCTCGGCCGGTGTCTCCAGGGTGGCCGTATTCCTGGTTTTCACTTCCACAAAGATGACGGTTTGCTGATCACGGCAGATCAGGTCCAGCTCTCCGTACCGACACCTCCAGTTGAGCCCGAGAACTTCGTATCCTTGCTTGACCAGAAAGATCCGGGCCATTTCTTCCCCGAATCGTCCAGACTTCAAATGCCGGGCAACCATGTATGGTGTTCCCCACTCAAAAGCCGGCGTACAGGGGCAAAGGACCTGCGGTGCATGCGGCAGGGGCCCAGGTCCTGCAGCCGGTGCATGTGGGCCTTGGTCCCGTATCCCTTGTGTCCCTGGAAGTCATATCCCGGATACCGCTTATCCAGATGCTGCATAAGCCGGTCCCTGAACACCTTGGCCAGAATTGAGGCTGCGGAAATAACCGGTACTCTCCCGTCGCCTCCAGGAAGACAACGGCAGGGTACAGACACTGGCGGAGCCTTATTACCGTCTACGAGAACTCTCTCCGGCTGCAGCTTCAGCTTTTGCACCGCCCGGGCCATGGCCTGCAATGTGGCCTGCAGAATATTTATGCGGTCGATCTCCTTCGGCCAGGCGACACCCAGGGCCCAGGCCACCGCCCCCTCCTTGATGCCCTGCTCCAGTTCTTCACGCACAAGGGGAGTCAACTTTTTAGAATCCTTCAGGCAAAGACCTGGAAGGCCTTCCCCAGGAAGAATAACCGCTGCGGCCACCACTGGTCCGGCCAGACACCCTCGTCCAGCCTCATCCACCCCGGCCACGTTCACCCCCGGCTCAGGGGAAGAGCTTTCCGAGCCCTCCTGCTTCCAGGTATCTGGGCGGAGGGCACGCTTTTTGCCTGGGATGGAGTCTGATCGGCGGCTTCTGGGCACACTTTGCTCCTAGCCGCGACTGTCTCTGGGTTTGATCCGGGCCGCCTTGCCTTTCAAGTTCCGCAGGTAGTAGATCCGTCCCTGGCGCACCTTGCCTCGGGTGACCACTTCGATCTTTTCAATGGACGGGGCATGCAAGGGGAAAACACGTTCCACGCCAATCCCCCCGGAGACCTTGCGCACGGTAAAGGTGGCGTTGGTTCCCCCTTTGCGCATCCTGATCACAGTCCCTTTAAAGACCTGAATCCGCTCTTTCTCCCCTTCAATGATCCGAATATGGACATTGACGGTATCCCCGGCCCTGAACTGGGGCACATCAATGCGCATATGCTCCTGTTCTATCTTTTTCAATACATCCATGGTCTCTCCTTAACAAACAAAGACTGCTCATTCGTTTACCAGACATCGCCCAAAATGCGGTCCACCGCAATAGCCGCCGCACTGCGCACCGAGAGGTGATTGTAGGTATCAAAGCACCTGATAGGGCGTAATATTTCCTGGGCCGTTTCCAAAACCTGCGCAGCGAGTCCCGAACCGGTCCCCAAAAGCAATAGAACCGGCTGCTTTGTTAAACGCTGTCGAACCGCGGAGCAGGGGACTCCGCCTTCGTCTCTGGCGCTGGTGGCTACAATCCAGGGCTCTTGCCCTGTCCGCTCCCGGACATGGGCAACTACCTGCTCCACATCGTCGCAAACAGCCACTTTATGTATGGCCGATGCCCGGTCAGGGTTGGCCTTTTGCCCCTCTCCTATCCGCCAATGATCCAGAAGACGGGCAGCCAAGGCCTGCTGGTCCTGCAGCGGCGTTGTCAGGTAGTACCCCCCCACACCGTAGGTATGACAAACTCGGGCTATATCGTGGATGTCCAGATTTGTCAAAGACACAGCCGAGATCTCTCCCTGCTTGTTCAGCACCGGCCAGTGCACCAGGGCCACATACAGATTGCGCCCCGGTCTGACCCTGGGCTGAGTCCGCAAAAACTCCATATCCCGGCGGCTCAGATGCGCATGCTGCAAAAGGTCCGCGCGGCAGCGCCTGGTTACTGACAGGGCCTGCTCCCTCCGCCAGGCGGCAATCCGGGCGTGGTCGCCGGACAGAAGAACGCTGGGAACCGACAGGCCGGCATACTCCGGGGGCCGGGTATAGTGCGGATACTCCAGAAGCCCGGAAGAGAAGCTCTCCTCCTGGGTGGACTCCGAACAGCCCATGTAATGGCTCTGCAGCCTGGTTACCGCTTCCAGAACACAGACAGCCGCGCTTTCCCCTCCATTGAGCACAAAATCCCCGATAGACACATGCTCCGCCCCGACAAGGCGGGAAAAACGGGCATCTATGCCTTCGTACCTGCCGCAGACCAGGGTCACCGACTCTTCGCGGGCCAGGTCCTGGGCCTTGGCCTGGGTAAAGGGCTCTCCTTGGGGGCAAAGCAGCACCACCCGACCCGGATTGGATAGGCTGTCCACGGCCCGGAGCAGGGGCTGCAGGGACATGACCATGCCCGGCCCTCCGCCATAGGGCCGGTCGTCCACGCTCCGGTGCCGGTCAGAGGCAAAGTCCCGGGGATTGACCAAGGAGACTGAGAAAACACCCCGTTCCCGGGCTTTGCCCATCAGCCCGCATTCCAGGGGAGAGTCGAAGTATTCCGGAAAAATGGTCAAGATATGAAAATGCATGCTCGTCTGATCAATCCTGGTCCCCTGCTTCATACAGCTCCAAAAGGCCTGGAGGAGGGGCAACGACAACCCCCTGCTCTGCCTTGAGATCCACCACAAACTCCGGCACCGCAGGTAACAGCACCTCCTGATTTCCGGGTGTGCGGATGACCCAGACCTCCTGTCCGGTTCGGTCGTCTACGGAGTCTATCTGGCCCAAAAAGCGGCCGCTTTCCAGGTACACCGCCCTGCCCAGCAACTCCATCCGACGCAGGCACTCTTCTGCTTCCTGGGGAACATCCCTGCGCCGCACCCATACCTCGGCTCCCAGCCATTGCCTGGCCACATCCCGGCCCAGGATAGGGTCCAGGGTCACAAGAACCCCTTTGCTGTGCGGCCTCACCTGCACCAGCCCGTGCTTTTGAGGATGTCTGCCCTCGGCCTTGAGGTAGACCCGAAACAGGCTGCGGAAAAGGAAAGGGGAGTCTGCATAGCTGGCAATGCAAAGCTCCCCTTTCAGGCCGTGGGCCTTGATGACTTTGCCCACCTGCACAAAGCCTTTTGTGGCCATGCCGTTCACGTGTGTCGACGAAGTCTTATTCCAAAATTTCCAGGACAACCCGTTTTTGGGCCTTCGTGGAAACTGCCCCCAGGATTGTACGCATAGCCCGTGCCGTTCTTCCCTGTCTGCCGATGACCTTGCCCAGATCTTCCTTGGCCACACGCAGCTCAATCACCGACGTCTGCTCGCCTTCAATCTCGGCCACATCCACGGCATCCGGATTGTCCACCAAGGCCTTGGCCATGTACTCGATGAGCTCTCTGAACATATGGCACCTCCACGAGGGCTTCAGATTGTAACCTGGAACAGGTGAAAGTCCCTATTGTAGGTTCTGGGTTTGAAAGCCGGTTTTGTCCAGAAGGGATTTCACCGTTTGCGTAGGCTTTGCCCCCTGATCCATCCATTTGCGCACCTTGTCGTGATCAAGCTTGATTTCATTCGGTTCCACCATGGGGTTGTAGTACCCGAGGTACTCCAGGGCCCGTCCATCCCTGCGGGTTTCGCTGTTCATCGCCACTACCCGGTAAAAAGGCCTCTTTTTGGATCCCAAACGTGTCAAACGCAGTCGTAAAGCCATGAGTGTGTTTACCCCCGTTGCATAATGCAAGTTTGTCTTTGGTATAGAATTGTAATCATACCTGGAAAAGAATCAACTATTTCTTCTTTTTCTTTTTTTGTTTTGCTTTCAGTTTCTGTTTCTTACGATCCACTTTCTTTTTGGGCCTGCTCCCGGCCGAGGCCTGACCAAATCCGCCGCCCATGGCCGCAGAAGGATCCAAGCTGTCCAAGCCCTGCATACCACCGCCCTGCTTGCTGACCTTCTTGAGCATCTTCTGCATTTGACTGAAGTTTTTCAGCAGCTGATTGACGTCGGCTTGAGTTGTCCCACTTCCCAGTGCTATGCGCTCCTTGCGGCTGGGATTTAAGATCTTGGGCTTATGCCGCTCCTGCGGGGTCATGGAGTTGATGATCGCCTCCACCCGGTTGAGTTCATGCTCCGGCATGCGGGCATCCTTGAGCTGATCTTTGATCTTGCCCATACCGGGGATCATTTTCAGCAGACTCTCCATGGAGCCCAGCTTGCGCACCTTGCGCATCTGGCTGCGAAAGTCTTCCAGATCAAACTCCGCCTTCTGGAACTTGGCCTCCAGGGCGGCGGACTCCTGATCGTCAAACTCCTGCTGGGCCTTTTCGATCAGGGTGAGCATATCACCCATGCCCAGAATTCTGGAGGCTACCCGATCTGGATGAAAGACCTCCAGGTCCTTGAGCTTTTCGCCAATGCCTACAAACTTGACCGGCTTGTCCGTAATGGAGCGAATGGACAAAGCGGCCCCGCCCCGGGCGTCGCCTTCCAGCTTGGTGAGCACCACGCCGCTGATGTCCAGGAGCTGATTGAAGCGCTCGGCGACAGTCACTGCATCCTGGCCGGTCATGGCATCGGCGACAAAGAGTATCTCCTGGGGCCGGCAGGAGTCTTTGATTTTGGAGAGCTCTTCCATGAGCTGCTCATCGATGTGCAAACGCCCGGCGGTATCTAAAAGCACAACATCGCAGCCCTGCTGCCGGGCCTGGTCAATGGCCCGCTGGCAGATGCCCACGGGGTCCATGTCCGATCTGGAGGCATAGGCCGGGACCTGGATCTCCTGGGCCAAAGTATGCAGCTGATCAATAGCCGCTGGGCGGTAGACGTCGGCCGGGACCATAAAGGGCGAATGCCCCTGGTTTTTCAAATGCAGAGCCAGCTTGGCGGCGGTGGTCGTCTTGCCCGAGCCCTGCAAGCCCGCAAGCATAAGCACCGCCGGACCAGTATCCCCGTGCAGGTTCAGATCCACAGACTCCCCGCCCAGGATCCCAATGAGCTCCTCATGGACGATCTTGATCACCTGCTGGCCGGGGGTCAGACTGGAGAGAACCTCCTGCCCCAGAGACCGCTCCCTGATCCGGTCCACAAAGTCTCTGACCACCTTGTAATTGACATCGGCCTCCAAGAGGGCCAAGCGTACTTCCCGCAGACCCTCCTGGATGGTCTTTTCATCCAGGTGACCATGCCCTTTGATCTTCTTAAAGACCTGGTCCAATCGCTCGGACAAACTTTCGAACATATATATGTCGTCCTATGGCCAAAAAATAAAAGAGTCTTCCTATCTGCTTTTGCCGCCCAGGTCAACTCCAAGCCAGGAAGGGCGACCGCCGGTCGCCCTTACAAACTTCACGCCAGCACGGTCTTGATTTTTACATAGGATTTTTACTTCCTGCCCCTGGCCCGCTCAAAACCCGGAGCCGAATCCCGGATGACCTGATCCGGTACGCAGAAGGAGAGCCGGAAATGTCCCGGACAGCCAAATCCGCTTCCCGGAACAGCCAAGATGCGCTCCTCCTGCAGGGCTTGCACAAAAGCCACATCATCCCCTCCCGGGGCGGCTGGAAAGAAGTAGAATCCGCCCCGGGGAGGGACATAGGAATATCCGGCCCGGTCCAGGACCTCGCGCATCAGCTCCCTGCGGCGGGCAAAGATGTCCACATCCACTCCGGAATCAAGGGTATGCTCCAAGAGCCTCTGACCTACTGCCGGGGCATTGACGAACCCCAGTATTCTATTGGCCAAAACCAATCCGTCCATAAGGGTGGTCTTCTCCTCCATAGCCGGATTGAGCAGGATATAGCCGATGCGCTCTCCAGCCAAAGACAGGCTCTTGGAAAAGGAACTGGCCACAATGCTATGCTCGTACAAAGGGAAAATGGGACTGACCTCGGCCCCCTCATAGGTCAAGAATCGATACGGCTCGTCCGATACCAGATAGATGGGCCGGCTCCTGTTTGCGCCGGCTTCTTTGAGTACCCGGGCCAGCTCCTGGAGCTCTTGCCGATCGTAGATCTGTCCGGTGGGATTGTTGGGAGAATTTAAAAGCACGATTCTGGTCCTGTCTGTAATGGCCCGGGCCATTGCCGGAACATCCAGATGAAAATCGTCTTTGGCGCAGGGCACAGGCTGAAATGTTCCCCCGTGATTCTGGGCGTAAAAGGAATACTCCACGAAAAAAGGAGCCGGACAGATGATCTCCTCCCCGGGTTCCAAGAGGGCCTTGAATATGCAGTTCAGCCCTCCGGCCGCTCCGCAGGTGAGCATGACTTCCTGGCTGGTTATGTGCGTTTTCTGGCCTGGCCCCGCCCACTCAGCCACTGCCTGGCGTATATGCGGGTATCCGGCATTGGGCATGTACCCAAAGGCGTAGGGATTGTCCGCCTCCGCACCCAATTTCTGGAGCCCCTGCCCCACACTCTCCGGTGGAGGCAAATCCGGATTGCCCAGACTGAAATCATACACCCGGTCCTGTCCGTGCACCTTCTTCAATTCCGCTCCGGCCTCGAACATACGCCTGATCCAGGAGCTCTTCTCCAAATACTCGCTCATCTGAGTGCTCAAAATACTCATCAACAGCCTCCGAAATGCCCGCGGGCAAAGATCATGATTGCATCTTTTCAACACGTCCAGTTTGAGGCAAAATAGCCGCACCTCACACACTGCGCTTGAGGCCAATAGTCTTTGCGCATCTTCAAAGCGCACCCCCGTTGACCTCCAACCCAATATGATTTTCCAGAAATGAGCACAACCCAAGAATCTACATTGCATCTGCTCCATCAGGTAGCCCAGGGAGAGACAACTCCTGAACAGGCCCTGGACTTCCTCAAGCTGGCTCCCTACCAACAGCTGGCCTCCGGTCTGTGCCTGGACACCGGCCGCAGACTGCGCACCGGCCAAGGGGAAGTCGTCTTTGCCCCGGGCAAAAGCCACAACCAACTGCACGAGGCGGCAGCCGAGCTGGTCACCCACGGTCATCCGGTTTTGGTCACCAGGCTGAGCAAAGAGCAGGGCCCGGAGTTGGCCCACAGCCTGCCCAGCGGCAAGCTGTGGCCTCAAGCCGGCCTCTTTTGCCTGGGAAAAGATCTGGGCCTGGACCCCCCTTGGCCGGATCAGGCCCAAGTCCTGGTGGTCACCGCCGGGGCTTCGGATCTGCCTGTGGCCTTGGAGGCCTTGGGTACCGGGCTGTTTTTCGATCTGGACATAGGCCTGATTTCGGATGTGGGTGTGGCCGGACTGCACCGCCTGACTCCCCATCTGGCTCCATTGCAGCAGGCCCGCCTGCTCATTGTGGTGGCCGGAATGGAAGGGGCCCTGCCCAGTGTCCTGGCCGGCATGTTGGGCAAACCGATTATCGCTGTCCCCACCTCGGTTGGATACGGGATCAGCATGCACGGGCTGACCGCCTTGGCCGCAATGCTCAGCAGCTGCGCCACAGGAATCGCTGCGGTGAACATCGACAACGGCTTCGGGGCGGCAGCCATGGCCCACAAGCTCATGGTATAGTATCCAGCCACCCCTGGAGGGCTGCCTGAGCCCGCCGGGCGTAGGCCTCTTTGCGCTTGGCCTTTTTCATCCGGGTCTCCAAGGGAGGTAAAAGTCCGAAATTGACGTTCATGGGCTGAAAATTGTCCTGAGGGCGGCGCAAGTGGCCCAGAAGGCCGCCCAGGGCGGTTTCGTCCGGGGGAACGGACACTCCGCGCCCCAAATGCAGACCCAGCCACAGTCCACAGGCTGCAGACTCGATATATCCTTCCACCCCGGTGATCTGTCCGGCCAGGAAAATGTTTGGGGCCTCTTTGACCTCCAATGTGGGGGTCAAGACCCGGGGGGCGTGCACAAACGTATTGCGATGAATGCTGCCCAAGCGCAGAAACTCCGCCTCCTCCAAGCCGGGAATACGCCGAAACACCCGGACCTGTTCTGCATGGGTCAGCTTGGTCTGGAATCCGACCATATTGAACATGGTCTTTTCTTTGTTTTCCGCCCGCAGCTGCAGCACGGCAAAGGGCCGCTCCCCGGTACGCGGGTCAACAAGTCCCACCGGCTTCAGAGGGCCAAAGGCCAGGGTCATCTCCCCCCGTTCGGCCATAGTCTCCACCGGCAGACAGCCTTCAAAATGGACCTGGGCCTCGAAATCCTTGCTCACCACCCGCTCTCCGGTGAGCAGATCCTGACGCAAAGCGTGATAGGTCTGTTCATCCATGGGGCAGTTTACATAGTCCCGGCTTTCCGGGTCGTAGCGCGATCCCCAAAACACTCGATCCCAGTTGATGGAGTCGGCACTGACTATGGGGGCGATGGCATCGTAAAAGGAGAGACCCTCCTCCTTGGCCCGCTGCAGGAGGCTGGCCGTCAAATCCGGACTGGCCAAGGGACCTGCAGCCACAATAACTTTGCTATATGCGGTCAACTCCGGATCGGACAAACAGGCCACCTCCCGACGGCGGATATCCACATCCCGGGCTGTATGCAAGCGGTCTGTGATAGAGGCGGCAAATTCTTCCCGGTCCACGGCCAAAGCCTTGCCCGCCGGAACCCTGGCTTTTTCCGCCGCGGACACGACCAGGCTTTCCAGACTGCGCATCTCGGATTTGAGAAGCCCTGGGCCGCTTTGCAGGGCATCGGAGCGAAAGGAGTTGGAGCACACCAGCTCAGCCAGGTCAGGATTGGTATGGGCTGGAGAGTAGCGATGCGGTTTCATCTCATACACAGTCACAGCCAGCCCGGCCCGATGCAGCTGCCAGGCCGCTTCGCAGCCGGCCAACCCACCACCGATTATAGCGATTTTTTCGCTCATCCTCACTCCTTAGCTCAAGGCCTGCACCAGTCCGTATCCGGCATCTCTGGCCTCCTGCAGATAATCCTGGTGGCTTTGCACATCGTCCGGACCGTCCAGCCCCCGATACAGCAGGGACTTCCACAGGCCCATATCCAAGGGGTCGAAGAAATATTTCACTGTGAGCAAGGTCCCTTCAAAGAGCTTTTTGCCCTGCGTCGCCCCTGCGGAAATGAACAATCCCTGCCGGGTAGGAGTCCACTGCCCGAATTTGGTCTCATCTATCAGGTACTTCTTAACCCATAAAGATTGGAAACGATCCATGAACGCCTTGGTTTGAGCGGTCACTGAATAGAAAAATATAGGGGAGGCCAGCATGAGGCCCTGCGACTGCAAAATGGCGTCCCGGACCTTTTGGAAGTCGTCCTTGATGCTGCATTCTCCGGCCTTTTTGCAGTGATACAGCTCCAGGCAGGGGCTTATCTTCAAGTCCCGCAGAAAG
Source organism: Thermodesulfobacteriota bacterium (assembly GCA_051749205.1). Lineage (GTDB taxonomy): Bacteria > Desulfobacterota > Desulfovibrionia > Desulfovibrionales > Desulfothermaceae > Desulfovermiculus. The sequence continues at coordinate 7,276 of JBNJII010000027.1, read as the reverse complement.
AATTCCTGCACCTCGGCTCCGGCTTCCTTGGCTCCCAGGACAGCCTCCTGCAACAGCCTGGATGTATTCCCCCGCCGCCTCGGACTTCCGTAGATCGCCACCAGATCAATCATGTTTTCCTCCGGATGCTGACCGTGATCACTTTCCCAATCCGTTTAAAACCGGTTCCACGGTACCGGCAGCAGCCTTGGTTTGTAAAGCCAAAGAGGGCGAATGATTATTCGCCCCTACTGCCCGCTCGCCCGTTTCATACTGGTTCAAACGAAACATTTCCAGAAGCATACATCTCGAAAACAAAATTTTCGTGATTATTTCCCGCCATACTCTTGACAATCGCTGTATACCAGCATATACTTTGAGTTTGCGTTACAGATGGGCCTATAGCTCAGTTGGCAGAGCCACCGGCTCATAACCGGAAGGTCCCAGGTTCAAATCCTGGTAGGCCCACCAGCTTACAAACAACTTTTCACTCGCCGAACGGCCTGTCGACCCATGCGACAACCAGCGTACATCTCTTTGCTTGCCTTGCGCTTCCCTGGTCCGCCTGAGGAAGCTTTTTTATTTTCTGGGCCAAGGCAGAAAAGCGGTATCCGGCATGCCCACGGTGCTCACAGGCCGCCTCAAGTCGGCATATTGGGGCTGACGTGCATATCAAAGACGTGATCCGATGTATTGAAAACCACGCAGACCCGGCCCTGGCCGCGGACTGGGACACCAGCGGGATGCAGGTGGCTGGAACAAAAGAGCACATCCATCGCCTGGCCCTGACCCTAGATCCCCGGCCGGAGACTGTGCGCAAGGCTCTGGATTGGAATGCTGATTTCATCCTTACCCACCATCCCCTGACCCTCACTCCCCGACTTCCAAAGCACAACGACGTCCTCCACCTCATGTATACCCTGCTTTTGCAGTCCGGTGTAGGCCTGTATTCCGCCCATACCAGCCTAGACGTTCAGACCTTGGGACCTGCCGGATGGCTGGCCCGGGCCTTGAACTGCACCGAGATCCGACCCATACACCCCATCCAGGAACAAGCCCGGATATGGATCTGTATGAACCGCTCCCTCTTACCCCCGGCTGCCCTGGATCACATAGTCACCCATCCGGGCTGTCTGGAATGGACCACCTCGGACACCGAATGCTGTCTTTTGGTGCCTGAGGCTCAAGCAGACAACATACTGCACATCCTGGCCGGCAACACGACCCTGGAAAGGGTCAGGGCCGTCAAATCTCTGCCGGTGCACATCAGACAAGGCTTTGGAGTTATGGGCCAATTGCCTGAACCTCTGCCCTGGCCCGAGTTCGCCCGAACCCTGTCCACGCACCTGCCCTGTGCCGCCTGGACCAGGACCGGGACGCCCCCGGAAACCATCCACACCCTGGCCTACTGCCCCGGCTCCGGCATGGACCTGGCCGGCAAGGCCTTTGCCCAGGGAGCGGACGTCTATATCTCCGGTGACCTCAAATACCATCAAGCTCAGGACATCGAGCCCTTGGGCCTGACTGTGGATGTCGGCCATTTCTGCCTTGAGGAACAGATGATGGCTGACTGGGCCCACATCCTACGGCAGGAGTTCACGGAGCAGAAGATGGATGTGGAGATCACCTTTATTCCCGGACACGACCCTTTGCTTGTCGAGGCGCATGCCCCATGACGCTTTGCCAGGACCCTGTACAACATTATTACCAGCGCCTGATCCCCGCCCTGATCAGGCCAAGCATCTCTTCAGGGAGATAAGGAGGAACTGTTTTGAGTTTGTACATCAAACAAATTAAAGAACTTATCCTCTTGCAGCGGATCGACGACGAGATCGTTCATTTGCAGCAGGTTATTGAAGACGCCCCCCAAAAAGTGGCCACCAAGGAGCACCAGCTGCAGCTGCAAAAAGACCAAGAAAAAGAGCTGTTGGACAAAATCGACGTCCTGAGAGAACAGGAAAAGAAGCTGACCAAGGAAATCGACGAGGACAACGCCAAGATCAAGAAAAGCAAGAACAAGCTCATGATGGTGGAGAACAGCCGGGAATACCATGCCATGATGCGGGAGATGGACAACCTGGAAAAGACCAACCGTATGCGGGAAGAAGAAAAGATGGCCCTGGATGAAGACCTGGAGAGCCAGAACTCCATCCTGTCCTCCATCCAATCCACGGCCCAGGGCCTGGAGGATGAGCTCCAAGAGATGCGTCAGAATCTGGAAGTTCAACTCGAACAGGCCCAGTCCCGTCTCCAGGAGCTTCAAGAAGAAAGGAGCCAAGCCACTCAGGATATCCCCAAGCCCATCCTCAGCCGGTATGAATTCATCCGTTCCCGGTTGAACAATCCGGTCATTGTGGGGGTCGAAGAAGGGGTCTGCAGCGGGTGCCACATAAGCATCCCACCCCAGTCCTTTATCGAGCTGCAGAAAGGGGAACAGATCCTGAGCTGTCCCAACTGTCAGCGCCTTATCTTCTGGCGGGATCATTTTGCCCAGGAAGAGGTTGCGGCCCAGGAAGAGGCTGGTTAGTATATACCTATATACAAAACAGATACACATCCTCAGTTCGTCATCTGTTTTCCCCGTTTTGTCTCCTTCAAAACGGGGTGGGTGTTCCATACACACCCAGCACACAGCGGAGTCGGGAAGACCGTCGTCGTCCGGCACTCAATTTTTGGAGACAAAGCAATCCCGGAAAGTATCCGGTATCCACAAGATTGAGTGCCGGAGGGAGGAAAGTCCGGGCTCCATAGGGCAGAACGCTGGGTAACGCCCAGAGGGAGCGATCCCTGGAAAGTGCCACAGAAAAGAAACCGCCCGGCACTGTGCTTGGCAAACAGGGCCTGTACCCAATCAGCCATCCTATAATGCCAGACACAGTGCCCGGGTAAGGGTGAAATGGTGGGGTAAGAGCCCACCAGTTGCCGCGGCGACGCGGTAAGCTCGGCAAACCCCGTTCGGAGCAAGACCAAATAGGAGAGTGCTTGAGGCTGGCCCGGCCGAAACTCTCGGGTAGGTCGCTGGAGGCAGAGAGCAATCCCTGTCCTAGATGAATGACGGTCCGCGCACAGAACCCGGCTTATTCCCGGCTCCGCAATTTGCTGTCTTCGCCCAACACCAAAGGGCCAACAAAAGTCACACCCCTATGCATATCTGGAGCATACTGCTGGCTTCCGGCCAAGGATCCCGCATGGACGGGCAAAAAACCAAAAAGCAGTTCCTGCCTTGGAAGGACAGGCCGCTGTACTGGCATTCTGCTTTGGCTCTGGCTGCCCATCCTGCCCTGCAGGGCATGGTCATCACCTTTCCCCCTGATGAGCTGGAGCAGCGCAAGGCGGAGCTCTTGGATCTATGGCCCGTCGATGACCCGGGCGTGGAGTACATCTGCTGCTCCGGAGGGAACTCCAGACAGGAATCCGTAGCCAATGCCCTGGCTTTTCTGCCGTCACCGTGCTCCCACGTCCTTGTCCACGACGCGGCCCGCCCATTCGTTCACCCCCGACTGGTCCACAGAATCGTCGAATCTCTGGGTGCAGGATCGGAGGGCGCGGTCCCGGCCCTCCAGGTCACGGACACCATCAAGGAAAGGCGGGATGGGGGCCGGGTGCACACCCTGGACCGCAGCCAACTCTTTGCTGTACAGACCCCGCAGGGGTTTATCCGCAGCATACTCAGCCAAGCGCATGCGCAATCCGCCAGCTCTGGATGGCAGGGAACGGACGACGCCTCTTTGATAGAGAAGATGGGCCATACGGTTGCCTTGGTCCCTGGTCAGGAAGACAACATCAAAATCACCACCAATCAGGACCTGGAAATGCTGCAGGAAAAACAGGAAAGGACCTCTCGGGCCTGCATCGGATGGGGATACGATGTGCACCGCTTCGGTCCTGGACGCCCCATGAAGCTGGGCGGCATTCCCATTGCCAACGGTCCGGAGATCACAGCCCATTCCGACGGAGATGTCCTTCTCCACGCCTTGGTGGACGCCATCCTGGGCTGTCTTGGGCAGGGGGATATCGGCGAACATTTCCCGGATTCTGATCCGGGCTACGACAACATAAGCAGCGGCGTTCTGCTGGCCAAGACCCTGGATCTGGCGGCTCACCACGGGCTGCACATTGAGCACGTTGACCTGACCATCATTGCTCAAGTCCCCAAAATCGGTCCGTGGAAAGCCCAGATCACCAAGAACGTCCGCGCACTCCTTGGGCTCTCCCCCCAGCAGGTCAACCTCAAGGCCACCACTGAAGAAGGCTTGGGATTTACCGGCTCCAAACAGGGGATCAAGGCTGTGGCCCAAGTGATCGGACATACAAAGACAAAGACCAAGGACCAAGCATGAAGATCTATAATTCCATCTCCAGGCGCAAAGAAGAGTTTACCCCCAAGGAACCAGGCAGAGTTTCACTCTACGTCTGCGGCATCACCGCCTACGATTATTGCCATATCGGCCATGCCCGGGCGGCGGCTGTCTTCGATGTCCTGGTCCGCTATCTCCGCTTTTGCGGATATCAGGTAACCTTTGTACGCAACTTCACTGATGTGGACGACAAGATCATCAACCGCTCCCTGGAGGAAGGCATTGATTCCCAGGCTGTGGCCGAGAAATACATCCAGGCCTTTTATGAGGACATGGACCGGCTGAACATCCTCCGTCCCGACTACGAGCCCCGGGCCACTGAACATATCCAGGACATGCAGGAGGTGATCACCTCCCTCATTGACAAGGGCTATGCCTATGCCACCCCGGGCGGGGACGTCTACTTCCGGGTCCGCAGCTTCTCCGGTTATGGCCAGCTCTCGGGCCGCAACATCGAGGAGATGCAAGCCGGGGCCAGGATCGACCCCGGGCAGGAAAAAGAAGACCCTCTCGATTTCGCCCTGTGGAAGAAGGCCAAGCCCGACGAACCGGCCTGGCCCAGTCCCTGGGGAGACGGGCGTCCGGGCTGGCACATCGAATGCACGGCCATGAGCCAGCGGTTCATGGAACTGCCCCTGGACATTCACGGCGGGGGTCAGGATCTCATCTTTCCCCACCACGAAAACGAGCGGGCCCAGAGCATTGCCGCATCCGGCCGGGATTTCGTCCGCTACTGGATGCACAACGGCTTTGTCCAGGTCAAAAGCGAAAAGATGTCCAAGTCCCTGGGCAATTTCTTCACCCTGCGAGATATCTATGCCCAGTTTTTACCCGAAGTCCTTCGCTTCTTCCTTCTCAGTCAGCACTATCGCAGCCCATTGGATTTTTCCTTTGAAGGTCTGCAGGAATCGGAAAAAGGCCTGAAAAGGATCTACCAGACCCAAAAGAACCTGGAAGCTGCCATCCCCTCCCTGGAGGGAAACAAAGGCCCTAATCTCGCCCAGGAAATAACACAGGAGATCCAAACCGCTTCCAGCCAGTGGCAAAACAGCCTGGAAGACGACCTGAACACCGCCGCGGCCCTGGGTTATGCCTTCAGCCTTATCCGGGTTGCCAACCGCATTCTGGAAGACAAAAAGTTGCGCAAGGCGGCTGATGCTGGACAGGCCTGCCGGGATATTGTGTCCTGCCTGCAGGAGATTGGATCCGTGCTGGGGCTCTTCAGCCAGGACAGTGAAGAGTTTCTCCACAACCTGCGCTCCTGCCGGGCGGCTCGGGCCGGAGTAGAGCCCCGCCAGGTGGAGGAGCTGATCAGTAAGCGCCAGCAGGCCAGAAAAGACAAGGACTTTGCCCGGGCCGACGCTCTCCGGGATGAGCTGACCCAGCTCGGGGTTTCGGTCCAGGACACCCCGGACGGCCCGGTCTGGGATCTGGACTCAATCAGTATATAAGGAAGAGCTTGATATGCAACCATCCAGCAGAACACAGGATATCAGCCCCTTTCTGGTTATGGACGTCCTGGAGGCGGCCAAAAAGCTGGAAGCCAACGGGGAGCACGTCGTGCATCTGGAGATCGGCGAACCGGATTTTGATACCCCCCGGTGCATCAAGGATGCAGCCTGCCGGGCCATTGAGGCCGGGGAGACCCACTATACCCACAGCCTGGGGCTTTTGGAGCTGCGGGAAGCGATCTGCGAAGACACCTGGCAGCGGACCGGAAGGCACATCGATCCGGATCAGGTCATTGTCACCTCCGGCACCTCCCCGGCCATGCTGCTGTGCTTCGCCACCCTGCTGGAGCACGGAGAGTCGGTGATTCTGTCCGACCCCGGCTATGCCTGCTACGCCAACTTCATCTCCTTTGTGGGCGGCATCCCCTTGCCTGTACCGGTATATGAGGACCACGGCTTTCAGTATACCAAAGAGGAAATATCCAAGGTACAGCGGGCAGACACCCGAGGGATCATGATCAACTCTCCGGCCAATCCCACAGGCACCGTCCTCAGCCAAGAACGGTTGCAGGAGCTGGCCGAGCTGGGGCCGGCTGTGATTTCCGACGAGATCTACCAGGGCCTGACCTACAGCGGCCGCGCCCCGTCCATCCTGGAGATTACGGACCAGGCCTTTGTTTTCAACGGCTTTTCCAAGCTCTATGCCATGACTGGATGGCGTCTTGGCTATCTCATAGCTCCCAAACGTTTCATCCGGGAAATCCAGAAGCTGGCCCAAAACCTGTACATCTGTGCCGGATCCATTGTGCAATGGGCCGGGTTAGCCGCTCTCAAAGAAGCCCAGGCGGATGTCGAGCACATGGTCAGCACCTACGACCAGCGCCGCAGATTCATGATCAAGCGCCTGCGGGAGATCGGGTTCGGCATTGCCACAGAACCCACCGGGGCCTTCTACATCCTGGCCAATGCCCAAAAGTTCAGCAGCGATTCCTACCAACTGGCCTTTGACATCCTCGGCCAGGCCAAGGTGGGGGTCACCCCGGGGGTTGATTTTGGGGCCAATGGGGAAGGATACGTGCGTTTTTCCTATGCCAACTCCTTGGACAACATCGCCCAGGGCCTGGACCGGATAGACAGATACCTCAACGGATAACCCAGGTTTGAAGGAAAAATTGCCCTATGTCCGATTCTCTCTTCTCCTTTCAGCTGGTGGCTGAACAGCGGATCAATGAGGCCATTGAAAAGGGTGAGCTGGACAACCTGCCGGGGCAGGGTAAGCCCCTGGACTTAGACGATGATTCCCATCTGCCCCCTGAGATGCGCATGGCCTACCGGATTCTCAAAAATGCCGGCTATGTAGCCCCAGAAGTGGAGGATCGAAAAGAGATAGCCAGCATCCGGGACATGCTCAGCAGCTGCGACGACGAAGAGCTCTGCTACCGGCAGGTGCAGAAGCTGAACCTTATGGTTACCAAGCTGAACATGAAG
>JBNJII010000026.1:0-36660 GCA_051749205.1 Thermodesulfobacteriota bacterium | reverse complement strand
AGCAATCACCTATGCCTTTGGCCTGTATGCCCTGTATCTGGGGCGCAAGACAGAATCTCCGACCCTGATTGCCGAAGGCAAACACCGGCAAGTGGATGTTGTTTCCTCTCTGGTCGTCCTCATGGCCGCGGCTCTAAGTTATTTTGATCTGCGCTTTGTAGTCTTTGGGATTACCGTGGATCAAATCGGAGCCGGGCTGGTTGTCCTTTTTATTGTCCGCACTGGATGGGAACTGCTTGCAGATGGGATGCGAGTTCTGCTGGATGCCTCCATTGATCGGGACAGCCTGGAACAGGCCAAAAAAATCATTTTAGAGGAGCCGTTGGTCACCGGCATACAGTCTCTGGTGGGCCGCAATGCCGGTCGATTTCGGTTTTTGCAGGCCGATATTACCCTGCGCACTGATGATTTAAACCGGGCTCATCGGGTGAGTCAGGCCATTGAGCAAAAAATCAAGGCCAATCTCTCTCACGTGCACAGCGTAGTCGTCCATTTTCAGCCTCAGCTTACCCATCGTTTGCGGACGGCAATACCCATGCAGGATATGGCCGGAACGATCAGTCATCATTTTGGTGAGGCCCCATATTTTGCTTTTGTGGACATTCAGCGCCAGGCGAGGAGCATAGAACAGCAGAATATTGTCTCTAACCCATACCAGGATCTTGAACGGGGCAAGGGTATCAAGGTCGCGGAGTGGCTGGTGGAGCAAAAGACTGATCAAGTCTTGGTCCGTGAAGATATCAAAAACAAAGGGCCGGGCTATGTCTTTGCCAATGCGGGTATTGACGTGCAGCAGGTGAGTCACGAAACATTGCTTGAGGTCTTGCAGGAGCAGAGGTGAGAAAACGCAGAGGTCAGAGGTCAGATTTGCCGGATTGAGCGAGAATGAAACCTGTGACCCCCTCTCCGTCAATTCATCCATTGTATACGGGAGTATGAGTGTAATGGCCCAGTACCAGAATCTGCTGTCCTTTATTCAGGATCTGCATGCTTTTTTGGCCCGGCATCCGGGGATGAAGGAAAAGGTAGTGGACATGGTGGAGAGCTACCGTATGTGTCGGCAGCGTACCTACGGAGACTTGCCTCCGGATGTGACTCTGGGGCCGAGCTTTGAAGAAATGTATGCCCATGTGTATGGAAACGGCCAAGGGTGCACGTGGTGCAGAAGCAGAGTGGACAAGCTGGAACGAATGAAGCTTTCGGAAAGCGCCAAACTCATTGAGCAAATCATTCAGGGCAGCGAATCCCCGTGAGGTGCTCCGTCTCTTCGTTCCGCTTTTCTTTATCCACACATGACACCCTTGAATAAGGAATTTGTCACCATGACGACCCGCCCCTGTCCCCGCCCGGCCCAGAGCTGGCCCTTACCCATACTTGACACCGTGGGTTTGTTATTCTCAGAGGGCAGCCATACGGCGGAAGACGCCTAGGCTGCCCCTACAAGGAGGTGCGGGGTTATATGAACGTCTTGCACCTGACCAACTTTTGGGAATTATCTGAATCCTCCGCGTAGGGGCAGTGCTTCGGGTCTTCGCGTAATGCCTGCCCTCTGTGGTTTCAAAACACCCCGGTGCCAAGTGTGTGCTATGCACAGCTTACGAAGAAGGGGCTCTTAACCTTATTACGATACGTTACATGGAGACGAAAGATAAGCTAACTTTGTTTTTCCTGTGAGCCTTTATCCCCCTCTTGTCCACTCAGCTGCAAAGCCATATCCAGACCACAGAGGAAAAACGTGCATCCGGCCGGTATCTCTGCCACGGTCCCGGAAAAGGTGTTGATCAGTTCATTGGCCTTTTGGGTCAGCTCGGTATGATCGGTTAACTGACCCAGGCGGAGCAGGTTGGAGAGGAAGACGCTGTTGCCGGAGGGAATGGCTCCATCGGTAACCTCCTTGGGCCGGGTGAGAAGCTCTTCACCGTCGTCCGGAGTCAGATAGAATCCTCCATTCTGTGAGTCCCAGAAATGGTCCAGACAGGCGCGGGTCAAATCCAGGGCCGATTCCAGGTAGTGCCGTTCTTCAGTTGCTGCATGCAATTCAAGAAGTCCCTGGATAAAAAAGGCGTAGTCGTCCAGCATCCCCGGGATGGCCGCCTGACCGTCCCGGTAGCGGTGCAGGAGACGCCCTTCCCGGTACATATTCTCCAGAATGAACCGGGCCGCCCGTTTTGCTGTCTGGGTATATTCATCAACTCCCAATATGCGACCGGCTAGGGCCAGGGCGGCAATCATCAGTCCGTTCCAGTCGGTGAGAATCTTGTCGTCCAGCAGGGGCCGAATACGTTGGTTACGTGCGGTCAAAAGCTTGGAGCGCACTGTCTCCAGTTGAGAAGAAAGTTTTTCCGGATCCAACCCCAGGCTTTCGGCAGCTTGGTCCAATGACCCGAGAAAATGCAGGATGTTGGCCCCGGTGCGCCGTCCGGTGGCCTCGTCCTTAAAATTGCCCTCCGGGGTGAGGCCAAAGACCTTCTTGGCCAAGCGGGCCTCTTCCGGACTCAGCAGTTTATCAATCTCCTGCTCCGTCCACACATAGAACTTGCCTTCCTCCCCTTCACTGTCCGCATCTTCGGCAGAATAAAAGGCTCCGGATACATCGGTCATATCTTGGAGGACGTAGCCGACTGTCTCCTCGATGGCCTGGGCGAGCAAAGGATCCTGGGTATGTTCGTAGGTTTCGGTCAGAGCCATGAGGAGCATGGCCTGATCGTAGAGCATTTTTTCAAAATGGGGCACCAGCCAATAGCGATCGGTGGAGTAGCGATGAAAGCCGAAGCCCAGATGATCGAAGATACCGCCTTGGCGCATAGCCTTGAGGGTGGTATCTACCATATTCAGGGCCTCACGCCTTCCGCTTCGTTGCCAGTAACGGAGCAAAAAGAGGAGATTGTGCGCAGCCGGGAACTTGGGGGCTTGTCCAAAGCCGCCATATTCAGGATCATAACGCTGTTCAAGGCTTTGGAAAGCGGCTTGCAAAGTGGAGGCATCCAGTGTGGTTGGCGGGAGGCTGTGATGCAAGCGCTGCAAATTATCCGTCACCTGACGGGCGGAACTGATGATCCTGTCCCGGTCGTGTAGCCATAGCCTGGAGATCTCGGCCAGAAGATCCAGGAGCCCGGCTTGGCCGAAACGGCCTTGTTTAGGGATATAGGTGGCGGCGAAAAAAGGCCTTTTGTCCGGGGTCATGACCACGGTCAAGGGCCATCCACCCCGACCGGAGATCATCCGGCAGGCATTCATGTAGATGTGATCAATGTCCGGGCGTTCTTCCCGGTCCACCTTGACGGAAATGAAGCTGCGGTTGAGGGCTTGGGCCACTTCCTGGTCCTCAAAGGACTCCCGCTCCATGACGTGGCACCAGTGGCAGGTGGCGTAGCCAATGGACACAAAAACCAAAAGATCTTTATCCCGGGCCAGGGCAAATGTATCTTCAGACCAGGGATGCCAGTGAACAGGGTTGTATGCGTGTTGTAAGAGATAGGGGCTTTTTTGGTCAATGAGACGGTTGGCGGAGGGCTGTGTCTCTGACATAATATCTCCTTATGGGTAATTGCTCATTATGGGTAATGATAATCATGTCCAGAAAAATGACAAGGAATATGCACCATGCCGGCTCACAACAGCGACGTAGCTTCCATGTTTGAAGAACTGGCCGACATCCTGGAGATCGAAGGAGCCAATCCCTTCCGGGTCCGGGCCTATCGCAACGGGGCTCGAGCAGTTGGCGGGCTGTCCCACAGTCTTCGGGATGTGGTACACCGGGATGAGGATCTGACCCAATATCCAGGTATCGGTCAAGAACTGGCCTCCAAGATCAAAGAGATCGTAGATACCGGCTCCCTGTCGGCCCTGGAAGAGGCCAGGCAGCGGGTGTCACCGGACTTGGTCAGCCTGATGCATATCCAGGGCCTGGGGCCTAAGCGGGTCAAGGCCCTGCACGACAAACTGGGGGTGAACTCTTTGGCTGATCTGCACCAGGCGGCTACTGAGGGCAAGGTGGCTGAATTGTCCGGGTTCGGAGCCAAGACCCAGGAGAATATTCTGAGGGAAATAGAACGTTTCCAAGGAGTGGAAAAGCGCTATAAGCTGGCAATTGTGGAGGATGTGGCTGCAACGTTGTCCCGGCATCTGGAGCAGCAGAATGGAGTTCAAGAGGTGCAAGTGGCCGGGAGCTTTCGCCGCCGCAAGGAGACCGTGGGCGATCTGGATATCCTGGTTACTGGAAACCGGTCTGATGAAGTTATGCAGGCCTTGGTCGATTATGAGGATGTGCGTCAGGTCTTGGCCCAAGGACAGACCAAATCGTCCGTAATTCTGAAGAACGGGTTACAGGTTGATCTGCGTTTTGTGGATCAGGACTCTTTTGGAGCGGCTCTCCACTACTTTACCGGATCCAAGGCCCACAATATTGCTGTTCGCCGTCTGGCCCTGGATCGGGAGCTGAAGGTCAATGAGTACGGCGTCTTCCAGGGGGAAGAAAAGGTAGCCGGGAAAAGCGAGGAAGACGTCTACGCCAGCGTCGGCCTGCCGTATATAGTCCCTGAGCTTCGGGAAGACCGGGGGGAGCTGGAGGCGGCGGCCGATAACCGGCTGCCGGAGCCGATTCAGATGCAGGAGCTGTGCGGTGACCTGCATGTACACACCAAGGCCTCAGACGGCAAGAACACGTTGCAGGAGCTGGCCCAAGCTGCTCGGGAGATGGGGTATGAATACCTGGGAATCACCGACCACACCCGGAACCTGAGTATGGTCGGAGGGTTGGATGAACACAGACTCATGGAACAGATGGAAGAGATTGAGGCTGTGAATACTCGACTTTCCGGGATAACCCTGCTCAAAGGTTCAGAGGTGGACATCCTTAAGGACGGCAGCCTGGATCTGCCGGACTGGGTGCTGCAGAATCTGGATTTTTGTGTCTGTTCCGTGCATACCGCCTTCAACCTGTCCAGGGAAAAGCAGATCGAGCGCATCCTGCGGGCCATGGATAACCCCAATTGCACCATCCTGGGCCACCCCAGCGGCCGGCTCATCGGGTCCAGGGAGGCCTATGACGTGGACATGGAACGGATTTTACAGGGAGCCAAGGAGCGGGGGTGCATCCTGGAGCTGAACAGCCAGCCGGACAGATTGGATTTGGACGACGTATACTGCAAGGCGGCCAAGGAACTGGGAGTGAAGATCGCCATCTCATCTGACGCTCATCAGCTGGGGAATCTGGGGCTTATCCGCTTTGGGGTGGACCAGGCCAGGCGGGGCTGGCTGGAGGCCGAAGAGGTGGTCAATACCTGTTCCCTGCAAGAGCTGAAGAAGCTTTTAAAGAAGAGGCGAGGACTATCTTTTTCTCTGTAATGCCATCCAAGCTCTGCATAGAAAGTAGGATGGCTTTGGGGGCGTTATTCTTTAAAAAATAAGTTTTTCAGTCTCTTAATACGCCCAGTCCTAGGCGCTGGATAAAGACGGGCGGAATACGGACGACCTGCTGCTTACCATAGTCAAAGAAAACGATTCCGGTCTTGGCCCGGACCACTTCTGATCCGGATTCCTTGTTGGTGAACAGATAGGTAATATCGCACCCCTTGCGCCCAATATCAGTTATGCCCAGGTCAACCCGGAGGATGTCGCCGTAAAAAGCCTGGGCCTTGAAGACAATGGCTGCATCGGCAATCAGGATTCCGTTGCCGGCTATATCCCGCTCTTCAAACCCGAAGTGATTAAAAAAACGGGTCCGGGCCTCCTGAGCCAGGGTCAAGACGACATCGTTGCCCATGTGCCCGCCGAAATTGATGTCGTCGATGCGTAAAGGGATTTCGGTGGTAAATATTGAGTTCTGGAGAATATCGACCTGTACTCTGGGCATAGCTCCTCTCTATTCCTGTTCAGCTTTGCCTCCGGCAAATCTGAGATATTTATGTGAGGTGCACCATTACGGCCCTTCCCAGTTTCCCGGGTTCATTATTCCTTGGGGATCCAGGAGATCTTTCACCTTTGTGATCAGGGATACGGTATTGGGATCCATCTTTTCCAAGGTCATCCGTTGGGCAGGCTTTTCGCCTTTCCAGATCATCCCTCCCAGATCCAGGGTCAGTCGGTTCGATTCCTCAAGGGCTAAGCGCGTTTTGTGAATATCCTTTTCGTCTGCTCGGTTAAAGGAGTAGTTGAAACCGAACATGATGCTGTTGCCCATAAGTACCTGATGGACATATGAACACTGCATGCCGTATTTATGGGCGATCTCCTGACCTTTTCTCCAGGCCTCGGGGACTTTGTCGATGGATAAGATGGCCCCTGTATATTCAAAGCCCCCTCCTTTCCTGAAATCAGCAGCCAAGGCAGCCAAGGGTGGGACATCCAGGAACCTTTTTTCCAGAGCTGGATGCAGATCATGCACAAAAGTAATCGGTTGGTGACTTTTAAATCTGTGCATCAGATCCTTGAAGGCCTTTTTCTTGAAATCTATTTCCTCCTGGAAGTGGCCGGAGACAATGAGTACAAAAAAGACATGATTCATCCACTCCGGGTGTTCCTGGGTGATGAGGAAAAAGTCCTCGATCAAGTCCAGATACATGACTTCGGAGATGACCTCCGGGATGATGTCTATGTCGTCTGTTTGAAAAACCAGGACTTCCCGGTATGCCGGCTTGGGGAAGATCTTGATGCCCAGCTTGGTCACCACCCCTGTCGTTCCGTACCATCCCACGAAAAGCCCGGCCAGATCCGGCAGAGGGCCTTTGCTGAACCAGGCATCATCCAGGGAGCAGGAGCCTATTCTGGTTATTTCTCCAGTGGGGAGGACGACTTCCAGGCCGCTGATCATGTCGGAATTGATTCCATACCGGGGTGATATGTGTCCATGTCCCTGAATCAAAGCATTGCCGGCAACAGTGGCAGTGGGCGGGGCTTCCGGCGTGGAATGTTGAAATCGTGGATGATGCTTTTTCAGATACTCCCGCAACGCTCCTTGGGATACGCCGGCTTCAATCACGGCGTAGCGGTTCATCTCATCCACCGCGATGATCCGGTCCATGTGCTTCATATCCAGGACAATGCCCCCGTTTTGGGGAACAACCAGGGCGGAAAGCGAGAGTCCCCCGCCCAAGGGAGTTACGGGCACATGATGGCTATTGGCCAGGAGGAGGATCTGGCGCACTTCCTCCGAGGTCCTGGGCAGAACCACATAATCAGCTTGTCCCGGCGGTTGAGCACCAGAATCCCGGGAGTACAGATATAAATCCTCTTCATCTGCCGATACCCTGTCTCCACCCACTATATTGGCTAACCCAGCATACAGATCCATAAAGTCTCCCTCCGCAGATCTTACCTGCTCATTATCAGTTCGGCAATTTCCCGAATTCGGATTGTCTGATCCAGTCCCTGGGATGTGGCAGCATCTTGCAGGATGACTGTACATACCGGGCAGCAGGTGACCAAAACGTCCGCCCCTGTTTCCACAGCTTCCCGAACCCGGACCTTAGCTGAGGTCTCCTGGCCGCTGCAGGCCAGATCGGTGAAAAAGTTGCCGCCTCCACCTCCACAGCACAGAGCGTCTTCTTTGCAGCGGGCCATTTCAGCCACCTCCACCCAGGGGAGGGCCTCCAGGATCTGCCGGACACTGTGGTAATCGTTGTTGTGACGGCCCAAGTAACATGGATCGTGGAAAGTGATCCTCTGGACCGGATCATGATTTTGTGTTTCTGCCAAGGGGCTGTTTGCAATATGTTCGGCCAAGAGATGCGTATAATGGACAACATGGAGTTCTTTGGCCTCAGATCCATAGTTGTTGAGCAGAGCATTGTAGCTGTGGGGGGACAGGGTGACAATCTTGCGTGCACCAAGCCGTTCAAAAGTTTCCAGATTTTTGTGGGCCAAATGCTCAAAGAGCTCTGATTCGCCCAGGGCCTGGGCCTCATTGCCGTCGGAAATCTCCTGTTCTCCGAGAATGCCGAAGGAAACGTCGAGTCTGGCCAAGAGACGTGCCACGGCCCGGGCTATTTCTGTGCCTCGCGGATCAAATGAACCAACATCCCCAACAAAGAGCAGGTATTCCTGGCCTGCAAACTCCTGGACCTCAAGGCCTTCAGCCCATTCTCGCCGTTTTTTTTGCGGTTTCTTGTACGGATTCCCGTGCTTGTACAGTGCGGTCAGGTAATCCCTGACCTTGGGGGGCAGGGCACCTTGATTGACCAGCTCTTTTTTAGCGGCAATAAAGGCCTGCAGTATCTGGTCCTTGAATTTGGTGAACGGGCAGTGCTGGACGCAATTATTGCATGTGGCGCAGGAGAACAAGCTTTCCTGCAATCGCTTTGAGCCGCTCAGATTTCCGTCCAGCCAGGCCCGAAGCAGCCACATCCTGCCTCCTGGAGCAAAGGATTCAAAGCGGTACTTCAAATAGGAGGGACAATTGATGTCCGAGTAGTCGCTGGGCAGCTTGCAGAATCCGCAACGAAAGCATCGGTGGAGGATCTCTTCATGGTCCATTGCACTTTCCTTTGTTAAGTAGACTTGCAATGAGGAGTAAATACATCGAAATTTGTCAATGAAATTGGGGGCCGCCAATTCGGGTTTTGTGGCTGGGTTGTATATATATGCTTGACAAAAAAGGCTGGAAAAGGGTTATCATGGATACAATTCTTCTGCAATATATCGGATTTTCCGGAGCAAAGCTCGTATAAAACGAGGCCTGCTTTGTTCGTCATTCCGCGCAAGGCGCGGGAATCAAGAACAGATAGAAATGTTTTCCCCTAGTACCGTGTCTTATAAGTTTTGGGCCATATCGTGGCAGTTTTTAAGTTTGACCCACTATTCAACGACACGGAAATTCGAAATACGAATATCGAAACTCGAGACAAATAACGAATAACAGGCCGCCAGAGGCGGCGCTGAAACCTGAAGTACTCAGCCCAGGAGCGCGCCATGCACCATAGAGAACTGTCTCCAGCTCAACTGTACAAAGCGTGCGACGTATCCGGACTTTCTTTTGAAACTACGAACGATCTGGAACCTATCCGAGATTTGAGTCAGGGCGTAGGACAGCCTCGAGCCGTGCAGGCCTTGAAGTTCGGGGTGGGTATAGATCAGCATGGCTACAATATCTATGCCTTAGGTCCAAGCGGTATGGGCAAGCACACCTTCGCCCGGCAGTATTTGTCTCGGCAGCTCAATGATGCCCCTACTCCCTCGGATCTTTGCTATGTGAACAATTTTGAGACTCCGGGAAAGCCCAAATTGCTCCTTCTGCCCCAAGGATGGGCCAATGCCCTGGCCGCGGACATGGAGCATCTTATCCAGGAGGTGCAAAATGTCTTAAAGAGTGCTTTTGAGAGTGAAGAGTACCAGAACAGATTGCAAGCCATGCAGCAGGAGTTTAAGGAATATCAGCAAAGTGTCTTTGAAGACTTGCACAATAAGGCCAAAGAAAAAGATCTGAGTCTGATCCGAACTCCGAGCGGCTTGGGCTTTGCCCCGGTGCGTGACGGCGAGGTTTTGCCTCCAGAAGAGTTTCAAAAATTGCCTGAAGAGGAGCAAAAAAGAATCCAGCAGGATATTGAGGAGATGCAGAATGAATCTCAGCGCATGTTCCAAAAGTTCCCTGCTTGGCAAAGGGACTTGCGCCAAAAAATATCCGAGCTGAACAACGAGGTGGCCGATTATGCCCTGGAACCGCTGATTGCCGAAATCAGGGATAAATATAATGAGGTACCTGCAATAAGCACCTACTTGGATGCGGCCAAAAAGGATATTATTGACAATGTGCGATCCATCTTGGAATCGGACAAGCAGCAGGAGCAAGGCCAGACCCAGCAATCCGGGCAGGGGCCGGGAGGAGCCAGTAATTGGGGGCAAGGCGGGGTTTCGAGTCTCATGCGCAGGTACAAGGTCAATGTCCTTGTGGACAACAGCCAAACCTCCGGTGGTCCGGTGATCTTCGAAGACAACCCTACCTATGCCAATCTCGTGGGCCGGGTGGAACATCAGCCCATGATGGGAGCCTTGATCACTGATTTCAATCTGATCAAACCGGGGGCCTTGCATCGAGCCAATGGAGGGGCCTTGATCCTGGATGCCCATAAGGTTTTGACCCAGCCCGGGGCCTGGGACGGCTTGAAAAGGGCTTTGATCTCGGAGCAGATCAAGATTGAATCCCTGGCCGAGATGTTCAGCATGATCAGCACGATATCCTTGGAACCGGAGCCTGTTCCTTTGCACATCAAAGTTGTTCTGGTTGGCAATCCATTGCTGTACTACCTGCTCAAGGAGTATGATCCGGAATTCACCAAGTTGTTCAAGGTGGCTGCTGATTTTGACGTCGGCATGCAGTGGGATGATGCCCACCAAGAGCTCTTTGCCCGTTTTATGGCTGGAGTGGTGGATCAGGAGGGGCTCATGCCCTTCCATCGCTCCGGAGTAGCCAGAATCCTGGAATACAGCGCCCGCAGGGTGCAGGATCAGGGCAAGCTGTCTACCCACGTCCAAAGCCTGACCGATCTGATGCGGGAAGCTGATTTCTGGGCCAAGGATCAGGGGGAAGACATTATTACTGATGATAGCGTCCACCAGGCCATCGAGGCTTCCATATACCGCTCCGACCTCATGCGTGAGCATGTGCAGGAAAATATCCGTCGCGGGGTCATGCTCATCGACACCCAGGGGGGGCAGGTTGGACAGATCAACGGTCTCTCCGTCATTATGCTCGGAGATTTCATGTTCGGTCGGCCCAATCGGATTACAGCCCGGGTCAGGTTGGGAAAGGGGGAGGTCGTTGATATTGAACGGGAAGCCAAGCTGAGCGGTCCTCTTCACTCCAAGGGGGTGCTCATCCTGTCTGGATTTTTGGGGGCCCGTTATGCCGCGGACAGACCCTTGTCTTTGTCCGCCAGTCTGGTCTTTGAGCAGTCCTACGGGGGGATCGAGGGAGACAGTGCCTCCTCGGCCGAGCTGTACTGCCTGCTTTCGGCCATAGCCCAGATCCCAATTAAGCAGTCCCTGGCTGTGACCGGTTCGGTCAATCAACACGGACAGGTTCAGGCCATTGGCGGGGTCAACGAAAAAATCGAAGGTTTTTTCGACATCTGCCGGGAAAGAGGTCTGAACAATGAACAAGGAGTGCTTATTCCGGAGTCCAATGTCCAACACCTTATGTTGGGCCATGATGTCCGAGAGGCGGTGGCAAAAGGGCAATTTCATATCTATGCGGTACAAACCATTGATCAGGGGATGGAGATTTTGACCGGCTTGCAGGCGGGAGAAGCGGATGAGCAAGGGGCGTATCCCTTGGAAAGTATCAATGGCCAGGTGCAGAAACGTTTGCAGGAGTTCTCTGAAAAACGCGAACAGTTTGCTGCCGGCAAGGAGCAAGGAGGGCAATCGTGAATCAGGACACTCATTCGTTGTCTTTACGCCGCATTTTGGTTCCTTTGGACGCTTCTGAAAACAGTATGGCTGCATTGGATACTGCGGCTGAGCTGGCTGCTGCCTTGGGTGCCGAGCTGGAGGGGCTTTTTGTTGAGGACATTCAGGTTTTACAGCTGTGCGATTTCCCTTTTGCCCGTGAGGTCTCTTTGCTCAGTCCGACATTTCGTCGAATTGACCGCACGGAAACGGAAAGACAGTTGCGCATTCAGGCCCAACGATTGCAGAGAATCATGGCTGAAGTGGCCCAACGCTTTCAAGTACCTTGGAAGTTCCGGGTTGCCCGAGGGGGAGTGCCGGCAGAAGTCTTAGCGGCAGCAGAGAATGCCGATCTGACCATTCTGGGCAGGTCTGGATGGTCACTGCCCGGCAAACAAAAGATCGGTTCCACTGTGCGAACTATAGTCAGCCAGGGCCGGGGAATGACTTTGATCATCCAACACGGGATGCGCTTTCAGCCCCCTGTTCAGGTGTTGTTTACTGGATCGCAGCTCTCGGAGAAAGCCTTGGGTCTGGCTTTGGACTTGGGCAGCGACAAAAAGATTCCTGTACTTGTTCTTGTTCCCGGTACTGAACCAGAAAGGCAAGAGCAATTGCAAGAGCGGGCTCAGCGGGTGATTGCCGATCGGAAAGGCCAGGCGACCTTGTATCTGATGCCTCAAACATCAGGTCTGGGTCAGATCGGCCAAGGAGTTCGCCAGCACGGTTCTGGCCCTTTATTCATTCCTTGCGAAGATCCCGGGCTGTCCGGAAAAAAACTGCAGGAGTTGATTTCTTCACTGCACAATCCGGTCTTTCTGGTTCGTTCCAAGTGAGCGCTCGATGTCTGAGAGGTCCTTGAAAGTGAGATCAAAACCAAAAGCGCAGACCGGCAACAAAGCCCGTAGAGTCAACATCTCCACCCTCTTTGTCCACCATATGCCCGGTCTGGCCTAGCTTGCGGTTCCAACTCACTCCGATATAGGGGGCGAACTCCCGGCGGATGTGATACATGAGCCGACAACCAAGGGTAATGTCTGTGATTCCTTGCCAGGTTTCGTACTCCGGCACGTCTTGGGCCGACAGCCCGGCCTCCAGCCTGGGGGCCAAAGCCAGTCGCTGCGTCAAAAGCATCTCGTACTCGGCCTCGATTTTGGCGGAGAGATCCCCGTCTTCGCTGAGGTAGGCGGTGGTATCGACTTCAAACCACAGCGGAGCCAGGCCCTGAAAGCCAAGAGCCAGAAAGGTTCGAGACGGATTCGGTTCAAAATCATGACGGATTCCAGCCTGCAGATCCCAAAACTTGGACATAGTTCGGCCATAGAGCAGTTCAACCCCGGCCTCTTCCACGTCGTCATGGTCTAAAGAATATTCGCCTTCGCTTTTCAGGAAAAGTTTGTTGGAGTCATTGCCCACCCAGCCAATGACATCCCACAGCACAATTTCTTCGTCCTTCTCTCGCCACTGATGCTCGAACCGGTCGGCCATGAATGTAGCAAAAACCGGATTGTCATGGATGGGCTGGATTCCAAAGTTTTTCCGGGGTCCTTCCTGGCCGTCCACAGCATATTTCTGAATGCCTTCGCCTTCCTGAGGATCGGTTTGTATTTCATGATAATCAGCTGGGTATTTCGGTTTTCCAGCATCCCGGGCAAATGTGTCTGTAATATGGACAAAGCATATGAAGGACAGGCACACGAAGAGGATGATCAACAATTGTCTCATCAGACGGCTCCTTTTCTCAGGCGACTCGGACGACCTGGAACATTCCGGCCTCCATGTGGTAAAGCAAATGACAGTGAAAGGCCCAGTCGCCTTTTTCGATGGGAGTGATCAGGGCGGAGAGGACCTCGCCGGGCTTGACCAGGACCGTATGCTTGAAGGGCAGCTTGTCAGCCCCGTTTTCAAGCTGCATCCACATGCCATGCAGGTGGATGGGGTGATCCATCATGGTGTGGTTGACCAGAAAAAGGCGGAGACGTTCGTTGTGCCGGAAGAGGTAGGGGCCGGGATGTTCACTGAATTTCATGCCGTCAAAGGAAAACATGTACCGCTCCATGTTGGCGGTAATGTTGATGGTCATTTCCCGGTCCGGTTTTTGGGGATACGGCTGCTCGGCAGCTGACTGCAGATCGTTATAGGTCAAGACCCGCCAGCCGTCGTTCCCCAGCCCCAAGCCGGGCTCATCCATCCTGTAGCTGGGATTATGGATGATCATGGCTGCACTGACCGAATCCCGGCGATCCGGAAGGAACGGTTCGGGACCATTGGGGCCGGGGATGCGAGGATTGTCTGTGGTCTTTTTTCTATGCATGTCTATGTGCTTATGGTCCTTGTTCATCTGCTCGTGTCCCATGTCCCCCATTTTTTTGTGGTCCATGCCTCCGAAGATGGAATCGTCCATCATGCCCATGCCCAGGGCTTCCAGGGAACGGACCGGCCGCTGGCGCATTTCAGGAACAGGGGCCTCCAAGCCGGGTTCTGGAGATAGAGTCCCCCGGGCATAGCCGCTGCGGTCGATGGATTCGGCAAACAGAGTGAACGGCCGGTCCTGCCTGGGCCGGACCAAGACATCATAGGTCTCGGCCACTCCGATCCGGAATTCATGCACTGAGACCGGGCGAACCGCCTTGCCGTCGACCATGACCACGTCCATATCCAGATCCGGGATGCGGACATCATAGTTACTCATGGCCGAGGCATTGATGAACCGAAGGCGGATGGTTTCACCAGGGGTAAAGAGGGCGGTCCAGTTCATGGCCGGCGATTGTCCGTTCATAAGGTAGGTATAGGTAGCTCCGGTGACGTCGGCGATATCCACCGGACTCATGCGCATTCTGCCCCAGGCCATTCGTTCGGCCAGTGTCTTTTGCAATCCTTGGTCCTGGATATCGGTCAAAAAATCGCCCACGGTTCGCTGCTGATAATTGTAGTAGTGACCCAGGAGGTTGATATGCCGAAAGATTGTTTCCGGCTCTTCAAAGGACCAGTCGGAAAGGACGACAACATAGTCGCGGTCGAATCGGAAGGGCTCTTTGTCCTTGGGGTCGATGATCAGTGGGCCGTAGCTTCCGGATTGTTCCTGGAGAAAGGAGTGGCTGTGATACCAGTACGTTCCGGCTTGAACAACTGTATAACGGTAGGTGAAGGTCTCTCCGGGCGGAATCCCGGCAAAGTTGACTCCAGGCACTCCGTCCATGGGAAAAGGGACCAGGATCCCGTGCCAGTGGATTGAGGAGTGCTCAGTGTCCATCAGGGCGTTGGTCACCTTGAGCTCAACCTGATCCCCCTCCCGCAGCCGGACCAGAGGGCCGGGAACTGTGCCGTTGATGCCTGTAGCTATGCCTTCCCGGCCGTCGATGTGAAGAGGAGAGTAGCCGATGGTCAAGTCGTATCTGCTTTGGGCCGGGGGCAGGCCTGCAAGGCCCCAATCGTTTCCCCGGGCCCACAGGGGGAGGGGAAAACCGGTTTGGATTCCGGCTGCAAACAGACCGGCTCCAAAACCTTGCAGGAATCTCCTGCGGGTGATGTTTTTGGACATGCTCATATCCTCGCTTGGAAATTGGTGCTGGTATCAGCAGCATAATAGATTATATCGTATTGTCCAAGAGGGAGGGGCCTGTCGCAAATACGATTTCTTTATCCAAGACTTCTCTTTGTTAATTTTTGTGGCAGGTATGCACATGATAATCCCTATTGACATCAAGCTTCATTTCTCATAATATTATAAGATACTACGCCTGAAAGAGTATGAGGACACAGAGGAGTTTGGATGAGGATCTATGGAGGCACACGGTATGAACAATACGGATCTGAAGAAAATGCTGGTTGGGCTTTGCCTGAGCGGCTTGCTGGCCAGCTCCGGAGCTGGAGGCATGAGCATCTGTCATGCCAGTAGTGGCTGAGGTGCAGGGAACAGCAATGCGGTCGGCAATGCAACAAGCGGTAGTGGCTGAGGTGCCAACGGGGACGCAGGTAGCGGGCCCGCAGGCAGTGATAAAAATGCAACTGACGACGACGCCGGTGACGCTGTGAACAAGCATACTGATTCGGATGAAGATACAAAGGGACACACCAAGGAAACTCCAGCTTCCAGTGGCTGAGGGGGATGATCGAATGAGCGCAGTTGGCGCTCTGAACCAGAGAGGACAAGGCAGTGCATGGAGGCGTAGGTGTGCTGCCTTGGAGCATATATGCAAGCAAGATATTCCCTGGAGCATGTCTTTCCCGCCTGTCGGCGGCTCATGGGAGAATCCTTGTGGGCTGAAGCTGACAGAAGCTTTACTTCCCAAAATCCGGACGGATTTCCTCTTTTCCTGCAATCCTTTGTTGAGGAATATGGGCCTGATCTCGGCTATATGCCCGACTTGGCCAGATTGGAATTGACTATCGACCGTGTACAACAGACTGAGCTGTCCGAGAGTTCTGAGGCCGAAATCGCTGTCAATCCCGGCCTGGAGCTCTTGGAGCTGACTTGGATGAATCTTTGGGCCCTGATTTCGGATAACCAAGCCAAGAACATACTGCTTCCCCACCCAGGTCAAGAGAGAGTTCTGGTCTGGCCAGGAAATAACGGCCACATTCATTACCGGCCGGCCACCGACAATGACCTTCTGGCCTTAAAGCTGGTTGTGGAGGATATCTCTGTTCCTGAGGCAGCCAGGCAGACCGGATATCGGCCCTCCCTCATCTGGCCGGTCATCCATCAGGCGGTGAAAAACAATATTTTGATCCGAGGACAAAGCCTGATTCGGCGGGATTCGAGCACATTCAAAACCCAAGCCCCATGGGCTGAAAAATATCTGACTGCGGATGTGTTCACTCTGCAATGGCATGTGACCCAGGCCTGCGATCTGCAGTGCAGGCATTGCTATGGCCGGGAAAGCAGACCCCCCCTGGAGCTGGAGAATGCCTTGCTCGTTTTGGACAAGTTCCATCGTTTTTGCAGCCAAAAAAGGGTTCGCGGACAGGTCAGCTTCACCGGTGGAAACCCCATGCTCTATCCTCATTTGACAGCGATTCATGAGGCAGCGGTAGATCATGGATTTACTGTGGGTATCTTGGGAAATCCGTCTTCGGAGGAGCAGCTCAAGGATCTGCAGCATAAGGGGCCGATATCTTTTTACCAGCTCAGTCTGGAAGGACTGCCGGAGCACAATGATTATATCCGGGGGTCAGGCCATTTTCAGAGCGTCCTTGATTTTCTGCGCATCTTGAAAAAAATGGGCATTTTCTCAATGGTTATGCTGACCCTGACAAAGGCCAACACCCAGCAGGTTCTGGAGCTGGCTGCAATGCTTCAAGGTCGGGCCGATCTGTTCACTTTCAACAGGTTGTCCATGGTTGGATCTGGAGCTTATCTTACCCCAGCGGAGCCAGATGCATTCCAAGATCTCCTCTATACATACCAGAAAAAGGCTGTGGATGTGCCCGTTATGAGATGTAAGGACAATCTTTTCAATCTCGCCCGCTACACCCAAAAGAGTCCTTTGTTCGGGGGATGTACCGGATATGGCTGCGGGGCTGCCTTTAATTTTGTGTCTGTTTTATGTGATGGCCAAGTCCATGCCTGCCGCAAGTTTCCCTCGCCCTTGGGAAATATCTTTGCCCACAGCTTGGAAGAAATCTATGACTCGGAACTGGCCCAAAGATATCGACAGGGACCACAGGAGTGCAGAGAGTGTCCGATACGGCCTGTTTGTGGAGGATGTTTAGCTGTGATTCACAGCAGTGGATTGGACGTCTTTCAGGACCGAGACCCATATTGCTTTATGGATCAAGCAGCAGAATCTCATTGAGCTCGATAGCATATGGGAGCTTTTTCTTACGTCGGTGGGCGACAAGCTATGATCTGAAAGGTCTGGATCGTATTCGAGGTATGCAGCGAACCCTTCGGGATAGACCTCTCCAGCAGCAAGACCTTTTTCATTCATTCCGTCGCCGATGATCCTGTCCAGGAGCAGAAAGCTCAAAAAGCCGTGTCCTGCCTGCCAGCTGATTCCGTTCTCGCCTTCAGGGGTTATCCCTCCACTTCCAAGTTGAACTCCTCAAAGCCGAACCAGGTGCCGCTATGAGTGATATAGTCCAGCTCAAACTGGACCGCTTCAACGTGGGCGTCTTCGATCTCCAGAAATCTGGAGAACATGGCTTGTCCCTCTTCAGAAAGCTCTGAAACCATCTGTTGATAGAACCTACTGGTTTCCTTCTCCAGTTCCAGGGCTTTGCTCAAATGTTGTTCTTGCAGCCCGCTGTCTTTTTGAGACATAGAGGAAGATACCTTTGCGACCTCCTTGCGGATGACTTCTACGGGCGGAACGACGGATTCCAATTTTTCCGCCGTGATCTGTCCGGTTTCTTTCCATTGCTGCAGTTTGTGCTCCAGGTAGTTTATATGGCTTTGTTCGTCGTCTGCCAGGTCCTGATAGATCTTTTTCCCTTTCGGGTCTTTTGTGTCCCGGACACCCTGAAGATAGATATCCCGGAGCTGGTTTTCGTACTGCAAGGCTGTGGTCATAGCCTGTTCCAGGTTCATGGACGTGCTCCTTAGATTATGATTGCAGAGCATACTCCTTTGGGTATACTCTCTTTAGTTACCGTTTTATCACCAGTACTGGCTTGGTGCATTTACGGACAACTTTCTCGGCCACCGATCCGAGAAATATCTCGGCCAGGTTGCTCTTGCCATGCGAGCCAAGAACAATGAGTGAAACCTCATCCTCTTTTTGCTCTTTTAAGATTTCCTGCACCGGGATGCCCATGACAACCTTGGGAACGACAGTAAACCCTTGCTCTTTAATCTTTGGGGCCATTTTTTCCAATTCACTCTTGGCATAGTCCATGCTATGTTTTTCTAATTGTTTTTCTAATTCCTTGGCATTGGCATAACCGTTACCCTCCATGATATGAAAATTTCTTTGGTCTACCACATGGAGGAGGATGACTTTTTCCGCCCCGGCCAGTTGCAGATTTTCAAAAGCATCTAAGGCCTTGAACGAGACTTCTGAGAAATCTGTGGGAAAAAGGATTGTCTTCAACATACGGCCATTCTCCTTATATTATACTGTTAGGAAATAGAGCTGACTTAATTTTTGGGCCATGATCCTCAAAAAGAAGAAATGTTCATATTATGTGCCCAATATATTCGCATTTATGGCAAAAGGCAACTCACTGCTCGCGGGTCATTTTATCATCTCATAGCATTGGATTCCCTTTCCAGCTCACTCAGCAGTTCTTGCAGGGTCCAGGTTTCCGAGGTTGGAGTCAGCCCAAAATTCCAGGGTTGAGCTGCTTTTCCTCTGCGGTTTTGATAATGCGTTGGTCAGGACAGAGGAAACAGTTTGGAAGCGACATTATGAGTTTAAACCCTATCAAACAGGATTGTCCTTGATCAAGGAGAAAGTTATCTCCCTGAACAGATTGAAAAACATGCACCCATGGGAATGGCCGGAAGATGCAGGTGAGGCATTTGTCCAGGTTTTATTGGACAAGGAAAAAAGCCTCGCAGATCGCATGCTGGCTGCCGAACTGGGTGGAGATCCGGTGGTCATGAACAATGAGCTGGCCCAGGCCTTGCTTGCTGTGTTTTGCATGATCTATGTCCAGGGTTTTGAGGAGGAGATCTTGGAATCTCTGAAAAGTCCGGAGAAAATGATTCATTATCTTGCCGTTCAGGCCGCGGAAAACTGGGAGATGGAGGAAGCCTGGAAGCAAATTTCTTCTCTGGCCCTCTCTCCAGAGACAGACAAGGATCTGCGATTGAATACTAGTGAGGCCTGTGGGGACTATACAGCCTGAGAAGCCACAGCACATCCGCGGGAATGAGGGAAAAGAATCGAAAGTGGAGCAGGAGTGCTATTGACACCCAGAAATAATGCAGCTATTAATTACTTAAGAAATTGTCTCTATGAGAATGATGGTATCTGTAAGATCAGGAGGTGGCCGTGAGCCAGAAGAAACGTGAGATATCAATGGGTTTCTCAGATGAAAAATTCTCGGAAGGACAACACATTATCTATCTTTACAATGACGATCAGGAAAGAAAAAAGACAGTGGCCAAGTTTCTCAAGCAAGGTCTTCTGGAAAATGAGAAATTGCTTTATCTTGTCGATGACATATCTCCACATGAAATAAAAAAAGAAATGAGTGCGTTGGGTGTTGATGTGCCAGATGCGCAAAACGCTTTTGATATAATACCTGGCCATTATACATGCTGTCCCGATCATTATTTTACAGCGGATTACATGCTCAATATTGTTGGAGATTTTTACAAGCAGGCCATACAGGAAGGTTTCGCAGGGGCTCGGGGAGCAGGGGAGATGTCCTGGGCTTTAGTTGAGGGAAGGGCCAATTTCCAAGAACTGGTCCAATACGAGGCCCAGCTGAATAATATTCTTCATGAGTATCCACTGACGACGGTTTGCCAGTATGACGCTCGCAGATTTGACGGGGCCGTCATTATGGATATGCTCAGCGTTCATCCTCTGATGGTTGTCCGTGGACAATTAGTCAAAAACCCCAGTTATATAGAACCGAAAGACTTCCTGAAGGGATATCAACAAAGGGTGCATCAAGAATCTTGATTGATGCATAGAAACCCACTCATCTGACCCCTTAGGTTTGTTCATGAATTCTGACTCGGACACTCAAACTCTTGGGAAGATTATCCTCATCCAGAGCACAATACATCTGATGCAGGATAGTCAGTCTCTGATCCGGTTCCTCTGCAGAGGGTTCTTTGATCTTTTTTGGATAAATTCTGTAGGAGTTTTTCTACAAAATAAATATTATTGGGAAGGAAAAAATGATTTTCCTGGCCAATTGGATTGTCAAAAGTTATTCGATGTTATAAAAAGTTCAGTGAGTACACAGAAGAATCAGGATAATATATTATCTTATTTTGAAAAAAAATATAGTGTTAAGTGTATAAAAATAAGTACTATTTTTGATATATATGGATTTTTGATTCTTGAACCAAATGATGTTTATTTATTCAAAAGGTTTAAGCCATATATTGAAAACACCTTAAACTTGATTGCTTTAATAACTGAGAATAACAAACAAAATGAAATAATAAGGCAATATCAGGAAAATTTAGAGGAAAAAATTGCTGAAAGGACCAAGGCTCTTAGAGAAAGCGAACAGAAATACAGAACATTATTTCATAGTATCCGTGATGCCCTTCTGGTAACTGACTTGCAGCAAAATATCATTTCCTGCAATCAAGCCTTTAGCGATTTGTTCGGTTATACCCTGGAGGAAGTTCAAGGCAAAAAGACAGAAATGTTTTATGCGGACAGGCAACAGTTTCTCCATTTTGGGCAGCTCCTCCAAAACACAGAATATAACCCAAGCTTTAATGTAACCCTTGATTACCGGAAAAAATCTGGAGATATCTTTCCAGGCGAGACAAATGCATTTAGATTCTTGGACAGCAGTGGTGATGTGATTGGTTATATCGGACTCATCCGTGATATCACCGACCGGCTTGAACTTGAACAAGAAAGGGAAAAATACAATAATCTTCTGGTACAATCACAAAAAATGGAGGCCTTAGGTACCCTGACAGGCGGTATCGCGCATGACTTCAATAATATTTTGGGGGTTATTCTTGGGTACACTGAAATCGCTCAAAATGAAATACCCACATCCAGTCCAGTCCAGAGATCCCTGGATAAAGTGAAAACCGCCAGCTTGCGTGCCCGAGATATTGTCCAACAGCTTTTAACTTTTACCAGGAATCGACGCCAGGAACAAGTGGTTATCGATATTCGGCCGATCATCAAGGAGGGAATGAAACTCCTTCGATCCACCATTCCAACGAGCATTGAATTTCAGATGTCTTTTCCCCGGGAGCTGCCTTTTGTTCAGGTGGATGGAACCCAGATCCATCAAGTTCTCATGAATTTGTGTACCAATGCTGCCCAGGCTATGGAAGGTAGGGGCACCATTGAGGTTTATCTGGAAAGGGTTTCGTTAACCAAAAGGGAAGCATCCTTTGACAAGAACCTGTCTTCCGGAGATTTTGTGAAACTGGCTGTGAAAGATACTGGTCACGGTATCCCGGCTGATGATCTGCCGCGAATTTTTGACCCCTATTTCACGCGGAAAGAGGTGGGCAAAGGTACCGGGCTTGGTCTGTCCGTTGTTTTAGGGATTGTGCACAGTCACGGGGGCGGAATCAAAGTTCACAGTGAAATTGGTACCGGGTCAATGTTTGAGATCTATTTGCCTGCCCAAGAAAAGGAACACAGTGTATCCCAACCTGAGGTCAGTCACGATATCCCCACTGGTAATGAACGTATCCTCTTTGTTGATGACGACCAAATGATTGTCAAACTCAATAGAAAGCGATTAGAACGTTTGGGATATACTGTAACCAGCACCACTGATCCTCTTCAAGCTTTGGAAATGATAAAAGTCAGCCCGGAGCAATTCGATCTGGTTATAACGGACATGACCATGCCCAAATTAACTGGAGACAGGTTGAGCCAGGAGATTCTGAAGCTTCAGCAAAACATGCCCATCATCCTGTGTACCGGTTATTCCGACCGAGTCTCCAATGATTCAGCCAAAGATCTCGGCTTTGCCAAATACTTGCCAAAACCATTGGATATGCAGACCCTGGCCGTGGCAGTGCGTGAAGTATTAAGCAGATAGTTGTCTGTACCTGACTGATTGGTCAAAGATGCTTGACTGTGAGCTATAACGCATTCAGGGCTGAAATCGTTTTCTCGATTTCTTCTTCCGTGTTGGAAAAGAAAGGGGCCAGACGCAGATATCCGCTTCGAGCTGAGGCAATCACCCCCCGGCCTTTGAGCAGCTCCTGGACAGCTTCCGGTTCCTGCTGATTGCAGATCAGAGAGAGGATGCCGGAACGGTGATTGTCAGCAAACACCAGCGGGGTGTACTTGTCCTGATCAAGTTCTTGTAAAAGCATATCCTGGAGCCTGAAGGTCTCTGACTGCAGAGCATCCACACCATAAAAAACATGAATCTCCCGCAGACAGGTGTCCAGGGCCGCAGCCAGGGCCATGTGGGATGTGCTGTACTCAAAACGTCTGGCGCTGCAATGCGGATTCCAGGTATGATTGAGATAGTCGCAATCCTGACGCATAAGTTCTGCCCCGGTCAGGACATGGTCCAGCTTTTCTCGAAAGGCCGGGGTGGTGAATATAACACCGGTGCCCACAGGCCCCAAAAGCCATTTCCAGCCTGAGGCGACTATAGCTGAGATGTTCCATTCTTCAGGGGTGATAGGTAAGCATCCCAGGCTCTGAGCTGCATCTACCACCAGATGGATATTATTCCGGCGGCACAGGTCCCCGAGCTGCTTCAGATCAGCGGCAAAACCGCTGGAGAATTGAACATGGCTGATAGCCACCATACGTGTATTTGAGTTGAACTGTGCTTCCAGATCATCTATGGACCAACCGCAGGGTTTGGATGTCTTGGCTCTCTCGGCCATGTTCTGGTTCGGCAGCAATCGAAGATTGACTCCACGATGTTCTTGCAACCTCCATGGATAGTGATTGGACGGATATTCATGGATGTAGCTGATGATCTCATCCCCTGGCTTGAAGGGGAACCCATTGGCTATCATGCCCATGCCTTCCGAGGTGTTCTTGACAAATGCACAATTGTCCGGTTCTGTTTTCAAGATGGAGGCCAGGTGGGTGCGCAGACTGTCCAGGACAGAGCTATATTCCATGTTGCCCAGGATACCTCGCTGGGTTTGGGCTGTGAGAACCTCAGCCCCCTGGTCCCGTGCAGGTGCATACAGAGGAGAGATGCTGCAGTGGGAAAGGTAGGCAAAGTGATTTTTGACCGGAAACAGATCTGGGCTTTTGTTGAACATGGCATGACCTCATAAATTCTGGACAAAGGGTGGACGGTAGAAGAAATCTCTGCTTCTTCTGTATTGAGCATTCATTTGCAGAGCTTGTTCAAGCCTAAGACGTTGAATACAAGGATTTTCATTGACATTTTATACTTTTTCAGTCAAAAAAATAAAAAAATGAGCATAGTTGCACAGATGCTCTGCTTTTTTACTATTCCATAAGATCGGTCCCAGATCAAGAGAAGCTTTTTGTGTGTTTGAGGGAATTTTTTCAGAATCTGTTTCTTCTGTTCAGACTGGGAAAAGTTTGCCCAGACGATTGCAAGTGGGAGGTGATATCTATGCAACAATAAACACTCTTATCCTTATTGAGCCTTTCTCTTTCACCTTTATCAGGAGGTTAAAAAATCATGAGAAGAAGTCCCGCAATATGTATGCTGGTTATCGCAGTTCTGACCTTTATCGGACTGCAATCTCAAGTCTTTGCCGAAAAGAAAAGCTTCAAAATGGCTACCCATGCTGCCTACAAGCCCTGGGAGTTCACGAATGAGGATGGTGAGTTTGCTGGAATAGAGATCGAGATGATCAAAGCCATAGAGGCTTCGGAAAATGTTGAGATCGAGGTTCAGAATATGCCCTGGGATGCTTGCATTGCCAGTACGGCCCAAGGCAAGGTCGACGGAATGTTTGGTGGAATGTCCATCACCCAGGAGCGCAAAAAAGTTATGGACTTCACCCGTCCAATCTATCGAGTCGATTTCGCCATAGTTGTGGCTGAAGATTCGGATCTCAACCCCATAACAGCCCTTACTCACGGGGCAGTGACCTCGGCCAACAGCGGCACCACAGGTGCTGACTGGGTGCGTGAGAACCTTGTTGAAAAGGGTTTTGATACCAAGCTGAAAACATATGACAGCTATGTTGCTGCTTTGCAGTCCGTGATTAAAGGCAAGATCGATTCTGTGTTCGTGGATGCCCCCACAGCAGAGAGCTATGTTAAGGAAATGCCTCTAAAAATCGTCGGCACAGTCTCCAGCAATGAGTATCTGGCCTTTGCTGTTCCAGACGGCGATCCCAAGGGGCTTTTGCCTATTCTGAATTCTGGACTGGAGAAAATGATCGAATCCGGCAAACTATCCGAGATCTATTCCAAATGGGGAGTTCCGCCGACCATTCCGGCGGCTGGACCTGAGGAAGAGTAAGGTTTTGTCCGCGTGTTCAGGGTAAGACCGGTTCCCAGACAAATTATGGACATGAGGGCAACCGGTCTTTTATTCAGCATATTCGGAACGAAGGGTCGGTTCGGACCTTTTGATAAGGAGTCAGAGCCATTCAGGAATTCTTGACCACAGCAACTGTGACCTGGAACAGCATTCCGGCCATACTCAAAGGCCTCACTCTGACCCTGGAGATCATCTTCATAACTCTGAGTGCCGGCTTTGTCATGAGTATTCCGATTGCTTCCATTCAGGTCTACAGCGGTCGTACCCTGGCCGTACTCATGTTCATCTACGAACGGATCATTCGGGGGATCCCTGTACTATTCTCCATTTTTTTGATTTACTTCGGGGCGCCCTATATCGGATTGGAGCTCAATGCCTTTGTCTCTGGAGTGCTGGCCCTGAGCATACGCAGTTCAGCCTATCAGTCCCAAATTTTTCGGGGGTCGATCCAATCAGTGGGCAAAGACCAAATTGATGCCGCCGAATCATTGGGCATGGGAAAACTGAAGATCATCTTGAGGGTGGTTTTGCCTCAGGCCTTGCGCAGGGCCATCCCGGCCTGGTCCAATGAGTGGTCGACTATGGTCAAAGATTCATCACTGGTCTACGTGTTGGGAGTGGTGGAAATGATGACCAGGGCCAAGATGATCGTGGACCGAACCGGCATGGCCATTCCTATATTTTTGACTGTGGCCGTATTCTACCTGATCATAACTGCCAGCGGCAACAAATTTTTGCGTTATCTGGAAGTAAAACTGGCCATCCCCGGCGTGACCACAAAGGGCTTTCAATGAACAGCAGACAACCTCTTTTGCTGGTTCAGGACCTTGAGAAGAGCTATACAGGGCAGGGCAAGGTTTTGGACGGCATCTCATTTCACCTGTACCCCAATGAAGTGAAGGTGCTTATTGGGTCGTCTGGAGGAGGCAAAAGCACTCTTTTGCAGTGCATCAACCTGCTCACTCCCTACGACAGGGGCAAGATATTTTTGGATAACGTCTTGATCAGTAACAAGAACAAAAATATATGTCGACAGGACATAGGATTTGTGTTCCAGCATTTTAACCTGTTTGCTCATCTGACCGCTCTGGACAACGTGACCCTGGGGCCGACAACGGTTAAGGGCGTGCCCCGCAAACAGGCCAGAGAGAATGCCCAGGAACTTCTGGAAAAAGTCGGCCTTAAGGACAAGATGTTTCGTTATCCGGCCGAGCTTTCCGGGGGGCAGAAACAGAGGTTGGGTATTGCCCGGGCCCTGGGGATGAAGCCCAAATTGATCCTCTTTGATGAGCCGACATCAGCCTTGGATCCTGAATTGATAGGCGAGGTGCTGATTATTATGAAGGATTTGGCCAAAGAAGGGATGACCATGCTCATCGTTACCCACGAGATGGGCTTTGCCCAGGCGGTGTCCAGCGAGATTATCTTTATTGAAAAAGGCAAGATCATAGAACAAGGCCCTCCTGAGCAGTTCTCCCACCCCGTCCATGAACGCACCAGGCAGTTCCTGCACAAGATCGAGGAGCAATAAAGGCTTTGGGCATATGGACTATATGATCAGCATTCTTCCCGAGTTGCTCCAGGCCTTTGTGGTTACCCTGGAACTGTGGGCCATTGCTATCGGCTTTGGTATCCTATTCGGTCTGCTTTTGGCCTTTGGTCAGGTCTACGGCAACAAGCCGCTCTCATTGGCCTGTATCGGCTATTCAGAATTCTTTCGGGGCACCCCGCTCCTGGTGCAGCTCTTTCTGGTCTATTTCGGACTTCCGAGCATTGGTATCGATCTCCCATCATTTCCGGCTGCTGCTGTGGCTTTGACCATGAATTCTTCCGGGTATCAGGCCCAGTACTTTCGGGGAGCCATTGAAACTGTCAAGGGAGAGCAGATTCTGGCTGCTGAGTCTCTGGGCATGAGCAGGATACAGATTATCAGGAAGGT
Source organism: Thermodesulfobacteriota bacterium (assembly GCA_051749205.1). Classification (GTDB taxonomy): domain Bacteria; phylum Desulfobacterota; class Desulfovibrionia; order Desulfovibrionales; family Desulfothermaceae; genus Desulfovermiculus. The sequence continues at coordinate 10,280 of JBNJII010000026.1, read as the reverse complement.
GGTCGTTCCCCAAGCCGTTCGGGTAGTTATAGCTCCCTGGTCGAATGAATGCATCGGAATTCTGAAGTTTGCCAGCCTGTCCTTTACTATCGGAGTGGAGGAGTTGCTCGGGGTCTCCAAAATGATCGGCTATAAGACCTTCAAGATCTTTCCCACCTTTTTTGCCGCAGCCATGATTTATCTGGCTGCGGTGACCATTATTTCCATCCTTTTGGACTATGCTGAAGCCCGGCTGTCGATTCCAGGGCTGAAAAAAGGTCAGCTGGAATAGGTTTTCTTTTTTGCAACCTTTCAGGCTCCAATGCACCACCACAAAAAAGGCTCGGAGATTTCGGCTCCGGCCCTTTTTTGTCAAAAACGCTCAATACGGTGAATGTATACCACAAAGAGCAGAAAAGGGGGACTCTGATCACCGCCCGGGGGCCAATTCCAAAGGCCTGATCTGGAATGGAAACGATGATGTTTGTCTTTGACAGGTCTTTCAATTCAGGTTCAAATATAGAATTGGGACCAAATTTTGAGTAGACGTGGAATTTTCGGTAATGCGGTACTGGTCGCGTCCAAGGACCAATGTTCTCAAAATATGAAAGGAAAGTTCATTCAGCCTGATACGCTGAATTCTAGGCAACAAAGGATGAAATGTGCACATACTGGAACATCGAGCCCTGAGAGGGCCCAACTATTACAGTCGTTACTTAACAATGTTCATGCGCCTGGATATCGGCGATCTTGAAGAACGACCGAGCGACCAGGTCCCCGGCTTAGCCGAACGGCTGCTGAAACTTCTGCCAGGAATATATGAGCACCGCTGTTCAGTTGGTGAGCGCGGCGGTTTTTTGCAGCGGGTGCAGCGAGGTACCTATGCCGCTCACATGGTTGAACATGTGACCATAGAGCTGCAGAACATGATTGGCTTTTTAGTTGGTTACGGCAAGGCAGTGGACACCAATGACCGCGGTATTTATGTGGTCCTGTACCGCTATCGCGACGAGGCCTGTGGTCTGGCTGCGGGATGCGAGGCTGTTCAGATCGTAGATAGTCTCTACCGGGGCGGCGATGTAGATGTAGGAGCGGTTATCGACCGGCTCAAGGAGGTTCGGGATGCGAATATGCTCGGACCGTCCACTGCCTCCATCGTAAAAGCCGCCTTAGCCCGCGACATCCCGTATTACCGACTCTCTGAAAACACCAGCTACATCCAGCTCGGCCAGGGAGTGCATCAGCAGCGCTTTCAGACCACAGTGACCTGGAAGACCGGGATCATTGGGCACACAATTGCCGACGACAAGGATTGGACCAAGCAAATCCTCAAGGATGCAGGTATACCTGTGCCCCAAGGTTGGGTCTGCTGTACCTTTCAGGAAGCGGTGCAGGCTGCCGAGGCAGTGGGCTATCCGGTGGTGACCAAACCGCTCAGCGGCAATCACGGACGGGGGATTACGACCAATATCTCCAATGAGACTGAGCTGCGCGAGGGATTTGAGACCGCCCTGGTCCACCATGAATCGGTGGTGGTGGAGACCTATATCAAGGGCGAGGACCACCGCCTGCTGGTCATTGACGGCAAGCTGGTGGCTGCAGCCCGGCGGCGTCCGGCCCATGTCCAGGGCGACGGCAGCTCCACACTCAAAGAGCTGATCGACAAAGAGAACCAGGATCCACGCCGGGGAGTGGGGCATGAGAACCTGCTGACCCAGATCCACATCGATGATCAGACCAGGCGGCTGGTGGAGCAGGCCGGGCTGACTTTTGACAGCGTGATCCCCGAGGGCGGGATCGTATGGCTGAAAACCACGGCCAATATCTCCACCGGCGGGACAGCCACCGATTTGACCGATGATGTGCATCCGGAGGTGAAATACGCGGCCGAGCGCATGGGCCGGCTGATAGGACTGGACATCATCGGTATCGATCTGTTGGCCGAGACCCTGGCTAAGCCTCTGGAGCAGCAGTCCGCCGGGGTGGTCGAGGTCAATGCCGGGCCCGGCTTCCGCATGCACCTATCGCCTACACACGGCAAAGGGCGTCCAGTGGGCGAGGCAGTGGTGGACATGCTCTTTCCGGATGGCGGCGACGGGCGGATCCCGATTACGGCCATCACCGGAACCAACGGCAAGACCACGACCACCCGATTGACCGCACACATGCTGCGTCAGGCCGGGCGGCAGGTGGGCATGGCTTGTACCGGGACCATCGAGATCGACAATCACATTATCATGCGCGGCGATTACAGCGGACCCATGGCGGCCCAGACCGTGCTCAAGGAGCCGACGGTGGATCATGCAGTGCTGGAGGTGGCCCGGGGCGGCATTATGCGCCGGGGGCTGGGCTTCGACGCCTGCGACGTGGGCGTATTGCTGAACATTGCCAGCGACCATCTGGGGGAAAGGGATATCCACACTCTGGACGAGCTCGCCCGGTGCAAGACAGTGGTTGTGGATGCGGTGAGGCCTGAGGGGTTCTGCGTTCTCAATGCCGACGACCAGCGGGTGATGGACCAGGGCACGTACTGGTCCCGGGGACGGATCATTTATTTTACAATGGATCCGGATAAGGCCGCCTTGAGTGAACATGTGGCTGGGCACGGAATTGTTTTTACTGTCAAAAACGGCTGGATCGTCATGTGCCAGGGCCAGGTGGAGGCTCAGGTGATCGAAGTCAACGACGTGCCCATCGCCTTTGAGGGGCATGCTCCATTCAACATACAGAACGCCATGGCTGCTGCGGCCGTGGGTCATGCCCACGGGCTGAGCCTCGGCGATATCCGCATGGGGCTGGCCACCTTCCATCCCACGCCTGGCCAGCTGCCGGGGCGTACCAACCTGATAGAAGCCGACGGTATTCGCTGTCTGATAGACTATGGCCACAACGTGCCGGCCTTGAAAGCCCTTGAACCTTTGGTGCGTGGACTGGGAACGCAGCGGCGTATCGGGGTGGCCAGTGCCCCGGGCAACCGGAGGGACGAGGATCTGATGGACCTGGGGAAACAGCTCGGAAGCATGCTGGATGCACTTTTTGTCTGTGAATCAGACCCGCGCGAACGTCAGCCGGGACAAGCGGCGGAGTTGATCCGGCGTGGAGCATCCCAGGCCGAAACAGCCTGTCAAGCCCAGGTGATCATGGATGAGTACGAGGCTGTTGGGTTGGCAATGGACCAGGCCTCGGAGGGGGACCTGCTCCTTTTGCTCATAGACGACATCCAGGGCACCATCCAGCGTCTCAAGGGACGCAGCTTCCGTACCGTGGCCCCGATCAGTACGTGATTTTGCCCCACCGGGCGGGATCTGACCGCCCGGCATAGGAAAGGAATATGAAGAAAAATGTTTTTGTTATAGGTCTCAACGATCTGAATGCACAGCGGTTGAAGCGGCTGCGCGGAGTGGAGGATGTCGAGTTCCATGGGCTGCTCGATCCGGCAATTGTCTACGAGACCGAGATCTTCAATATCCCGGCCATGCTGGAGATTGCGGAGCGCCAGCTTGCGGAATTCGACGGCACGGTGGATGCCATCGTCGGATACATGGATTTTCCGGTATCCACCATGCTGCCGCTGCTGTGCACCAAGTTCGGCACACGTTCGACGTCTTTGGAGAGCCTGCTCAAGTGTGAACATAAATACTGGAGCCGGGTGACCCAAGCCGAGGTGATCCCGGAACATGTCCCGGCCTTTACGGCTTTCGATCCATTTGATGATCAGGCCCTGTCCAAGATAGGGCAGGCCAATCTGGCCTTTCCGTTTTTTGTGAAGCCTATCAAGTCTTCAGGCTCGCGCCTCGGGTTTCGGATCGATAACCCGGAAGATTTTGACTACGCCAGGGAAAGGTTCCGGGCCGAGATTGATTCCATCTCCGAACCGTTCAACTTCGTCCTCAACCAGATTGACCTGCCGGAAAATATTCGGGCTGTGAACGGCGGTTTCTGCATGGCCGAGCAGGTCATAGGCGGACGCCAATGCACCCTTGAGGGGTATGTGTACCAAGGCGAGGTCGTGCCCTACGGGGTGGTGGACTCCGTTCGCTACCCCCAGGTTTTGAGCTTTTTTTATTATCTCTATCCCTCGAAGCTGCCCGGGCATATACAGGACAAAATGGGAGCTTTGGCCAAGACCATCATGAACCATGTCGGCTATGACAATTGTGGTTTCAATATCGAGTTCTTTTGGGACGAGGTGCAGGATCGCATTTGGCTTTTGGAGATCAATACCCGGATAGCGCAAAGTCACTGCGATGCCTTTGAGAAGGTTGACGGGGTGAGCCATCAGCAGGTAACAGTGGATTTGGCCCTTGGGCGGAAACCTGATATGCCGCGGGACGAAGGCAGATATGGAGTGGCGGCTGAGTTCTTTTACCGGGTATTTTTCAAGGACGCCAAGGTTGCCCGCGTGCCAAGCCCCGAGGAGGTCGAGGCTGCCGCAGCCAAGGTACCTGGAACGACCATAATTCCTCAAGTCAGGGAGGGCATGCGCCTTTCCGAACTCCCTGAGCAGGATTCCTACAGTTACGCGGTGGCCTGCATCTGGATGGGCGCGAACAAGCAATCGTCGCTGCTTTGGAATTACGAGCGGGTGCTTAAAGGCCTTGAATTTGAGTTCGTGGATATTGATGAATAGATGCAAATCGGTTGCTGACAATTCAGAATGTGTTGAGCTTCTGGAATTGTAAGCTGACGTCTTCGACCCGATAAGCTTTGAGCGCGGCAAAGACCGGACTTTAAACCGGTCATAAGCATTTTGAACTGCTTTTACTCTGCGGTTTTGATAATACATTGGTCAAGACAGATGGAAACAGTTAGAAAGCTACAATTATTATTGTTTACCCTTATCAAACAGGATTGCCCCTGATCAATGAGAAAATATGTACCTGAATAGATTGAAAAACATGGACCCGTGGGAATGGCCGGAAGATGCAGGTGAGATATTTCTTCAGGCTGTACTTGATCCAAAGGGGAGCTTGGAGGATCGCATGCTGGCTGCCGAGCTGGGAGGCGATCCGGTAGTCATGAACGATGAACTGGCCCAAGCCTTACTTGAGGTGGCCATAAATGCGGATGAGCCGGAAGAATTGCGGCGGCAGGCCATCGTATCCATGGGGCCGATCCTGGAGCTGACCGATCTGGAGGAGTTTGATATTTTTGAGGATGCGCCCATATCTGAGCACGTGTTTCTGGCCATCCAGGAGAATTTGCATGCATTGTTTCACGATAAAAATGTACCCAAAAATATCCGCAGGAGCGCCCTGGAGTCTTCAGTGCGGGCCGAATCCGATTGGCACTATGAGGCAATAGAGCAGGCATATTCCAGTAACGATGCAGACTGGAAGCTGACTGCAGTGTTTTGCATGACCTATATCCAGGGCTTTGAGAATGAGATCCTGGAGTCTCTGCAGAGTCCGGAGGAAATGATCCATTATCATGCCGTTCAGGCCGCGGGGAACTGGGAGCTGGATGAAGCCTGGAAGCATATTTCTTCTCTGGCAGTTTCTCCTGAGACGGACAAAGATGTGCGATTGAATGCTATTGAGGCTTTGGGTACCATACAGCCTCAAAAGTCGCAGTCGATCTTGGAAAGACTGACCAGAGATGAAGATGAAGATATTTCCGGGGTGGCTTTCGAGGCCCTGGGTATGGCTGAAGGGAAGTTGTATTTTGGTACCATGGAAGATGACGACGATGATGATCTTGATGAATGAAGACGTGACAGACAGAGGATTGTCACTTGGAAAAGCCGGCTGTCTGGTAAGGAAGTCACCTGAGGAAACAGAGTACTTTATTCAAATCTTCTCCAGTGATCAAGTAGCATCTTAATAAGTATTCATGTCATCTGCGAATCAAGGAGAAATCCAGCCCGCGTCCAGTACTCCCCAGTAGCCGATAAGAATGGCTTCGGCACAGTCGTAGTTGAGCCCTGTCTTCGGCCGGGGGGCCCTGGAGGAGTGGATGATGTGCAGAGCCAGTTCAATGGCTGATTTCTTGGCCTTGATTCCGCTGCTTGCCTGCCTGGGAAGAAGGAGGTCATCCCGCCAGGTTTGGGCAGAGATTTGCTTAAAAACGATATTTTGCCTTTCAGCCTCTTTGGCCCAGACCCAGGCCAGATTTCCTCCTCCTTCCAGGACAATTCTTTCCAGGTCCGAAATGGTCTTGAGTACATTGAAAACCCCGGTCTTGAGCCTGGCTTTGGATCCGAAGTTGGTGGACCTGTACCAGAGCAGGCCGTCTTGGGCATCGTACAGGGCAAAGCCGGTTTTGAGCCCCAGGTCAATTCCAAGGAGAGAGGACATAAGAAATACGGCGGCGCAGTCGAATGGTTGAACAAGAATCAATTTTTTACCAGGTCAACAAAAGGGTATTGGGCCGGTCCAAAAGCTGGGGACAGGGACATAGGAGAGTGGCGATATTGGCCTCCATATCTTCCAGGGATTGGCCGGCGCACAGCTTGGGCCGCAAGGTGTGGCCGAAGGCGAAGTTGGCGCAGAAATAGGTCATGAATCTCTTGTGCAAACCTTGGGCGATGTGGCTTGGGTACCAGCTCCAGATGGCCCGGGCCATGTCCTTGGCCGTTTGGACCATGATTTGTGGTGAGGGCTGAAGGCCGCGGGACATTTGGGCGAAAATCCAAGGCCTGGCGGCGGCGATGCGACCCAGAGCCACCCCGGAACAACCGGTCAGTTCGAGCATGGCGGCCGCATCCTCCGGGGTGTTCAGATTGCCGTTTCCAAAGACCGGGATGGATACGGCCCGGGCTACTTCAGTGATGCGCTCCCATTTAGGAGGGCGGGAACGTTTGTCCGGAGCTACTCGGGGATGGAAGATCAAGGCGTCGGCCCCGGCGTCCTCAAATCGCTTGGCCATGCCTGCGGCAAAGGACGGATCATCGGCCCAACCGGTGCGGTACTTGACCAGGATCGGACAGGATACAGCCCCGCGCACTCTGGAGACTACCCGGGCCGCCCGGTCCGGGTCCTTGAGCAGGGCGGCCCCGGCTCCCTGGCGGCAAATCCGGGACACAGCACACCCCATGTTGATATCCACCCCGAAGAAGCCACATTTTTCAATCACCTTCGCGGCTGCGGCCAGATCCTCGGGCTCGCTGCCCATGATCTGGCAGACCAGGTTTTTGAGCTCCTGTTCAGCAAAAAGAAAATATCCGGTTTGCCCCTTTTGACCATGGGCAATAGCTTTGGCCGAACACATCTCGGTATAGGCCAGGCCGTATCCACCGAATTGGCCCAGGACCTGCCGAAAGGCAACATGGGTTATACCGGCCATGGGGGCCAGAATCGCCCGGCAGGAGATGGTCTGCGGGCCAAGCTCCAGGGGCTGGGTGAGTAGGTCTTGGAGACCATCTGAATTGAGCATGCGTATTTTATAAGGCGGCATCTTCTCAGCAGCACATAACAAGGCCTAAAAGGCCTGCATGGCGGTCTTTCGACGAAGCGTCTTGCTGTCCATTTGGTTGAGTAGTAGCTCAGCCTCGATAAAGCATTCGTCCTTTGAGGGGTAGCTGGAGAGCTGGTCGAAGCAGGCTTCCTTGATCTTGAGCATCTCCTGGGGATCAAATGCCAGAGAACGTACGGCCCGGACCACCGCATCGGTTACTGATACAAGGTACAGGTGAACGCTTAAGTTCTTGGGGTCACCCTCAAAGAACAGGCGTCTTTCTGCATGGGATTCCAGAAAAATATTCAAGTACACATCCAGGGTCCAAGAGGATCCCAAGTTGAGCAGAAAAACCGGGATGCTTTTTTCGATATACACCCCGTAGGCGGCCTTGCCCCTGGTCCAGTCCCTGATCGCTTTGGGCTTCAGGCCAGAAGCAAAGGTGATCAGGTCAAAGCTTCCCTGACCAAAGATGGGCATATGCCCTTCAGCCGGAGGAGTGACCCCCAGGCGGTCACCGACTGCATATTGGTGAGCTTGCAAAGGTGCACCTGTCATAGAACGATCCAGAATACTTTTTACGGTTCCTGCGGCAGCTGAGCGGATGATCCATCCTCCAGGAGTATCAGAAGGAAAGGGAATCCCCGTCCTGAGGGATCAACAGCCTTGATCTGCCAATAGAGTTTTGATCCGCCTCGTGCCGCAGCATTTCTCTGGTCACCCGGCAGTGATCCAGGGCCTCCATATGGACGGCCACAAGGACAGCTTCCGGCGCTGCCTGGGCAACGGCCAGGGTCTGTCCACAGTCCATGATGATGGGGTCTTGCCCGGGAAAAGCCGCACCGCAGGAATGGGTGACGATAATGTCCGGACTGAACTCGCGGATATTTCGCTGCACCGGCTCGCACCAGACACTGTCTCCCACCCAATAGACAGTCGGCTCCCCGGCAGCCTGGAAGATGAATCCGGACACATCGCCCATCATCTGCTGCATTCTGCCTGTGCCGTGTCTGCCCTCGACCCGGGTGATCCTCACCCCCTCCCAATCGTACACATGGTGTACAGGACGTACATCCTGGAAACCATCTGCGCCCAATCTGTCCGCTTCGCCCGGCTGGCAGAATACTGGCATATTCCGCGGCAGAAGAGAAGCCGCTTCTCCATCGTAGTGATCCGGATGATCGTGGCTGACAATCACCCCGTCCAGATCTTTAAGGATCTGCTGGGTATTCATGGGCAGATCAACCGTTGGATTCTTAGCTGCCCCGGCGAAAGAGCCCATCTTGCCTTTGGCTGAGAGCATGGGATCTGTGAGCAGCCTCTTGTCCGCATATGTGATCTTCATGGTTGCATTTCGGATCAACTGCAGCTGCATAGATGTGCTCCTGTTGTTTCTCTGGTTTTCTGGGGGCCATCCCGTCCCAGAATATCTGTTACCCTCTCCGTGTCGGTTTTGAGGCCTTGGATGTATATTTCCGTGGCGGCCAGCCTTTGGTGATCCAGAAGCTTCTGCAGCTTCTCAAGGCTGATCTCTTCGTTCTCATAAGCCGCGGCTGCCTTTGTGGAGGGGAAGTGCCGAAAGACGAAGTATTTTAAAGGGCTGGACCTTAGCTTTCTTGCAAAGCCTGGTCAATAAATACTTGACCGCATGCTGATTCCGGCCGTACTGCCTGCCTGTTCTGGGATTTTCGAAAAACAATCCGGTTTTGCTTTACTCCATCCGGCGCTCAATGATTTCCCGACGAAGATCCAAAATGAATCCGAAGGTTTATACTCAATATCTTTTAGGTTGTCCAGCCTGGTGAGGATTGGAAGCATGAAAACGTATGGGTGTATAAAAAATATGCATGGGCCGGCCAAAGGTGTATAGGTTTTAAACGTTAAACAAGTCAGTCTGTGGTCTTTGTATGCCAATTTTCTGGATTCATTGTAAAAATTTAAATCAAAGAGGTTGGCATCCTTACTGCATGATCATAAATACAAGAGCTCATTAAACAGAGGAGGTTAAGAATAAATCTTAAATTATCATGTTGACATGAGCAGAACCAAGAATACTATTTTGGTATGTAATTGTGAAACTTTAGACTGGAGGGACGTATTATGATGAAAAGGGTATTTATTGCAGTATCCGTACTTGCTTTAGTTATTGCTGGAGGTGTGGTCTTGGCTCAGCAGCAAGGTTCCGGCCCAGACCAGGGGGATGGTCCTCAAGGGCAGGGTTGGTTTTGCCCCTGGTGCGGGCAAACCGGTGCCCAGGGGCAAGGAATGGGTTCAGGCATGATGGACCAAGGTTACCGCGGCCAAGGCATGATGCAAGGCCAGCAGGGAATGATGCGCGGACAAGGCATGCACAGAGGTCAGGGCATGATGCGCGGCGGGCAGCAGGGTATGATGCGTGACCAGCAAGGCATGATGCGCGGGCAGGGTATGATGCGTGGCCAGCAAGGTATGATGCACGGACAAGGAATGCACAGAGGACAACAAGGCATGCAGCAAGGATGGGGACGAGGACAATACGGCCCCCAAGGTGGGCAACAGCAACAGCCGGCCCAACCTTTACAAGCAGATCAGGCCAGGCAGCTTGCGGAAAACTATGTGGCTGGAAACCCCAACCTGAAGGTGGGTGAGGTCACTGACAATGATGAGCAGGGTGCTTTTGCAGCCACTATTGTCACCCAGGACGGATCCTTGGTGGAAAAAGTGCTCATCGATAAAGAGACCGGCTGGATGAAAAGACAGTATTAAGCAAGGTCGTTTACAACAAGCCAGGAAAGGGCCGTGTCTGTTGGGCACGGCCCTTTTTTATTCGATATCGTAAAAAGGCTTTTCTCCGGCTGCTGCTTTTATCTCTTCATAGTTGTTCAAAAAGACGTCCAGGATCTCGGGATCGAAATGTTTTTTTATGG